>JBKJPT010000223.1:0-14535 GCA_046595075.1 Flavobacteriales bacterium
TTGAACTACCAGCGGGCGCAACCGATGTAGTGTGGAGCAATGGATCGGCGCAGGCCGTGGTGGACCTGTTCGAGGGAGCGTACACTTTCCAATACACGGATGAATTCGGGTGCGCGCGCCAAGGCGATGTGGAGATCATCGTGGATCCCGTTGCGGATGGTCTCGCCTTCGCGCCCAACGTGTTCACACCCAACGCCGACGAGGTGAACGATGTGTTCGGGATCGTGGGCGCCGATGTGGCGCACTTCGAGCTTTCCGTGTTCAACCGGTGGGGCGAGCTCATCTTCCACAGTGTGGACCCCGCGGCCGCGTGGGATGGCACTTACGGCGGAGCACCTGCGCCGGATGGAACTTATGTGTACGCACTTCTCTTTGCCGACCCCTGCGATCGCGATCGCCGCGTGGAGCGGAAGGGACACGTGACCCTATTGCGCTAGCGCCCCTTCACCCACGTCTGCGTCCTGAAGAAGAACGCCACGTATCCGCGCACCTTCAGCTGTTCACCTTCCAGCCAAAGCTTGCAGTCGTACACCTTTCCAGTTTCGGGATCGAGTATGGTGCCGTTTTCCCAGGCATCGCTGTCCGCCCTCATGCCGCGGATGATCTCCATGCCCACAATACGCTGGTCCTTACGGTCGCCGGGACATTTGGCGCAAAGTTTCTCCAGTCGGGTCTTGTCGTAGAGGTCCACTATGCGGCCAGTGAGCACGCCTTCGTTCACGGTGATCTCCACGATGCTTCGCGGCTTGCCGGTGTTGTCATCAATGGTGGTCCACCGACCGGTTACCGTTTGTGCGCGCAATGCTGCGAAGGATAAGCATGCGATCAGTGCGATGTGTAGGCGCCTTGGTTCCATCTTGTTCGTTGCTTGATCAGAAGCTGCGTCCGATGCCGATGACATACCTGAAGCCGAGGTGATCAGTCTCGTTCGCGGGCAACGCGCTCAGGAAGGCCGGTACATCGAAGCGGATCGTGAGCGGCTTTATGTCGGTGAGCGGCCCCCAAGACTTGATCGTGAGCGCAATGCCAGCTCCCGCATCGGCACGTGGCTCGGCAAGGTTGAGCACCACATTGCCATTCTCGATCCGGCGATAGCCCATGGTGCCCACATCACCGAAGAGGTACACGTCCAAGTGCAGCACACGAGCGAGCTTGCCTGGACGGAAGCGCACAAGGCCATCGAGATCGAGCTCGCCGCTGATGCTGGCCCCGGTGTTGCCGCGGTAAGTGTACACGATCGCGCTGTCGGCATCGAGCTCCGGAGCGAGGTAACCCGCGTAGCCGCGCAAGCCCAGGCCACCACCTTGCTGGAAGTGTTGCACATCGGCGCCATAGCCGGTCCAGTCGTAAGGCACAATGCCCACGCTGCGCACGTACTTGTTCTCCATCATCTCCTCGGGCGATGCGCTTGCCAGGAAGAGCGCGCTCTCTCGTGGCGTATTACCGGTGCCGTATTGTGCGAACACACGCGTGCGCAATTCCATACGCCCGAGCCGGTTGTTGTTGATCGCGTTCATGCGCAACCAACCATATCCGCTAGCGCTGCCCACTGCACTGTTGCGCGCTTCCAGAAGCACATCGCCGCGACCGCGACCGTAGGAGTATGTATGTCGCACGCTCGCGGTGAGGGACGCGTTCAAACGATCGAGGTCCCACTCACTGGGGTTCAGTAGGTAGGTGAGATCGCTGCTGTCCTTGCGGATGAAGTAGAGCGCGCCCACCTGTGCGGTGGTCCTGTTGTTAGGCAATGCGTACTGGAAGCTGGCACCATAGCGTTGCAGGCCGTCGAGCATGCGCGCCTGCACCGTCACTTGGGATCCACGCAGGAACTTCTCGGTGCTGTTGGTGTAGCCGAAGTTGAAGGAGATGGGATCGAAGCCTGTATCTCGGTTGTTGGGAACACTGTCCAAACTTGTGGCCGCGTTGTTGGGCGGTAGGTATTGTCCAATACCACTGTTGAGCCACGCGCTGAAGTTGAAGCGGTGCTTGATCTTCATGTAGCTGCCGTTGAGGTGGAAGCCCGCCTTGACACCATCGTAACCGTTCCACCAGAGATCGGGCCGCACGAAGGCCTCGTAGGTGCGGCGGTCGGGGTAATTGCCGATGTGGTGATCAAAGGTGATCTCAACTGGTGCAACCATGTGGTCGTTCAACGTGTAGCTGTCGGCGAGCCTGTTGGTGGGGTCAATGGTCACTTGCGCGATCCCAGTGGGGATGTCCACGTGTGCCACGTATTCGCGGCGTAGGTCATCGTAACCGATCCAGCGCGGCAGCACGGTGGCCTTGGTGTCCTTCACGAACCAGGTGTTCGGGATGTGGAAGTCGTAGAGCTTGCCGTCCTTGGCCGTTATGCGCAGATCGATCGGCATGTTCAGCGATCCCTTGCGCAGCAGGGTGATCGTCTGTCCAGCATCGTCGTGGCGGTGCGCAACGCGCTTCACAGCGTAGTCAATGCGCTTGTCGGTCTCGATCCACTGATCGAAGAACCAGTTGAGGTCCACCTTGGTGAAGTCGATGAAGCTCTGGCGGAAGTCCTCCGGATAGGGGTGGCAGATGTGCCAACGCTCGAAGTAGTTCTGCATAGCGGCGAGGAAGAGCGGGTCCCCCAGAACGTACTGCAGGTTGAAGAGCATCACCGCCGTCTTGCTATACGCATGCCCGTATCCACCGTAGCCCTTGCTGCTCCAATACCCGAACTCGTCGCTGTGCGTGTTGATCGGGGGCAGGCGGTCGCGCACGGCATCGCGCTGGTAGCCGTAGTACACTTCGCTTTCACGCGCCAGTTCGGGCAGGGTGTAGCGTTGCTCATACTTGGTGCGGGGCGCTTCCACCACCATGGTGTCGCCATCGATGTTCTCAAGCCCCCACGCGGTGAGGAACTGCGTGAAACCCTCGTCCATGAAGGCGCGGTAGGTCTCGTTGTTGCCCATCATGCCGAAGAACCAGTTGTGCCCGATCTCGTGCACGAAGAGCCCGCGGTAGTTGGGATCGTTGCCGCTGTCGAGGGTGAGCATCGGGTATTCCATGCCGTCGCGCGCATCGGCCACGATCATCTTGGGGTACACGTACATCCCGAAGGAGGTGCTGTGCGCTTCGATCACTTTGGCGCAATAGTCCGCAGCGTTCTGCCACTTGCTCGCGTGCGGTTCCTGCACCAGCGCAATGCATTTTACACCGTTCCATTCCGCTTCGCCTATGCGGTAGGTGGGGTCGGCGGTGAAAGCAAAGTCGTGCGTGTTCACACTATGGAACTTCCATGTCTTGCGTTTACCGGGCTCGGGTGCGGTGATCACGCTGGGTGCTTCATCCCACGGTTTGTCCTTGAAGTTGGCGATGTCCAATCGTGCGCGCAGTTCGGCGGGCATCGCTTCAGCCGGGTTCTGCAGTACCCCGGTGGCATCCAACACGTAGTGGTGCGGAAAGTCGAGGTCCACATCGTAGGTGCCGAAGTCGCCATAGAACTCACTACCCAGGTGCTGCTGCGTGTCCCAGCCGAACTTGCGATCGTACACCGCCATGCGCGGGTACCAGTGCACGCCGTCGTAGTGCTTCGACCCCCATGCATTGAAGAGCTTCATGCGCCGTTGCACGCTCATGCTCCAGTGCGTGCTGAACGAAATGCGGAACACGGCTTTCTCCCCGGGAGGTAGGGCTTGTGCGAGCCACACCTTCAACATGGTATTGTCCTGTTCGGTGGGCAACGCGACCTCTTCGCTGGTTATGCTGTTGATGCGCGTGCCCGCGTACGGTTCTTCGGTTCCGCCACCGCGCCAATGCTCGTCCTCCTGGTCGAGGTTGTAACTGCCTTTCACATAGGCCTCCTGGTAGAGGTGGAAGAACACGTACTTCAAGGTGTCTGGCGAATTGTTGTGGTAGTAGAGCGTGAGGTCACCTTCCAATACATCGCGCTCGTCGTCCATGCGCGCCTTGATCAGGTAGTGGACGTCCTGCTGCCAGTATCCTTCGTATGGAGGCCTGTTCTTCCAGTAGTGGGGGTTGTCCGCGTTGCGGTAGGTGTTGGGCGGGCGCTCATCGTTGAAGCGTTGCGCTATTGTGGGCAAATGGGCCAGCGCGATGAGGACAAGGAAGAGTGGACGCATGTGTTTCATCCCGTTATCGAGGCGCTTCCGCTTTGGGTCCCACCGGATCGCGGGAAGCATGGCGAAAGTATCCGATCCCTCAGGACGGTTGTACCGCAGGCACTTCCAGTTTCGTGCTGTGCAACTGACGGGTCCTTACAATGCTGGTATTCAGCTCATACCCAACCAGTATTGCGATCATGTTCAGGTAGATCCACAACTGTACGGCCAGTATGGCACCAATGGACCCGTAGAGCGCATTGTAGTCGGTGATGTTGCTGAACACGTAGGCCAATGCCTGCGAGATCAACAGGATCAGGAACACGGCAAGCAGGGCACCGGGTGTGACCAGGTGGAAGCGTCGCGATGTGGGGTCGCCGGCGTTGTACAACAAAGACACGCTCATGATCACAACCAGGATCGAGACCAGCCACTTCATGGCGAAGAGCGAGTACACCTGGAAGCCGTTGGCCAGGTGGCCGAGTTCGTTCAGCTTACGTATCGCAATGCCGCTGAACGTGAGCAAGGGGATCGCGATCACCATGAGCAACGCGAGCGCGAGGAGGAGGCCGAGGCTGAGCAAGCGTTGCTTGAACGGGCTGTGCCATTTGGTGACGTTCGAGCTGCTGCTGAAGCCCTTGAGGATGGCATTTATGCTGTTGCTGGCCACGTACACCCCGATCACGAAGCTCAACGAGAGCAGAGCGCCGTGCTTTTTCACCACCAGGTCATGCAAGGTGCTCTCTATGAAGCGGAACACCTCCAAGGGCATCATGTCATGGAAGGTCTCGAGCAACTTGGGTTGGAAATCCTCTATGGGCACAAAGGGGATCAGCGTGAGCAGCACGATCACCCCCGGAAAAAAGGCCAAGAACAGTTTGAAGGCGATAGCGGAAGCACGTGCCTCTATGTGCCCTTTGGCGAGTGCCGCAAAGAAGAAGCGCGAGATCTGGTAGAGGTCGAACCCTTCGAAACCCGGCAGCACCGCGCGCCTGCTCCAGCGCATGAGCCGACGAAAGGTGTTGGAGTAGATGATCTTCCGTCTGAAGCGCGGCCACATCCGGTCAAATGGCTTTCAAACTGAGGTCGAGGCTGGGCGCGCTGTGCGTGAGGGCACCAACGGAGATGTAGTCCACACCGCTCTCAGCGTATGCGCGGGCGTTCGCCAGAGTGATCCCACCGCTTGCTTCGGTCTCGAATCTTCCGCCTATGAACTCTACCGCCTTGCGCAACATGAGTGGGTCGAAGTTGTCCAGCATCACGCGCTGCACGCCGCCTGTGTTGATCACTTGTTCCACTTCGCGCAAGCTGCGTGTCTCAACTTCGATGGGCAGTTCCAAACCCTTCGTTGCGAGATAGGCCTGCGCTTGCATGATCGCTTGGGGGATGCCACCCGCCATGTCCACGTGGTTGTCCTTGATCATGATCATGTCATACAGCCCGTGGCGGTGGTTGTGTCCGCCGCCTATGCGCACGGCCCATTTCTCCAGTGCGCGCAAGGTGGGTGTGGTCTTGCGTGTGTCCAGCACGCGGCATCCAGTGCCGTCCAACGCTTGTACGAAGTGATGCGTGAGCGTGGCGATCCCGCTCATGCGCTGCATGAAGTTGAGCACGAGCCGCTCGACCGTAAGGATGGAACGCGTGGAGCCCATGAGCGTGAAAGCAATGTCGTTGGGCGCAATTTGTGCGCCATCGAGCATGTACGGTTTCAGGTTAAGTGCAGGATCGAAACGCTGCACGACGGCCTGCGCCACTTCGAGGCCAGCGAGCACGCCGTTCTGCTTCACCAACAAACGCGCAGCACCCTTGGTGTTCTCCGGAATGGTGGCGAGCGTGGTGTGATCGCCGTCGCCGAGGTCTTCGCGCAACGCGCGATCGATCAGTTCCTCGGTGCCCGATGGAAGCACGGCTAGAAATCGTTCTTGCTGGTCTCGATCCGCAGCTGCTTCACTAGGAAGCCGGTATCGGCCTTCTTTAGAAAGAAGGTGGTGCGGAAATGGCCGGTGCGCGTACGCAGGATACCGATGAAGTATTTATCGCCGCTCTTGCTCACACCGCTATGCTCGATCACATGGCCCACGGGTGGGTTCTCGTTGAAGAACTTGCGGAGGATCTGTTCAGCCTGCGCTTTGCTGTACACATCGCCGGTCTCTTTCACCGTGAGGTCGATGTTGGCGATGAACAGCGCTGTGAGGTCCTTGGAGTTGCCCGTGCTCAAGGCCGCGACCACCTGATCCTTCACCTCGTCCTGTGCAAATAGGCCGACGGATAAGAGCAGCACGGCGATCAGGAGCGGAATGCGTTTCATCGAGGGGTACGTTTGTGCCGAAATTTGACAATAACCGGGCCATGCGGGCACGTGCAAACCCGGTGAGTTGTCAACATTATGGATGATATGAAGATCAAGCTATTGATGGTGGGCAAGACCGATCGTGGTGCGGTGGGCGAGCTATGCACACAATACTTCGATAGGGTCGCACGCATGGTGCTGCTTGAACAAGTGGTGGTGCCCGAGGCCGGCAAAGGCGCACCTGCCTACCAGCAACAGGTTGAATGCGAGCGACTATTGGCCGCGATAAAGCCCGGCGAACGCGTGGTGGTGTTGGATGAACGCGGTGTACGTTCGACCAGCGAGGAGTTCGCGGGCCAACTCGGCAAGTGGCGGGATCAAAGTGTGAAGCAGCTCGTCTTCGTGGTCGGTGGTGCTTACGGTCTCAACGATGCTGTGCGGCAGCGTGCCGATCTTGTGCTTGCCCTCAGCGCCATGACCTTTCCACATCAGTTGGTGCGGGTGATCTTCGCGGAGCAGCTTTACCGGGCCTATACGATACTCAATCGTACGCCCTACCATCATTGAGTGCGGGGTAGTGGGCCGGTGATACCCGCCGCGTCGAGCTTCTTCCGCAGGATCCGCGTGCTGAGAAGTTCGGCGTTCACGTGCAGCGTGTCCAATGACGCACCTCGCTTTTCGATCATGCCGATCACCGCTGCGGGCGTAAGGTGTTGCTGGTAGTACCCGATCACATTGCGGCGTATTTGGCGCACAGATTCCTCGGACATACCGCCGATCCGTTCAAGCACCGTCACAAGCCCTGCTTCATCGGCGAAGGCAAGGCAATCCACTCCATCGCGCAAAGGCGGTTCCATCAGGTGCGGGTGCTGTAGCACTGGTATGCAGCCGGCGCAAAGCGCTTCCACCAAGTTGTGGCACAACGGCATGACCACACCGGACGGGGCAAGGAAGAAATCGAAGCGCGCAAGGACCGACAACAGATCCGCTGGTTCGATGTATACATCCCTGCGATCGGTGAGCACGATGTCGCGACCGCTTCGCACGCCGATCTCCTCCATGGAACGCGGTGCGTGCACGCGATCAACAAAGTGCCTGCGCACAAGTGCGAGCATGGTGGTCCGGTCCATGCAGCCGAACACATCGCGCACCTCTGCGCGTGCATAGGCCACTGGATCCATGTTGCCGAAGAAGAAGACGCCGCGTTGGCGCGGTGCATCCACCGTCACCGGATGCCTGTTGTATGCGTGCTCCACGTATTGCGAATCCACCAAGGGCATCGGCAGCCGAAGACCGCTTGGCGGTATGCCGGGTAGGTGATGGTAGTCGGCATCCAATAGCGTGTGTTGCGCGCGTGAAACGCGATCGGTGAAAAAGCGGCCGTCCTTTGCACGCGTGCCGCTGGAGAACAGCGTAAAGGTTCCGCTGCGGCGGAAGAGATCGTGCGAGGCCCAACTTGCAATGAAGTGCCAGCGGTGCCGCACATGCACGTTGTAGCCGCGCTCCATGAAGAAGATGATCAGGATGTGCAGGTAACGGTGCCAGTGGTTCTCGCGCACATCGAAGTACACGTTCGGCCCCTGCAGTCTAGGATGGCGATGGCTCAGCCAGTGCACCATGTTCACCATGTACCAACGCAGGGCGGAAAGGGATCGCATGATCATGATCACGGGAGCGACCGCGAAGGTGCGCAACGCAGGACCATTGATGCGATGGCACGCTTGTGAACGCGACCTTTGGCGCCATGTCCTTGCTCTGGGTCTATTACCATGGTTACGTGGACATCGCCTACTGGGAGTGGGCGGTGGGTGCGGTTTACCTGGTGGTGCTCTACGTCATGTTCGCCCGGCAGAAGAACATCCATATCAAGAAGAACCCCGAGTACAGGCACTACTTATGGGGCTTCGTCGCCAAGACGGTGGGCGGGATCGTGTTCAGCATGATCTACTTCTACTACTATGGCGGAGGGGACACCATCGCGTTCTTCTACTCGGCGGTGTCCATGGCCAAATTGGCCGCACTGGATCCCAACGCCTACTTCAGTGTGCTCTTCGGGCCCACGGACTGGGAGCATCTCTCCATGTTCAACGAGACCATCGGATACCCGTTCTCCTATGTGTACTTCGATGCGCGTTCCTTCTTCCTCATCCGCATCATCAGTCCACTGGTGATGATGACCTTCCATAGCTACCTCATAACCACGCTCGTTCTTTCAAGCATCTCGTACATCGGTGTCTGGCGATGCTACCGCACATTCGTTTCGTATTTCCCCTCGCTGCAGGACAAACTTGCGGTCGCTTTCCTGTACATGCCATCGGTGGTGTTCTGGGGTTCGGCGATCATGAAGGACACGGTGACCTTGAGCGCTGCGTGCTGGTGGCTGTACAGCGTGGACGAGATCTTCTTCAAGCGGCGACGCATCCCGTACCATGTGTGCGCTCTCGTGGTGAGCGCCTTCCTGCTCATCATGATGAAGCCCTACATCTTCATGGCGCTCTTTCCCGTGTCGGCCATGTGGCTGCTGTACTTTCAGGTTTCGCGCATTCGCAGCGTGCTGGTGAAGTTCGTGATCATACCCATGTCGGTCGTCGCCATCGTCGGTTCGTCCCTATATGTGCTCACCAACCTAGGCGACAATCTGGACAAGTTCTCCCTGGACAAGATGATCAATACCATTCAGGTCACGCAAAGCGATATGGTGCGGATTGACGCGTACGGGGCCAACCGGTTCGATGTGGGAGTGATCGATGGCACGATGCTCAACCTGTTGTCCAAGTTCCCGATCGCCACCAATGCAGCATTGTTCAGGCCTTACTTATGGGAGTCGCATTCGGTGGTCATGCTCCTGAGCGCATTGGAGAATTTCTGGTTGCTCACGTTCACCGTCCTCGTGTTCCTGCGCACCCAGGTCGTGTTCTTCTTCCGGGCCTTGGCGGGGAATCCCATCGCGCTCATGTGTTTCATGTTCACCGTGCTGTTCGGTTTCTTCATCGGCATCTCCACGCCCAATTTCGGTGCGTTGGTGCGCTTCAAGATCCCGTTGGTGCCCCTGTTCGTGGCCGGTCTGTACATTGTTTCCATGCTCAACAAGCACCGTGTCCGTATCGAAGGAATGGGGCACAGGTTCGATCTTGGATTGTTCCGCAAGGGTGAGCCGGGGTCGGCAGCGGCGCGTTCCGGAGAACCCGTGCCGAAGGTCGGCGGCAACCAACGCCGCACTGCGCGCAACGCATCGTCCACCTAGCGATGGCGGGGATGCACGCGAGCAAGGGGATGGTCGTGTTCTGCCAACATGGGTTGGCCGATCCGCTCGTCGGTCCGCTCATGTTGGACTATGTCCTCCGAATGCGGCGACAGGGTGGACCGCGCCATGTGCTCTTCATAACCGAGGAACCGCCGAACGCGGTCGTTCCGGTGAGCATGATCGACGAGTTGACCAAGGACGGTGTGCGGTGGTTACCGCAGCGCTACGATGTGGGTGGTAACCAATGGCTTCAACGCATGCGCAACCTGTGGCGCATGCTATGGGCCACGTGGGCCTTCACGCGAAAGCACCGTGGTGCATGGCTCATTGGCTATCTCTCCTTCGGGGGCTCCTATGCGATCATCGCCAGCCTATTGGGGTTGGGGCCGTGCGCGGTGGTGTGTTTCGAACCGCACAGCCGATACATGATCGAACTAGGGTTGTGGGGTGAACGTTCCATGCGCGTGCGGATAACGAGTTGGTTGGAGCGTGTGCAGATGGGGCGCAGCGCGGCCATCGTGGTTCCCACCACCGCAGTACGCGATCTGGTTGCGGCACATCGTACCAGCGGCAATGTGGTGCTCCAGGGGATCACCATCGATGTGGAACGCTCCCGGTTCGACCCGTTGGCTCGTGCCCGCATACGCGCGTTGCATGGATGGACCGATGAACCGGTGCTCGTGTACGTGGGCAAGTTCGGAGGCATCTACCACACGGTTGACGACCATTTGCGTTTTATGAGCGCAGTTGCCTCCGCCGATCCCGAGGTCCGCTTCCTCATCATTTCCCAGCACGCCGGGCTTGATCGTGTTCGACAGCACGCCTCCTTTGTTGCGATCGCCGACCGTGTGGTGCTACAACCGCCGGTGATCCCTGCCGAACTGCATCTGCATCTTTCCGCAGCTGATGTGGGAGTTGTGGCCATACCACCCACCCCCGCACAGGCGTTCCGCACACCGGTGAAGAGCGCGCACTATTGGGCTGCGGGCTTGCCTTTGGTGATCGCGCGCGGAGTTTCCGACGATGCCACCATAGCTGATCGAGGAGGCACCGGTATCGTCTTGGACGATCTGCCGATGGACGATGCCACCGGTTTCACGCTAGAACTGCGTTCCTTGTTGGGCGGTGATCGTGGAGCGCTGCGCGAACGTTGCATCGCAACCGCCATGCGCTACCGGGATACCCGCAATATGGTGGACCAACTCATGAAGATCGTTCGGTGAAGGTGGTCATCACAGGAGCCAATGGCTTCGTTGGTCGGGCATTGCTCAGCACGCTTTTCGGTGGTGCGACGGGCGTGACCGCGTCGTGGCCGTACGAGGAGGCTCCGGATGTGCACGTCTTGTTGCGCACTCCGCGGTCGATGCAGGAACTGCAAGGTGATTTTCCGCAGGTGCGCGCACAATTGATCGCCGGTACAATTGCCGACATCGAGCGCACGCTGCATGGCGCGCAGGTGGTTGTGCACCTGGCATGGTCCACCGTACCGGTGAGCGCCAACGCCGACCCCGTGAACGATCTGCGTGCGAACGTATCCGCAGGACTCCACCTGTTGGAAGCATGTGGTCGTGCCGGGATCGGGCGGTTCATCTTCCTCTCGTCCGGCGGTACGGTCTACGGTGCCAAGACGCGCGCCCCGCATCGAGAGACCGACCCCTTGGATCCCGTGGGGGCCTATGGTTGTGGCAAGGCGTGCATGGAGCACTACGTTCATCTGCGCGCTGCCCACCACGGTTTCGCCAGCACAGTGCTGCGTCCGGGCAATCTCTATGGATCGCCGATCACCGCAAAGAAGGACCAAGGCGTGGTGGAGCATTGGATGGACAAGCTGCGCGCGAACCGAGCGATCGAGGTGTGGAACGGCTTCGACGTGGTGCGCGATTATGTCCACATCGATGACATGGTGGGGGCGATCATTGCCGCGATGGGTCCACGCGCGCTTCCGAGTACACTGAACGTGGGCACCGGAACGGGTACTTCGCTCGGCGAATTGCGCGACCTGCTCTTTCAGATCACGGGCCGCCGTGTACCGGTGATCGCGCACGGCACGCAAGCTCCTGCCGTGCCTTGGAACGTGCTTGATACCACGCTCGCTAGCATCGAGCTTAAGGGGTACCGGCCTATGGAACTTGCCACTGGCTTGGAGCGTCTGTGGCAGTTCCGGTCCGTTTCGCCGTGACCAGGATGTGATCAAAAGGGTGCGAAGGTGCCTAAGTCCAGTAGCGTGCGCAGTGCCTCCACCGGATGTCCGGCACGCAGGAAGGATTTGATCATGATCCAACGCGTGAGCCGACGAAAGTTCTTCAGTTCACCAGTGGAAGCCCTGCCTTGCTTGCGCAACCAGACGTGTATGTTCGTGTACGAACGCGCAAGTCCGTGAAGATTGTTCATGGTGGTAGTGCCGGTGCGCCGATAAAGCAGTACGGTCGAGTGTGCAGAGCCGTACCGTTTGCCCGGTGAGTAGGCCAGGTAGAAGCATAGGTCCTCGCCATGGGTCATGTGTTCCACGAAGCGCACTTGAATCTGCGGGTTCCAACGCACCAACCAACTGAAGCCCATGAAGCACGCCCCTGTTAATGCGACCAGTTCGTGGAATGGCTCGCCATTGAAACGCGGTCGGAAGGTCCGGAGCACTTTGTCCAGGGTGCCGTCCATGAACAGCACGCAACCATCCACGATATCCAGGCTCGGATCGGCATCGAACACGGCCAAGCGATCAGTGAGGCTGTCCGCTGGTAGTACATCATCCGCATCGAGGCCGCACATGAAGGAACCGCGCGCATGTTCCAGGGCCGTATTGCGCGCCTTACCGATGCCGCTGTTCGATTGATGGAAAACGCGGATCCTTGGGTCGGTATGGTGTGCGATCGCATCGACCGTACCGTCGGTACTGCCATCGTTCACGATGAGCAGTTCCCAGTTGGTGTGGCTTTGTGCGATCACTGATCGAACGGCTTCGTCGATGTACTTCTCCGCGTTGAACGCGGGCATCACAATGGTCACCAGTGGCTGCATGGTTCAGTGGTCCAGTTCGCCTTCGATCCTCTCGATCAAGCGGCCCATTGCGCGATCCTTGGCGAACGCGATGCGGCGCGCGCGTTCGGCCGGTGCGTTCAGCGCAGCGTGGTCGCGCAGGGCTTCATTGAAGGTGGTGTTCAGGTCAGCACCCTCGGCCGCCATGCAAAAGAGGCTTGTTTTTGGCGCGTACTCCATGGTGAACGAACCCACGATCGGGTTGCCGGTGCTCAGGTACTCCAGCACCTTGTGCGGGTTGGCACGTTCCCGCGCCACCGTTCCGGAACGAAAACCGAAGAAAAGCAGATCGGCATCGCGGAGCAGCGGAACGAGTTCGTCCTTCTTCTTCAACCCGGTGAAGTCGACGTTGGGTAGTGCACGTAACAGATGGAACGCCGGTTCGGGGAACGCCGGATCGAACGGACCGATGAAGGTGAAGCGGAGATCGGTGTGGGTGGACGCGATGCGGTGGAAGCCTTCCCAGTCGTTGTAGCTGTTGGCCAGCTGCCCCATGAACAGGATGTTTTGCGGCGACCGCGTTCCACGATGCACCAATGCATCAATGTCCTTCAGCCAGCGTTCGTCCAATGCGTGCCCTACGTTCACCACGCGTGAACGCGCCATTGGCGCGACCGTGTCAGCAACCACCTGACCGGTTGTGAGGATCAGATCGGCCGAAGGTATCAGGCCCTTTCCCGTAAATAGGATATCGAAATCGGCCAAGTGCAACAGCTTATAGCCCACGCCATCGGGAAAGCACTGCATGCGACTGGTGTCGAAGCACCAGATGATGTCGAAGGCCCCACCGGTGCGCTCGGCCAGGTCGCGGATCAATTTCTTGTAGTACCACCGGTTCACGGCCAGCGGCATGCGGTTCACACCGCGCAGCCAGTGCCTGTAACGCAGCACGGTAACGTCGCCTTGCTGTTCGCTGCTGAACCCTGCACTGCCGAGTACGGGCGGGTCCACGAAGTACACCGCGTTGCCGCGCGCGGCCAGCGCTTGCGAGAGGTGGTGCTTGCTCATGTGCAGGCCGTGCCATGGCTCGGGGCTGAAAAGCAGGATCCGTTTGCCGGTCAGGTGCATGGTTGCGTTGCTCAGCGTTGTTCTTCCATTGACGCACGCAAGGCCTCGTGGTAGCGTGCACCCACCACATCGGATCCAGCACGCGCGGCCATCTTGCCTGCTACGTGTGATCGATCGGTGACGAGCAACGGTTCCCATGCGCTCCTCCACGCGGAAACCCATGCTTCTACCGTGTTCTCCGGTACCAGCGTGCCTAGATCATCGGTTACAAACTCGGGGATGCCGCCCACGCGCGATGCGATCACTGGCGTACCGCAGCACAGTGCTTCAGCGCATACGGCCGAATAGGTTTCGTGATCACTTGTGTGGACCAGTGCGTGCGCGCGACGCATTTCATCGGCAACGGCTTGTTCGTCCAATTGTCCGAGCAGATCCACATGGGCAGCGATGTCGAGTGCGGCAATGCGTGCGTGGATGGCGCTCATGTTCGGTCCATCACCGGCCATGCGCAAGCGTGCCGCGTAGCCTTCGCGGCGGAGCATTGCGAGCGCGTCCAGCAAAACGTCCGGACGCTTCGGACTGCGCCAACCGGCAATGGTGAAGAAGCGTCCTGGTTCAGGCTTCACCTCAGGCAGCGGCCTGAAGATGGAAGTGTCCACCGCGTTGTCCACTACATGGAAGTGCGGTGTGGGTTCTCCGGCGAAGCGTATAATGTCCTGTTGCAGGGATCGCGACACCACGATCACCGGCACACCGGTGTGGAAGATGCGCCGGATGCGGTCGGCGCCGCGCGTGGTGGCGTTGAACCCGATCCGGTACGCACTATAGTGTTCGGTGACCACCATAGGCCTGCGCATGAACCACCGCAACGTGCGCACGCG
>JBKJPT010000284.1:0-10625 GCA_046595075.1 Flavobacteriales bacterium
CAACAACGCACCCGCTCGGAGCGCATAGTTGAGCGCACCCGAAAGCTCGACCTGCTCACATCCCCACCACAGCGCAACGGCTCCGGCCATGTATAGCAACACGCGGCTCACGTTGTACGGCACCGGCCAGTGCTTCTGCCCCCAGATGTAGCTGGTGGCGGCCATGACGGCATAGCAGACCAATGTGGCCCACGCGCTACCCATGTAGCCGAGCCAGGGCACTAACGCGAGGTTGCCCACCAAGGTGAGCGCTGCGCCGACCAACGCGATCGTTCCCGCAACACGCGTGCGGTCCGTGACCTTGTACCACACGCTCTGGTTGTAGTAGATGCCGAGGAAGACGTTCGCAAGCATGATGATGGGCACGATGCGCAGGCCGTCCCAATACGCCGGGTTTGGGATGAACCACTTGAAGACTTCGAGGAAGAGCATCACCACTAGGAAGGCGCTCATGCAGAAGGCAACGAACAAGTTGTTGATCCGCGCGAAGGTTTCCTTGCTTTTCGGGTCGTGCGCGCGACTGAAGAAGAAAGGCTCCGCTGCGAAGCGGAAGGCCTGGATGAAGAGCGTGATGAGCACGGCGAGTTTGTAACACGCGCCGAAGACACCAAGCTGTGCATCGGCGGTCTCGGCGGGCAAGAGGTACTTCAGCAGCACACGACTCCCCATCTCGTTCACCATGCCGGCGAGACCCGCGAATACCAAGGGCATCGCGAAGAGGAGCATCGGTCGCACTAGTGTATTGTCGCGCGTGGTGATAGATGGCCACAACGGAAGAAGCAGTAGTGCCTTCACAACGCTCGCCACCAAGAAGGCGAGGAAGACATAACCCACACCGAAGCTCGGATCGTACACCGCATCGATCAGCGCGTTGCTCTCGCCCGCGTTGTACTTGGGCATGCAGTAGGCGAGGAAGAAGAGACTGAGAACGATGTTCACGCCCACGTTCATCGCGTTGACGAACACGAAACGCCACGGACGGTTCTCCTGCCGCAAGCGCGCCATGGGGATGGCGGTGATGGCATCTAGGCCCAGTGTGATGGCGAGCATGAGCACCGATGTGGTGAACGCGGGATAGCCCATGCTGCTGGCAATGGGTTCGGCGAAGAGCGCGGTTACCGTGGTGAACACCAAGGCGATCAGCGCGACGATGTGGAAGGTGGTACCGTAGGTGCGGCGCTGATCGATCTCCGGCTTGGTGCTATACCGGAAGTAGGTCGTCTCCATGCCGAAGCTGAGGACGATGTTCAGGAACGCGGCCCAGCCAAGGAAGTAGGTGATCACGCCGTAGTCATCCGGCGCGAAGACCTCCTTGCTCGTGTACAGCGGTGTGAGCAGGAAGTTGAGGAAGCGCGCAACGATGCTGCTCAGCCCATAGATGGCTGTTTGACCGGCGAGTTTGCGGAGGGCGCTCATGATTCCGTCCAATCTCGCAACAGAGCCACTACATCGTCGATTTGAGAATCACCATTCTCACAAAGCACGAGTAATCTCCGATTGCCGCGAAAGTGCAGAAGAACAGAAACATTGGTCCGCCACGAGTTAGTGGAATACTCCAGCCGTTCAAGATCTTTCAGGAGAAGGCCGCGCCTCTTGCGAAGCACATAGCGGGCCCGAATCTGATCATTTGGGAAATCGAACTCAACCCGCCTTGGTATGTACCAACTCAAGCATATTAAAGGAACGAGAAGGAACGCGGTCGAGATTGAACCGACGATTGCGCCCCGATCAAAGCCATGGATGTTCGTACTATAAATGGACACTCCAATTCCAAAAGCAATGACAGAAATCAGTGCCAATAGCACACGATTGATTCTGGACGGGGCCTTGAAGAGATAGGCTCTATCTGGTCTCACAGTGATGGCGATCACTCGCCCGTGAAATTCGCCTTCCGCTTTTCCATGAACGCGCTCGTTCCTTCCTTGAAGTCGGCCGTGCCGAAACACTTGCCGAACTCCTCGACCTCGCGTTGCATGCCATTAGCACCCGGTTCGTAACCGGCGTTCACCGCGCGTATCGCAGCAGCAAGCGCTGTGGGCGAGTTCTTCATGATGCGCGTCGCAAGCTCAGCAGCGGAGGAAAGCAACAGGTCCTGTGGAACAACGCGGTTCACAAGCCCCCATTGCAGGGCATCGTTCGCGTCGATCATTCCAGCGGAGAGGATCATTTCCATGGCTTTGCCCTTGCCAACGAGGCGGGCTAGGCGTTGTGTGCCGCCATAGCCGGGGATCACACCGAGCGAGACTTCCGGCAGCCCCATCCTGGCGTTATCGCTCGCGAGGCGCACGTGGCAGCTCATCGCCAGTTCCAGTCCACCGCCAAGCCCGAAACCGTTCACTGCTGCGATCACTGGCTTGCTCATGTTCTCCACATGATCGAAGAGTTTCTTTTGGCCATCGGCGCTCAGGGCCTTGCCTTCGGGAATGCTGAAGTGCGCGAACTCCTTGATGTCGGCCCCGGCGACGAAGGCCTTCGCTCCGCTGCCGGTGATGATGAGCACGCGAACGCTCTTATCGGTATCCGCTTCGGTCAATGCGTGGTCCAGCTCGTCGATCGTGGCGCGGTTGAGCGCGTTGAGCTGATCGGGACGGTTGATGGTGATGGTCCGGATACCATCGGCATCAACGACGAGAAGGTTCGTGTAGGACATTAGATCGTGTGCTTTCGGGAGATCCGGGTCAAGCCCGGGATGACATCGACAAATGTATCGGCCTACCGATGCAACGGCAGGGAGACGGAGAACGTGGTTCCCTCGCCAGCTTGTGTGGTGAACCACACTCTTCCACCAGCGCCTTCCACCATGCGCTTCACCATCGCCAGGCCCAAGCCCGTGCCGCTGCTCTTCGTTGTGAAGCTCGGCTCGAAGATGTGCTCGCGCACATCCTCGGGAATGCCTGTGCCGTTGTCGCGCACTTCCACCAGCGCGTTACCACCTTCGGAACGCAAGACCACTTCGATCTTTCCGCGACGTTCATCAGGGATCGCCTGTAGAGCGTTCTTCAGCAAGTTGTTGAACACCCGGAGCAAGTGCTCACGATCGGCCTTCACCATCAATGATGATGGCAAGTGAAGAGTTATATCGGCGTTCGGCTCACCGGCGAGCAAGGCCACGGCGCTCTTCGCTACTTCGTTCAGGTCGAGCACGACCTCGTGTGCGGCACTCATCTGCGCGAAGCGCGAGAAATCACCGGCCACACGGCTCAACGCGTCGATCTGCTCCACCATGCTCGTGCTGAAGCGATCCAGTTTATCCTTCGCGCCGGGTGCGCTCGGGTCCCAGCTGCGTTGGAAGTGTTGGATACCGAGCTTCATTGGTGTGAGCGGGTTCTTGATCTCGTGCGCCACTTGGCGCGCCATTTCCTTCCACGCGCTCTCGCGTTCGCTACGGGCGAGCTTCTCCGCGCTCTCGCGCAGCTCATCCACTTTGCGGTTATATACCGCGACGAGTTCGCCCACTTCGTCCTTGCCTTTGTAGCGGATGGGTTCATTGGCGCCTTGCAGTGCCACGCCCGCCAATGCACGCTTCAACAAGTCCAGCGGGCGGGTGGTCCAGTTGCTGATGAAGACCGCGAGCAACACGCTCAACGCGAAGAGCAGCACGAAGAGATTCACCACGGCCACGAGCAGTTCGGACCGCTCTTCCTCCTGTTGCACCTGATCCGCGAAACTCGGCAACGCAATGTGCGCGAGTACGTCGCCTTTGCGGTCGAGCAACGGCAAGTATGCGGTGCGGTACTCCGCCTCGCCGATCTGTTCCTCATGCACCAATGTGCTGCGACCATCGATCGCGATCCGTGCGTATGCGACCGGGTTCATGCGCTGGCCGAGCAATCCGCTGCTGAACATCTGCGGGCGCGACGAGGCGAGCACCTCGCCGTCGGGAGCGTAGACCGTGATGTCCGTGAAGTAGGTGTTGCTCAACTGGCCTAGCAGATGTTCGAGGTAGGCGGTGTTGGCCGCGCCAGTGATGCGCTCATCGCCCAAGCGGCGTTGCAGTTCGAGGCGCACGCTGCGCGCCTTCTCCAGGCTGGCGGTCTCGGCGCGTTGCGTGAATTGCCGTGTGAGCAGGCGCTGCGTTCCCGTGGCGAAGAAGAGCAGGCCGGTGATGGCGAAGAGCACCAATGCCGCGCGCACTTTGGTGCCAATACCCAGCGATGGGAGCGACCGCGTGAGCAACGCATGGAAAGCGAGCGCGAGCAAAGCCAGCGTTCCGAAAAAGGTGAAGAGGTAACTGAAAGTGGTGGCCTTGTCCACGATGCCGCGCTGCGGCAGACCCAGGACCATGATCGTGCTGCTGCCTACGGCCTTGGCGAGCAAGTGGTAGCCCCCGGCATTGTACCAGCGCTCACCATCGCCGTTCAATGCACCGGACCAGCGTTGCGGTTGCGCGGTGCGGTCCCCTTGGTCCATGAGCAGCCCGTTCACGTAGCGCGCCTGTGCATAGCGCTCGGCGCGTCGGGCAATTGCATCATCGCCGGCGAGCAATAGTTCTGGGAAGCCGAGCCCCTGGGATAGCGAACGCGGCTGCAGTTCCACGATCAACTGCGCTGGCGGCGCGCTGTCGTTGGGCATCACCGCTATGCGCGCATGGTAGAAGAGGTCGCCTTCGGACCGTTCGTTGATGTGGAGGTCGGGCATGTCGCTGATGCCCGATGGAAAGATGTTGGCACCGGCATCGAGGCCGCGCGGCGGATCGAGATCGGTTGCGCAGCGCACGGCGCCATCGGGCCCGAAGCCGAAGAGGCGTATGTCATAGCGTTCCCAATACCCGCTGAAGTGCGGTTGCCGCACCACGGACTCCAGTTCGCCGGGCCCGCAAACCGAGCGGCTCGTGAGCAACCGGTAGATCGCCGTGTCGCGGCGCAACTGTGGGGCCTCCTCGCGGAAAAGCTGTTCGACCACTGGATCCTCTCGTGCAGCAAGTCGTTCAGCCAGCACGACACGTTCACGCTGCTCCCGGCTGTGCGTGTACTTGGTAAGGATATGTGTGCTGATCGTAGCGAGCATCGCTATCGCGAGCACTCCGTTGAGGAAGGTGAGCGAGCCCCGTGGAGCAAGGACGAAGAGGGCGATCACGGGTACGGGCCATAGGAAGAGAACAGTGTCCACCACGCCGTTGATGTGGTGCAGTACGATGCTGCCGACGAGCATGGCAAGCGTCACCAACACGGTGCGTGTTGCACCGCCATTGGGCCACACCGTGCTCACTGCTGCGTGGGCCACGAGGCACCACGAGGCGAGCAACAAGCCCATGATGAAGAGCGCGGCCACACCGAAAGCGCCCACACTTTGCACATGGTACAGGTCTAGATCGATGCTGCTGTCGTTCACCAGGCCGATGCACAGATCCGTGACCCACGCCGCATGCAACAGCACCGCGGCCGTAAAGAGCGCCACGCCAACAACGGAGGATACCGGCAGGCGATCGCGCAGCGCACGCCACAGGAAAGCGCACAGCACCACGAGCAGTGCGGCGTTGATCAGCAGATCACCAAGAGAAGGGAACGCTGCCGATGCTGCATACACAGCAGGGTCGAACAGCGGCCAGCGATCCATGGGAGCGGTGCTGCCCCACAACAAGGTGACCGTGCGCAACAGCAAGGCGCTGCACACGAAGACCACTGTGCCTGCGAGGGGCTTCCCACTGTGCACTACGCGCATGCACAAGACCCAGAACCCGGCAAGCACGAACAATGCAGTGAGCGCAAGCAAGGCCGCTCGCCACAGGAGCCAGCCACCCATTTCAACAGCGCCTTCGCGCCACGCGAGCCTGAACAGCACCTGGCCCTTCACATCCTCGATCACAGGTCCGATACCGGCCGAGGTTTCGGCCACGAGACCGCGCGCTGCATCGAGTGATGGATGGAAGTTCTCTTGCAGGTAGCGGTTGACGATGGGTGGCGAGATCCACAACGGCCGCAGCACGTGCACGTTCAGTGTGCCTACATCGACGCGGGCGTGCAACGCAAAGCTGCTGCCATGCGCGAGCTGTGCTGTGTTGTTGTCGACCAAGGCAGCGGGAGCGAAGGGCGGATCACCGGACCACGCCACTAGGCTGTCGCCGACATAGGCAAGTACGGTGATCCCCGAGCGCAGGCGTTCAGCTTCGAGCGCACGTGCGTTCCCGGACATCCATCCTACGGCACCACCCGTGCTCAATGCGCGCGCGTGCAGCGCTGCGAGGTCTACGAGATCCACTTCGGCTTCTGCCACATGTTGCTGCAAGCGAGCCGCTTCGCGCTCGATCAGCGCATCGGGGTCGGGCTCAGTGATCAAGAAGGCCGCCCCGGCACAGAGCGCACCGATCAACAGCAGGAGCAAATGGCGGGGCATGGGTGCACGCGGCCGCAAGGGCTGCGCCAAAGTAGGACTCCGATAAGTGGAGAGGAAGGTTATCCCTTCAACGCCTCCGCCCCGCCTACGATCTCCAGGATCTCGTTGGTGATCGCTGCTTGACGCGCCTTGTTGTAGGACAACTTCAGGCTCTTCAGCAAACTGTCGGCGTTGTCCGTGGCCTTGTGCATCGCCGTCATGCGCGCACCATGCTCGCTCGCGAAACTGTCGAGCAGCGCCTTGTATAGCTGGATCTTCAGGCTCTTGGGAACGACCTCCTCCACGATGGTGGCACGATCGGGTTCCATGATATGGTCGGTCTTCGAGGCAGCACCCGCCTTTACTTCTGCAAGCAGCACCGGAAGGAATTGTTCCTCGGTGGTCACCTGCATGGCAGCGTTCTTGAACTTGTTGTAGAAGAGCACCACGCGGTCGTAGTTGCCCTCGGCGAACTGCTTCATCAACAGTTCGGCAACAGGCGCCGTCTTATCGAAGTTCAACCCATCGAACAACCGCGCGAGATCGGTGGGGAGGTTCGCGTCCAACAGGTCACCGCGGCGATACAGGTCCATGGCTTTTTTGCCGATCGGCATGATCGCCACCTCCTGGCCGTTCTCCTTGGCCTCGATGAGCGCCTTGCGGATCAGGCGGAACACCTGCGTGTTGAAGGCGCCTGCAAGACCGCGGTTGCTCACGATGGGCACCAAGAGCACCTTCTTCACGGGACGCTGAACGCTGTACTTGCCCTCGTTGCTGTCGAGCGAAGCGCTCACGTTGCTGAGGATGTTCTGCAACTTCTCAGCGTAGGGCCGCATGCGCACGATGGCGTCCTGTGCACGACGCAGCTTGGCCGCGCTCACCATTTTCATGGCCGCGGTGATCTGCTTGGTGCTGTTCACCGAGACGATCCTGCTGCGTACTTCCTTCAGGTTTGGCATCTTCTATTCAGTTGGCGAGGCTGCGTGGTGAACTTGGCCACTTGCATACTCGCCGCTTGCCACTTCTTAATTATCAAGGCTCTTCGCCAGATCCAGCGCCACGCGCTCCAGCGTACCGGTGATCTGGTCGTTGTACTCGCCCTTCTTCAAAGCAGCCAGCGTATCCGCGTGCTTGTTGCGCAGCACGGTGAGGAATTCGCGCTCGAACTGCTTGATGTTCTTCACGGGCACTTTGGTCAACAGACCTTTCATGCCACAGTAGATGATCGCGATCTGTTCTTCCACACGCATCGGGCTGTTCTGCCCTTGCTTCAGGATCTCCACGTTGCGCGCACCCTTGTCGAGCACAGCCTTGGTGGCGGCATCGAGGTCGGAACCGAACTTCGAGAACGCCTCGAGTTCGCGGTAGGCGGCCTGATCCAGCTTCAGTGTGCCGGCCACTTTCTTCATGGATTTGATCTGCGCGTTGCCACCTACGCGGCTCACGCTTATACCCACGTTGATGGCAGGGCGCACACCGCTGAGGAAGAGGTTGCTTTCCAGGAAGATCTGTCCATCGGTGATGGAGATCACGTTGGTGGGGATGTACGCGGAAACGTCACCGGCCTGTGTCTCGATGATCGGCAGTGCGGTGAGCGAACCACCACCTTTCACTTTGCCTTTCAGCGAAGCGGGCTGATCGTTCATCTGCGATGCCACGCCATCATCGGCGATGATCTTGGCTGCACGCTCGAGCAAGCGGCTGTGCAGGTAGAACACGTCGCCGGGGTAGGCTTCGCGACCGGGAGGACGACGCAGCAGCAGCGACACTTCACGATACGCAACAGCTTGCTTCGAGAGATCATCGTACACGATGAGTGCAGGACGACCCGTATCGCGGAAATACTCGCCGATGGCCGCGCCGGTGAAGGGGGCATAGAACTGCATCGGTGCAGGATCGCTCGCGTTCGCCGCCACCACCGTGGTGTAGGCCATGGCACCGGCTTCTTCCAACACCTTCACCGTACCAGCTACCGTGGAGCCCTTCTGGCCGATGGCCACGTAGATGCAGTACACGGGCTTGCCGGCCTCGTAGAATTCCTTTTGGTTGATGATGGTGTCGATCGCCACCGTGCTCTTGCCGGTCTGGCGATCACCGATGATCAATTCGCGCTGGCCACGACCCACGGGGATCATGGCGTCAACGGCCTTGATGCCCGTTTGCAACGGCTCCTTCACGGGCTCGCGGTAGATCACGCCGGGTGCTTTGCGCTCCAGCGGCATCTCGAACAGCTCACCTGTGATCGGGCCTTTGCCGTCGATGGGTTCGCCGAGCGTGTTCACCACGCGGCCCACCATGCCCTCGCCGGTGTTGATGCTGGCGATGCGCTTGGTGCGCTTCACGGTATCGCCTTCCTTGATCCCCATGGAAGGGCCGAGGAGCACCGCGCCCACGTTGTCTTCTTCCAGGTTGAGCACGATGGCGCGTAGTCCCGAGGCGAACTCGATGAGCTCGCCGCTCTGCACGCCGCGCAGGCCGTAGATGCGGGCAATACCATCACCTACTTGCAGGACGGTACCGACCTCTTCGAGTTCGGCCTCGCTGCGGAAACCGGCGAGTTCTTGTTTGAGGATCGCCGTCACTTCGGCGGGTTGCACGTGGGCCATTGCCTGTTTGCTTTAGATCGCGGGGATGTACGGGTTCTTGGAGAATTCGCGACGCAGGTCGTTCAGCTTGCGGCTTACGCTGCCATCGTACTGCTCGTCGCCAATGCGGATGGTGACGCCGCCAATGAGGCTCGCGTCCACCTTCTCCACCAATTCAATGCTCTTTCCGGGGTGCTGCTTTTCGGCGAGCGCGCGCACTTTCGCACGCGCCCCTTCGTTCAGCGGCACCGCGCTCGTTACCTGTGCGACAACGATGTCCTTGTTGATCTTGTACAGTTCACTGAAGGCCGCAGCTACATCGGGCAACAACGCCTCGCGGCCTTTGCGCACCAGTATGCCCATGAAGCTGCTGGTGATCTGGCCGATCTTACCAGCGAAGACGCGGTCCAGGATCTTGTCCTTCTTGTCGGCCTTCACCACCGGGCTCTTGAGGAGCATAATGAGGTCGGGACTTCCGAAGCACGTATCGGCCACCAGGCGCATGTCCTCGTGCACACCAGCGAGCACGCCCTTTTCCTGGGCGAGCTCCATCAGCGAGCGGGCATAGCGGTATGCGACCGGAGCTATGTTCATGACTTGCGCATCTCGGCTTCGGCCATCACCTTGTCCACGAGGCCTTGTTGTGCTGCGCTCACTTCGAGCTTGTCCTTCAGGATGCGCTCGGCTACCATGATGCTCAGCTCAGCCACCTGGTTCTTCATCTCGGTGATCGCCGCGTTCTTCTCGTTCTGGATGTCGGCGCGCGCGCGGGTGAGCAACGCATCTCCTTCGGTCTTGGCGCGGGTCTTCGCATCGGCGATCTCCTTGTCGCGGATGTCGCGCGCGTCCTTCAGCAACACTTCACGCTCCTCTCTTGCCTGGCGCATGATCGCCTCGTTGCTCGCGCTCATCGCTGCCATGTCCTCGCGCATCTGCTTCGCTTCGTTCAGGGCGTCGGCAATGGAGCCTTCGCGCGCCTTCACGCTGCTGAGGATGGGTTTCCAGGCGTACTTGCCCAATAGCCAGACGACGATCCCAAAGGACACGATCATCCAGAACAGCAGGCCAATGTCGGGTGTGACGAGACTCATCGCCGAGGGAGATTTGGTTCAACGAACGCTACCGGGATCACGGACTAGCCGAGACCCACGATGAAGCCGAGAGCCACAGCACCCAGAGCCACACCCTCAACAAGAGCGGCGGCAAGGATCATGTTGCTTACGATATCACCTTTTGCTTCGGGCTGGCGCGCAATGCTTTCCAGTGCGCTGCCACCAATGCGGCCTACGCCGAGGCCTGCGCCAACTGCGGCGAGACCAGCACCGATCACGGCACCTGCTTTTGCTACGGCCATATCGCCTTCGAGGAGGATGTTGAGGAGGGTCATCGAATTGAGGATTGATTGTTCAGGTTATGGTTGTTCGTCCGAGCGTAGCCGAGGACTAGTGGTGTTCGGCGTGCGCGTGATGGGGCTCGTGCACAGCGGTGCCGATGTAGATGGCGGTGAGCAGCGTGAAGACATAGGCCTGCAGCGCAGCTACCAGAAGTTCGAGGCAGTTGATGAATATGGTGAAGGCCAGTGCGAAGGGGCTGGTAGCCAGCCCACCCACAAGGCTCTCGCCATTCTTGCTAAAGATGAAGATGAGGCAGAAGAACACCAGCAGCACGATGTGGCCCGCCATGATGTTGGCGAACAATCGGATCAGCAAGGTGAAGGGGCGGATGAAG
>JBKJPT010000023.1:0-14377 GCA_046595075.1 Flavobacteriales bacterium
GATGTCGTTGATCGTGCAAGGGTCATTGTCGTTGCAGCTTTGACCGGGCACCACGTTGGCTTGTGTGGGGCAGGGATCGTTCGCATCACAGGTGCCGTCGCTGTCGGTGTCCTGGAATGTGCCAGCGCAACCGCAGTTCGCCGTGATCACGTCGTTGATCGTGCAAGGATCGTTGTCGTTGCAGCTTTGACCGGGAACCACGTTGGCTTGGGTCGGGCATGGATCGTTCGCATCGCACGTACCATCGAGGTCCGTGTCCTGGAAGGTACCAGCACAACCGCAGGTGGCGGTCACCGTGTCGTTGATCGTGCAAGGATCGTTGTCATTGCAGCTCTGGCCGGGTACCACGTTCGCCTGCGTGGGGCAGGGGTCGTTCGCATCGCAAGTACCATCGCTGTCGGTATCCTGGAAGGTGCCGGCGCAACCGCAATTCGGAGCGGTTCCGGTGTACAGGTCATTGACCGTGCAAGGATCGTTGTCGTTGCAAGGCGAACCAACGACCGCAGGGCCACCGGGCACACCGTTGCAATCAAGAGCGCCAAGTGGCGTACCGGTGCAGACGCAGTTCGCGCCCACCACATCGTTCTCGGTGCCAGCGTTCAAGTCGTCGCACGGGCTACCCGGTACAAGGAAGGGCAGCAACGGACATGCATCGTTCGCGTCACAGGTGCCGTCGCTGTCGGTGTCCTGGAAAGTACCAGCGCAACCGCAGTTCGCCGTGATCACGTCGTTGATCGTGCAGGGATCATTGTCGTTGCAAGATTGACCGGGCACCACGTTCGCTTGTGTAGGGCATGGGTCGTTGGCATCGCAGGTGCCGTCGCTATCGGTGTCCTGGAACGTACCGGCGCAACCGCAATTGGCAGTGATCACATCATTGATCGTGCATGGGTCATTGTCGTTGCACGCTTGTCCAGGCACCACGTTCGCTTGAGTTGGGCACGGGTCGCTCGCATCGCAGGTGCCATCGCTGTCGGTGTCCTGGAAAGTACCAGCGCAACCGCAGCTGGCAGTGACCACATCATTGACCGTGCAGGCGTCTCCATCATTACAACTCTGGCCGGGCACCACATTCGCCTGTGTCGGACAGGGATCGTTCGCGTCGCATACGCCGTCTAGGTCGCTATCCTGGAAGGTGCCCACGCAATTGCAGTTGACGTCGAAAGCATCATTGATCGTGCAGGTGTTGTTGTCATTGCAGGCTGTTCCGGGCTGAGCAGGACCACCGGGGACACCGAGGCAGTCGTTCGGCAGGGTACCTGCGCAAACGCAGTTCACCGACACCACATCACCAACTGTTGCACCGTTTCCGTCATCGCAGGTATTGCCGGGTACAAGGAAGGGCAACAACGGACATGCGTCGTTCGCATCGCAAGTTCCATCGCTGTCGGTATCCTGGAAGGTTCCTGCGCAACCGCAATTGGCAGTGATCACATCGTTGATCGTGCAAGGATCATTGTCGTTGCACGATTGACCAGGCACCACGTTGGCTTGCGTAGGGCATGGGTCGTTCGCATCGCAGGTGCCATCATTGTCCGTATCCTGGAACGTACCCACACAGTTGCAGTTCACATCGACCACATCATTGATCGTGCACGCATTGCTGTCATTGCAGCTCTGTCCGGGCACAACGTTCGCCTGCGTGGGACATGGGTCATTTGGGTCGCACGTACCATCACCGTCGGTATCGGGCTGGATCGTGATCGAAGCGGTGGTCTGGAATTGTGCGCAACCCCCGGCCGCGGCCACCGTGTACGTAACCGTGTAGGTGCCCGCTGTACTGGTGCCCAAGGTCACTGCGCCTGTGCTAGCGTTCAAACTAAGACCAGCAGTGCTGCTATACGCGCCACCAGCAGTGCCCGTGCGTGTGACATTGGCCGTCCCTCCATTAATGCAATAAGGCGAACCAGTGTAGCTGATCGTCGCGCTTGGTGCGGCAGTAACCGTGATCGAAGTAGTGGTCTGGAACTGTGAGCATCCACCGGCTGCGGCGATCGTATAAGTGACCGTGTAGGTGCCCGCTGTACTGGTGCCCAAGGTCACTGCGCCGGTGCTGGCGTTCAAACTAAGACCAGCAGTGCTACTGTATGCGCCACCCGCAGTACCCGTGCGCGTTACGTTGGCAGTTCCGCCATTGCTGCAAAAGGGCGAACCAGCGTAGCTGATCGTCGCGCTAGGTGCGGCAGTAACCGTGATCGAAGCGGTGGTCTGGAACTGTGCGCATCCACCGGCTGCGGCGATCGTGTATGTGACCGTGTAGGTGCCAGCCGTGCTGGTGCCCAGAGTCACTGCGCCAGTGCTGGCGTTCAAACTAAGACCCGCAGTGCTGCTGTATGTACCACCTGTTGTGCCGCTGAAGCTCACGCTTGCCGTTCCGGCATTGCTGCAAAAGGGCGAACCAGTGTAGCTGATAGTAGCCGTCGGTACTGCCGTCACGACAATGGAAGCAGTTGTTTGGAATTGCGGACAAGTACCATAAGCTGCCACGGTGTACGTTACCGTATAACTACCCGGAGTGCTGGTGCCCAAGGTCACCGCTCCCGTGCTGGCGTTGATACTTAAACCCGCAGTGCTGCTGTAGGAGCCACCGGTCGTGCCGCTGAAGCTTACGCTAGCGGTGCCCCCATTGGCGCAGTATGGTGTGCCAGCGTAGCTGATCGTCGCAGAAGCAGGTGTGCGTGGCGTGATCCCCGTGGTGCCTCCAGCGCACACGCCGCAGCCATCGATCGCAGCTGTTCCGCCCACCACACCTGCGCAATCCGTCGTACATGAACCGACGTTCACGGCAGTTGGTTCGATCGGGCCGGTGAGCGTTTGATTACCGTTGAGCGAGATGAAGTAGTTCCGGTTGTTCGCCGCTGTATACGAATCGTTCACGATGTTGAAAGCCGTGCAACCCGTGTTATTGCTCACCGTGATGGTGAAGACCGTGGTCCATGTGTTCGCAGGAAGACTTGCTCCAGAAACCCCGCACCCACCATCGTCCTGGATCGCGCCGATCTGTTGCGTAGCTACGTAGCTGTATGTCCTGTACTTGAAGCCACCCGTGGTGATCATGGCCGTGGCCGATGGTTGGAACGCGCTGGTGGGTGATGGGCACCAAGCGCTGGTACCTACTCCACCCAACGTAGCAGGCGACGTATCCACCCAACGCACTGTGAAGATGATGTTGCTGATCGTCTGGTCGAACGAGTTGGTGTTGGCCTTCAGCCGCACATCCAATTGGTTCGCACTGGCACCCGCAACAAGGTCAACTTCCACGGAGGTGGGCAACTGGGCGTAGACACCAGCGGAAAATGCAAAGGCAGCGACGACCAATGCACGACGCAACAACGAGTTCAAAGGGCTCAACATGGACTCAGGTTTTGGTAGGGTTTGGTTCGGTAAGGGAACGGGTGGGCACAAGGGGGATGGCTCGACCGGGATCAAGGTAGCTGTTCAGCGCGGGTGTTCGTAGGCACCGAACCGCCGATGTTGGTCAGGATCGGGTCCCGGTCGTTTCCGCCACCGACATACTTCACGGTTCCATCCATGTTCGTGTCCTCTTGGTGGTACCCGGTAGTGGTGTTCGTCGGAATTGATCCACCGATCAAAGAAAGGATCGGATCGCGGTCGTTCCCGGATCCCGCATAGAGCAAACTAGCATCCCGGAGCACATTCCCAGTCCAAAGCATCGTCAAGCCATTGGAGAGTTTCTGCCCTTCGGTACCCCAGGTTGCCGTAGTAGGTGATCTGAAGTCGGTGGTATTGATGGTCTGTCCCAACGCGATCGGTGTGGCGGTCATGGTACCGAAGTGGTTCCTATGACGCACAGCTAAGTGGAAGTTTCCATCAAGCACTCGCAAACGCAATGGTCCTCCACCAGCAGCAACGATCTGGCCCGATCGTGTGATCAACGCGCTGCGGGTTGCCCTGATGATATTGGGCTGCGCGGCATCACGTGCTTCGAGCAACACCCAATCCACGATGGCATCCGCACCTGTGGTCAACAATTGCTGCGGATCCAATGTTTCCCCTCCTCCACCGCTCACCTGGGCGAAACCCAGAGATGTGAACGGTTCTGTTGCTGGGATCAAACTAGCAGTGCGCAGTCCATCGCTCATCAACCCGCTCTGACTTACGAAAGGTCCCTCGAGGATCGCCTTCGGACCAACGAGCACGCCATTGGTGACCGTTGCGGTGACCATGGTGCGGCTACTTGAAGCGGTAACGGTGTTGGTCTTCACCACCCAGTCGTAGAGGTAGTAGTACATGCCCGCCGCACTCGAACCGGTGATGCTTCCAACGGAGCCGATCGGATAGGGATAACTAACCCCCGAGCTCGAGCGCCAGAGGTTTCGGACCACTTCTGAATTGTCGTCATATGCGGTGATGCGGTGCTGTAGGCCGGCCGGTACATCCCAGTTCACTGTGATCGTGTTCAAGCCGGAAGGGATCTCGATGAACTTCTCCGCGATGAGGTTGCCCAAGCGATCAACCAGCACGAAATGCCGCTGGCCGAGCGAGTTGGCGTACACCTTGAACGACTCCAACTTGAACGGACTGGAGGCATCGAAGAACAGCCAGTTCTTGGTGCTCTCGTACGCACCCGAACCGCTGTTGTCGACCTTGCCCGCATTCGTGTTCATACCGGCTACCGTGTTCTGAGCCTCCACCCAATAGTTGGTGGTCGTGTTCAAAACAGGTGATACAAAAGCGTTCCCCGTGCCTACCTCGGTTCCACCCGTGGGAGCATTGAACCAATGCAGATCGGAACCGGTGGCGCTCAGGTTCGCAGTAGTGCCGGACAAGATCGTCTGACCAGTACCAACCGGTGCCGAAGGGGCGCTAAGCGAAGTGAACGTGAGCGATGGCGTGCTCAATGAACCGCAAGGACAGGTAACGGTGCAAGAAAAGGTACCCGCTCCGTTGATGGTTATGCTCCGCGTTGTAGCACCAGTGCTCCACGCATAGGCGGTACCGGGCGAAGCGGTGAGAGTGCGAGTATCACCAGGCGCCAGCGTGAGCGGACCATTGCTCAGGATGTTCGCGGTGCCGCCATTATTGGCGGGACTTTGCTGCGTAAGGGAGAACGGGATCCACGTGTAGTTGTTCTGCTCGTTCTCTTCAAGGAAGTCATCGTTGGGATCCACGTCCATCACGATCTGGTACTGGCCATTGCACAAGCCCGGCATCATATTGATCCACATGCCGTCCAATCCTTCGCTGTACGTGTCGCCGTTGCCCACTTTGATCCCTTGGCGCACATCGGTGCAGCCATCGCCGAAACCGAGGTTGTAGTTGTTGCCGAAAGTCGTGTTGGTGAGGTTGGTTCCTTGATTGTACAAGTGCGATGTCTTGCAGAAGCCGGGGCTGCCCGAACAAGTGAACAGGTTAATGAGGCAATAGCCCACTTTGCCACCAGTGGCCAGGACTGGCCAAAGGCGAGGATCGCTTACACCGGGTTGCGCCAAACGCAGGGACATGGTGCTCCAATCGTTCACGTGCTGGTGGCCGTGCGAAGCGTGGTAGGTCATGGACCCGGTCTCCACATCGGTAAAGGTCATGCTCCCGCTGCTGTTCTTGTGATAGATCCGTTGATACAGGATCTGGCGCGGCGTAAAGCCGTTAGGGCAGGTGAAGGTGGTTGCGGTGGTTGAAAAGGTGTCGATTCCACAGATGAACTTACGAATGCCAGCCGCATTAACACCACGGGTCTCCAATGGGCCGTGGCCCACGTTCGGGGTGGAGCCGCTCACGCGAAGTCGACCCGCGTTCGAGGCATCGATCTGGGAGTATTCACTGGGCCCACTGTAGGAGCTCTGCAGTGCCTGCCAAGAGATCATGATGTCCGGCACGAGGTCGCAATCGGTTGCACCAGGTGTGAGGCAGCTGCATGTGGAGGCGGTCAAACTCGTAACCGAACATTGGCCTGCGGCCGTACCGGCCAGACCAATTGAGAACAGGGCAATAGCAATGACCTGCGTACGGAATGCCATCATGGGTAGAAAGTTTGGAGTGTTGGAGCGAAGCCGGGCAAAACTAGACGAACAACGAAACCCGTGTCAAGGTAGGGAGTTCTTAATACTTCACCAGCCTGGCGGTGGCCTTGACTTGGGAACCTAAAAGCACGAGGGAATGAACACCCTGTGCCAACGCGCTCACATCAATATGAAAGGTGTTGCTCCGGGAAGTGCCAGCCAGCACTAGTGCTCCTTGGGCATTGAACAATTGCCACTTAGCTGGAGCATCACCACTGAGGGTGGTCCGCACGGTGCAGTGATCCGCTGCTGGGTTCGGGTGAAGAAAGATCCGGTCATCCCTTTCCACGATCCAATTGCTCATCGTCATCCGCACCGCCCCCCCGCCGTATGTCCCTATCCACAGCGCGCCATCGGCAGCGAAATGCAGGCATGTGACACCATCGTCCGGCATGCCGGAATTGCTTGTGTTGTAAAAGAGGAAGGAATCGTCGGTGTTCTTTACGATCACACCGGCATCCACACTTCCCACCCACGGCCTGCCCTGCTCATCCATGGCCACGCACAACAGGGAGTTGGATGGAATGGACGAGTTCCATACCGAATACTGGAACCAGAAACCGCCCTGCCAGTCGCCGAAGTTGCGCAGGAGACCCTGGGACGGTGTGGCAAGCCAGCGCTCATCATGTATGGTGTCGAAGACGACACCGTTCTGCGTATTGTCGAAGAAGAGATCGATGAAGGTGGCGTGTGCTTCGATGATGTCCTCGGTCATGTAATGGAAGCCGCCGTTGAGCGTTCCAATGGCCACGAGCCCATCCGCACGCACCGCCACATCACGGATCACGCTGCCGGTCATCACCAAGCCATTGTAGCTGGTGGGTTGATCGTTGTACAAGTGCCATTCGGATCCGGTGTAGCACATAAGCCCGAGGAAGGTGCCGATCCACACCCAGTTGCGATGATCAATGGTTAGGCTTAGGATCTGATCATCGGGCAGCGGGGAGTTCGTCGTGTTGAAATACGTCCAGCCCGCGTTGCCGTCAAAAACAGCCAGACCACCCAACACAGTGCCTACCCAAACATTGTCCGCAGTATCCACTGCAACGGCAGTTACCTGATCATGTGGCAGCCCCGAATTGCCGGTTTGCAGAACGGTCCAGGAGGTGCCATCGTACTTACAAAGCCCCCCTTCGGTACCCACCCACATATTGCCCTCGCTGTCCTCGTCAATTGCTGTGATGGAGACGGTCGGGATTCCTGCTGTGTTCGGATCGAAAACTTCAAAGGTCTGCGCCATCGCACCCGTAACGATCGAAAAGAACACGACGGACAACCCACGCATCATTGCCCTGCTTGCTCCGATCATGGACGTTGCACCACGAGCGAACGTGTCCACTGGCGATCGCCGGTGAGCACGTTCACCTGGTACACACCAGCGGCCAATTCCGTTAAGTCGATGGGTGCTGAGGCCGTTACGCCACGTTCCAATTGAACCACACGTCCACTTGCATCGAGCAGTTCAAGCTGCCAAGCTCCCGCGGCTATTTCATCGATGGTGATCGTGGTACTTATAGTCGCCGGGTTCGGGTACAACGTGAACCCATGTTCCACTGGTGCCGGTGGTTGCACGTTGGTCGTACCGGAGTATACAGCGCCTGTAACATCCACACCTTGAAGGCTGAGGAAGTAGAGCAGATTGTTGTCCACGGCATACTGGTCAGCGGCCACATCGAACACGGTGCCCCCGAGATCGCTGTTCACAGGAATGGTGAATGCTTCCACCCACGTATCGGCAAGCAAGGAGTTCTCGCATCCGCCATCATCAATTAGATCACTGAGGCTCGTACTCAATCCGAAGTAGGTCCAGTTCCGGTAGTTGTAACCGTTGCCCGGTGCCACCATGGCCGCAGGCGAAGGCTGGAACGCTGAATTCGGATAGGGACACCAAGCACTGTTACCAAAAGCGAGCGTGGCCGCAGAAGCATCGGGCCAGCGTACGGTGACCGACAAGCTGCTGACGATCCCACCGTATTCGTATGTGTTCGCGCGCAGGAACACGTGCAATTGTGCGTTGGCCTCATCGTGCTCTAGGAACAGGTCCACCCCGTCCGGTAGTTGGGACAATGATCTGGTGGGTAAAAACAGAGCGATCAGAGCAAATGGAAATACGGTCGATCTCATGGGTGCAGGGTTCACTTCAGCACCCCAAAACTAAGGTGATGTTACCCGGAGGTCCCTCTCATTCTCTTGGGATATCCACACTTGGACAAATAAAGGCCGCTTCTCAGAGGATCTCCTGCACGATCCGATCCACTGTAACGCCCTCGGCTTCGGCCTTGTAGTTGCGCACGAGGCGGTGCCGAAGGATCGGTAATGCCAAGGCCTGCACATCGGCAATGTCAGGCGAGAAGCGACCATTGGCGAGCGCATGGGCCTTGGCGCCCACCACCAGATATTGCGATGCGCGAGGACCTGCACCCCAACTGAGGTGGTCATTGATGATCGCAGGAGAACCACTGAGGCCGGGCCGGGTACGCGTAGCCAGCTTAACGGCGTACTCCAGCACGTTATCGGGTACGGGGATCCGGCGCACGAGACCCTGGAAATGCAGGATCTCTTCCGACGTGAGAACGGGCTCCACAGTGGCTTGTGTATCGCTCGTGGTGGCCTTGACAACGGCTAGTTCCTCGGCGTATGTGGGATAATCCACACGGATGTCGAACATGAAACGATCGAGCTGTGCCTCGGGCAAGGGGTAGGTTCCTTCCTGTTCTATCGGATTCTGCGTAGCGAGCACGAAAAAGGGTTCTGGCAGCAAGTGCGTTTGCCCTGCGGCCGTTACGCTCTTCTCCTGCATGGCTTCGAGCAATGCGGCTTGTGTCTTGGGCGGCGTGCGGTTGATCTCGTCGGCAAGGATGATGTTGGCGAAGAGCGGGCCCTTGATGAAGCGGAAGCGGCGTTGCTCATCGAGGATCTCCGAGCCGATGATGTCGCTGGGCATGAGGTCCGGCGTGAACTGGATCCGGTTGAAGCTGAGTCCGAGCGCCTTCGCAACCGTGTTCACCAACAAGGTCTTGGCCAAGCCCGGTACGCCTACCAGCAGGCAGTGCCCTCGGCTGAATATGCCCAGGAGCACGTGGTCCACCACGGCGTCCTGGCCGATGATGACCTTGTTCACTTCACGCTTCAGGCGACGGTACTGTTCCCCGAAACGTTCCACGCTCTGTACTTCGTTGCTGGAGTTGCTCATTGCTTGTGGGTCGCTATCAAGGTTCACCCACGGGCTTGGGCCATGGGTGTGTGAAGGGGCAGTCATTGAACTCCGGATCGAGGCGCACGTAAGTGTTGCCGATGTGGGTGTTCATCCACTTGTCGATCATTTCCACGCGCTGTTTGCCTTCGGCGGCCTGCTGTATCAAGCGGTAATCCTCGCGCAAGTTGGCGCGGTGCGGTTCGGTGCGCAGATCCAATTTCAGCAGGCGGTAAGCTTTAGTTGCATCGGGCATCACCACCAATTGCGGTTCGCTCACGTCGCCGGGTTTCAACTTGTCCAATACGAAGAAGGTCTGCTGGTCCAGGTCGGCGAGGTCCCAGCGTGCACTGTTGTCACTTGGTTCGATCATGGACCCGTTCAATCCTTTGCTCTCCTCATCATCGCTGTTGCGCAGTGCGGCGATACCAAAGTCCAATGTGCCCGCGAGCATCAGCGTGCGCAAACTATCAAGCACGGTCTTCTGGCGAACGAGATCGGCCGATGACACCTGTGGGCGCATGAGCACGTGGCGTGCGTTGTACTGTTCGCCACGCCGCTCGATAAGTTGCATGAAGTGCCAGCCGAACTGTGTTTTGAACACTTGCGACACCTCCCCTTCCTTTAGGCTCATGGCGACGGCATCGAACTCGGGCACCATGACTCCGGAAGGCACCATGCCCAGTTCGCCGCATTCCTTAGCGGAGCCGGGATCCTCGGAATAGAGGATGGCTACCGTGCAGAACTCCTTCACCCCTTTCGTGATCGCTTCACGGTACTCTTCCATCTTCCTGCGCACACGCCGATCCTCGTCCTCGCTGGGCTTGGGCACCTTGAGGATCACGCTGTACTCCACTTCCACACCGATCAACGGTATGCTATCCTCCGGAATACGTTCGAAGAAGCGCTTCACATCGCGCGGCGTGATGTTGATATCGGTGGTGATGCGCCCTTGCATCTGTTTCACCAAAAGTTGATCGCGCACTTGCACGCGAAAGTCGGCCTTGATCTCGGCGATGGACTTGCCGTAGAACTCCTCCAGTTTCTGTTCGCCACCGATCTGCTGCGCGAAGTAGCGGATGCGGTTATCGAGTTCCAGTTCAACCTGGGCTTCTTCCACGGTTATGCTGTCCAGTTTGGCCTGCTCCAGCAACAGCTTTTCGTAGAGCAGGTCCTCCATCACGGGACAGCGGTGGTCCACACCCGGTTCCTGCTGCTGCGCTTGTGCGGCCTTGGCCATGAGGTCCGAGTAGAGCACCGCTTCGCGCCCCACAACGGCGATCACCTTGTCCACCAACAGCGCTTGCGGTGGTGGCTGTGCGTGCGCAGAAGTGCCCTGGCCCAAGCCGAGCAACACGCACACGAAAGGAAGGCTAACGTGTTTCCACATCCTTTGCGGCAACGGCTTGTTGGTATAGGTCATCACGCATCTTCACGATCAGGTCGTTCTTGCGCTTGTTCAAGAGAATGGTGCGGATGTCCTGCCGTACGAGTTCCACAGGTGAGGGTCCCGAGCGGGGACGAAGTTCCAGAATGTCCACGAACCATGCAGCGCTTTCCTTGTGCACGGCGAAGCGCCTTCCTTCGGGCCCAACTGTTGGGACCGTTTCAAGAGGCACTACGTTGCGCAGTTCAGTGAGGGCGGTCCATGCCTTGCTGCGATCGGAAATGGTCACGCCCATCTCGGCCAGTTGGATCTCCACGTCGCGCATCTGTTCGGGCTTGCCACTGAGGAAACGATCTTCCATGCGCTTAAGTGCGCGCTTCTCCAGGCTGTCCACGCGGAACCAGCGTGCACGTAGGATATCGTCCTGCAGGTCGAAGTCCGCGGTATTAGCCTCGTAATAGGCCTGTACTTCCGCAGCGGTGATGATGGTATCGAGGCGCTGTTCCACCAAGGCTTGCTCGTACGCGGTGAGCAGGAGCGAATTGCGATAGTCCTGTAGCTCGGCTTCGAACTCCTTCTGCGAAGCGGCCAGGTTCACTTCGGCCTGGTGCAGTTCCACTTGTTGGTGCAGCCAGCTTTCCACGTAGGCCTGCGCCATGGCGGCGCTGTCCTCGGGTGCGGCTTCCATGGGTACCACTTGCCGCAGATCGCTCCACCGCAAATACTGATCGAATGCGCGCGCGATCACAGGGTCATCCGTTTCCTCATCGGCAGCGCAGCCCCAAAGGACGAAGGCCCCCAACACGGGGGCCAGCATCCAAGGCGATGGGAAGCGATTGATCACTTGATCGAGTACAGCACTTCCTTGTTGACGTTGATGGCATACTTGGCGCGCAGTTCCTGGATCCATTCCTTCTCCAAGCTATCCTGGTAGGCGGCGGTGATCAGGCCACGGGCTTCGTCCAATGTCTTTGGTGTGGGCGGCACCACTTTGGTCACGTCGGCAATGGTCACATGGCCATCGCTGATCAGATCCGCGGTGAGGCCGGTGGTAGTAATGCCCGTGAGCACCGGCTTTTGTTCCACGGTGAAGGTGCCGCTCTCGATGTTCAGCGCGAGCGGGTTGGTCTTGTTCACCACATCGGTGATCGCCTTACCGCGCTTCTTGTTACGCATGAGTGCTCGCACCTCCTTGGCCACTTTGGCGTCGGCGCAGGTATAGAGGTCGCCTTCGTAGCGGGTGTCCCACATAAAGCGTTGTTGATCGGCGGCGAGGAAGGCATCGAGGCCCGTGGTGTCCTTCACGGCACGGCCCCAAACTTTCTGGTCGGTGAGTTCGAAGAGCAGGATGCCGTCGCGGTATTCCTTCATCAACAGGCGGAAGTCGCTATACTTCTCTTCTAGGTGCGCATCCTCGTATGCAAGGATCCGCTCATCGGCCATTTCGGCAAGGCGAGTATCCACATATGCGGGGATGGGTGTCGCGCGCTCTCGACGCTGATGCGCTTCCAAGTGATCGAGCAGGTCGCGTTGCGTAACAGTGGTTCCTCCGAAACTGAAAACGGGCTTGGTGAGCTTTGCCGCCTTCTTGCGGTCGTAGGCCCAACCGTCCATTACTTCACGCACCACCACTGTGTCGTCCATGGTCTGCGTCATTTCCTCGTATGGGCGACTGCGCACTGCGAGCATACGGCCCGCACTCATGGCACCGGCCAACTCGCGGTGGTAGCGCACATTGCCTTTCATGAAAGGCCCTTCCACCACTTGCTTGCGCAGCAGTGTGTCAGTAACGGCGTTGCCTTTGGAGTAGATCGTGGTGTCCACGAGCTTGTACACGGCCTTGAGGTTCTTGGGGAAGCTCATGTACCCGTAGTCCTTCTTGAGGCGTGCGAGGAAGGCGGTACGGGTGATCTCCGCACGGCTGTCGCGCGCGATCTTGCTCTTCAGTTCGCCCTTGGCGGCATCGTAAGTGGCGGGCGGAAGGATCTCCAGCGACTTGATGATGTGCCAACCGTAGCGCGACTTGATCGGCGCGCTGATGTCGCCCACTTTAGCGAGGCCGAAGGCACCGTCCTCGAATTCCTCGATCATTTTGCCCGTGCCGAACTGCGGCAGCTCGCCGCCCTTGGTGTTGGTGCTCTCGTCCTCGCTGTACTTCAGCGCGGCATCGTTGTAGGTCATGGTGCCATCGAGGATCTGGCGGTGGATCTCGCGCACGCGCTGCTCGGTCATGGCCTGCTTGTCGGCTGCGTCGGTATCGGTGCTACGCAGCATGATGTGCGCCACCTTCACCTGGCCACGCGCTGGGCGCTTGCCGGTGACCTTGAGGATGTGGTAACCGAACTTGGTGCGCACCGGTTGGCTCACTTCGCCCACGGCGGTGTTGAACGCAGCGTTCTCGAAGGTGTAGACCATCTGCAGCGCGCTGAACCAACCCAGGTCGCCACCGTTCTTTTGGGCGCTTGGATCATCGCTGCCGCCGGGAGCTTTCGCGATGGTGGCGAAGTCCTCACCCTTGATCACCCGACCGCGTATGGCAACAATGCGGTTCCAGGCCACGAGGGTGTCTTCCGGCGAAGCCTCAGGTGTTAATTGGATCAGGATGTGGCTTGCGCGCACTTCCTGCTGACTGCGATCATAGGCCTCGCGCATGAGTTGATCGTTCAGTTCGCGATCGATCAGATACGGGCGTGCAAGCTGCTGGCGGTAACCATCCAGTTCCTTGCGGAACTTGCTGATGGTGTCCATGCCGAGCTTTTCCGCCTCGCGCACTTTCAACTTGTAGTTGATGAAGAGCTCCAAGTACTCGTCCAAGGCGGTGTGGGTAACGGCCGCCTCCTTGTTGTTCTTCTTGTAGATGGCCTCGAACTCACCGCGGGTCACGGGCTGTCCGTCCACGGTCATGAGCACGGGATCGGTGCCGCCCTGTGCGGCGACATTGAGCATGCACACGGTGAGAAGTGCAGTGCTCAGGAACTTCATCGGGGTCATCGGGCTAAGGGTAAGGGCGTTTGAAAGGGTGCCAAATGTAACCGTTCATTATTGGCATGAATGGCCCGCCGGTGCCGTTAAAAAGATCTATGAATTCCAAGCGAAAGACAGCGTGGCTAGGCTACTCCCATCGTGTTGCGGCCGAATTCAACAACAGGCCCATGGGACCGGCGGTATCCATTGGACACACCCCCTGAGTGTGGCGTCACCTTTTGCCCGAGCCCGCGTACAACGCCCACATGATCCCGTACCGCTACCTCCTGCTTCCCGCTCTTGGCCTCGCCCTCATGGCCTCGGCACAAACGGGCATACGCATCGTCGATCCCGTTGCATTGGTCCTCAACCCTGATCTGGGCAATGACCGCGCGGCGCAGACCGGCATGCAGGCCGCAGGCTTGGATCCCGCCCTGCTGCAAAAGGCCGGGCAATTGGGCGATCCCGCCAAATGGCCCGTGGGCCTGCGCACCGATAGCGCCCGTATGGCCAACAAGGCGGCAATGCGCAACTACACCGCGTACCTCATTTGCGAGTACGCCGCCGATGACGGTGCCCGTACCCTGGTCTCGGTGCCCGCCATGGGCAACTACCACATGCCCGATGACCTGCGTGCCAGCGAGGACTTCTACCTGGTGCTGCGCGCCGGTGGCACTGAAACGATCGAAGCCACAGTGATGAAACCACCTGCGAGCAAAGGCCCCGCTTGGAAGAACCTGAAGCCCGCCAAGATCATCGACCCCACGCAGCTCTTCGCCACCTACGACCTCAGCGACGACCCCGAAGCATTGG
>JBKJPT010000153.1:0-5738 GCA_046595075.1 Flavobacteriales bacterium
GAGGAAATGCGTGATCCCCCGCCACAGAAGCGCTCGCGCATTTCCTCCTGCGCTTTGCGCTGTGATCCCGGAGGCCCTACATCCGGCGATACATAGTCCGTGGCGGTGCTGTCGATGGTCGCGCCATTCAACGTTGCCGCTGTGACCGGTTCTAACGGTTGCGTAGAAGAGTCGGCAGGGTTCACGGGACCAGCACGGGTGGTATCGCGATCATCCACAAGCAACAGTTGCTGCGCGAGGGGGCGCTGCTGGCCTTGCGCATCGGGTGCAGCTGCCAGTAGGATCACAAGGCATCCGATCGACCATGCGCGCTTCATACCACAAGGTTACGCATGTATTAGGGGTTCGGGCCTTGGCCCGTGCGTGACCGTTGAATGGATATCGTTGGACGTGCGGCGCAACTGTCGCTCTCAGAACATGCTTACCCGGTAGGTCTTCTCCTTCGTTTTAAAGAGATAGCCATTGCCCTTGCTCTTCTTCTCCAGTTCTTCTTCACTGCTGAACAGATCGGTGAAGTAGGTGCTCACCTCCTCGCTCGTCATCGTCACGGGACTTCCATTGTTCAGCGCCTCCGCGATATATGCATCGATCAATTGCGGGTATGCTTGTGTGAAGAGCGCCTCGGTGGCGAAGACATCGCAGCCGATCACCTTGTTGCCGCTAACGGCCACCACGCCCACCACACCAGAACGGCCGGTGGTCAACCCGAGCAATCGTTCACGATAGCGTGCTCGCTCGGCTTGGAACTCCTTGTCCTGCATCAGGTGCGCGTAGCTGCCGCTGCGGGTCTCGGTCTTGTTGTGTGCAACGTCCTCCGCCACTTCTTCCCATACCCGCGATTGCTCTCCTTCGGCAGCTGCTTTGCGCACTTGCTGGTCCACAACGCCGATGGTACTGCTGAAGCCTTGACCGGTGCCGTTCTCTTGCCAGCGCCCATGCTCCACGCAGAATGCGGCGATGTCCATGGTAGCGCCCGGCGGGATCAATACGTCCTGCGCCAGCATGCGATCCTGTTGCCCACCCACGACCACTTCTCCTTGCATGAGGTAGATGGTATCCTTCGACGTGTTGATCGCTTGCAAGGTGTTCACCATGGCACCGTTGGCATGCTCGTTGATCTTCAGGCGTCCGTCTTGCAGCGCTTTGTTCAGGGGTACCACTTGGCCCATTTGCTTGTTCGCTTCACGGAAGACCTCGTTCGCCATGATGGGATAGAGCCGGAGCTTCTCGCAGGTGAAGCGGACCACAGTGGCCTCATCGGCTGCTGGCGAGAGGTTCTCCGAATTGTACTGCGGCGCGCATGTAGCAGTGAAGATGATGGCGGAGAGAAGGGCAGTTATGAAGGTTCGCATGTGTGGTGGATTGGTACGGCCGGTACACGGATCCGGCACAACGGTTCGATCCACGGTTGCGGCAGCCCGGTCCTTTCGGCAGATCCAGGTGGGTCCATTTGCACGGGGTTGTGCCATCGGCCCATAGTATGCACCCCAAGAGATCCAAGGTGAGCTCATCCAGCATTGATCCGCTGGAGTTGTAGCACAAATGCGCGTTCGGAGCTTCCCGATCCTACCTGAACGGGAATATCCGCGTACTGACGGTCACCAATACTGCGCACCGCACACGCGCGATATGAAGAGGAAGGTCCTTGTTACTTTGCGCTTGCATAAACAGAACATCCGCTCCTCATGAGAACTTTACTTCTCCTGCTGTTCGCCTTGCTCTTCACCGCATCGGCTAGTGCGCAGAACGTCAACGATGCCGTGGAGATCGACTTCAAGGGAGTCTGGTACCCCGGCAAGATCCTCAAGGTCGAGGGCGAGAAGTACCTCATCACCTACACTGACTGGGATGAGGTCTGGAACGAATGGGTGGGCAAGGAACGCCTGCGTGCGATCACCCCTGTCGCACCTCCGCCCGCTCCTCCTGCACCCGAAGCCAAGTACAAAGTCGGGGACCGTGTGGAGATCCAATTCGGCTTCAACACGGCCAACGCTACGGTGATGTCCGTTGGAGAGGGCAAGTATGAATTGAAGGTGGACGACATGGATACCATTTGGTACACCGAGGACTTGATCATCCGGAAGCTCTGAGCATGGCCTATGCGCTTGGGGTGGGTACACGGCGCTTCAGCAATGCCGCGCAGAGCAAGCTGATCAACAAACCCACAGGCAGTATCTCCATATACGTGAACCCCAACTTCACCGCCGGGTTCTTGTAGAGTTCCTGGAAGTCCCGCATCTCCTGCAGCTTGGCTTCCACCTCCTGTGTGGAGAACTCACTGCTCTCGAGCTTCTGCTTCTCGTGCTCGTAGTACTGTTCCATAACGTCATTTTCCGACGTTGCGCTGAGCACCATCCACGATGCCGCGTACATCGTAGAGGCGATCAGCGTAATGCACAGCCCCAGCAGGAAGGCCTTGCCGAAGGTGATGGCCCCACCCATCTGCTTGTCCCGATAGGTTTTGACGGCGAAGAAGATGGTGGACAAGGCGATGACCATCGTCGTGTAGCCGATCCACATCCCATTGTCGAAGTCGTGCTTTCCGCTGCCTAGGGTGAGCCACATCATGGCACACACAATTACGCCGGCGATGATGCCGTATGTGAGGACGATCCTTTTCATAGCTGTTGCTTTTGATCGCGAACCAACGACGAACCTAAGCCTCGGCCATCATACTTCGGAATGGATCGTACGCGCTGAAGCGCAGATCCATACCAAAGGATGACTCGTTCACGGGATGATCCCGAGCGCTTTGGCCTTGTGTACAGCTTCCGTGCGCCGTTTCACCACCAATTTTCCGAATAGGCTTGAGGTATGGGACTTCACCGTGGGCAGTGAGATGAACAGCTTCTCCGCGATCTGCTGGTTGGAATTCCCCGTTGCCATCAGGTGCAAGACCTCCAACTCGCGTCCGCTGATGCCGACCCTGCGCACCGCGTCCTCATCGACGGTGTGGACTGCCGCCACCGCAGTAGCCTTCTTCTGTGCGATCAACTTCGAACCCACCCAAATGCCCAAGGCCGTGAACAGCACGGCTACGACGCCGATGTACACTTCTACTGTCAGGTCGCGGATCCAATACCGGTATTCGATGTACTTCAGAATAAATACGAGGACCGCCAGCTCAATACCGTAAAGCAGAACGGTGGTCCAGAATCCAGACCTGCGGAGTTCAGTTACCTCGGTCATTGCGGGTCGAATCTCGGCATGGATGTCCCTACTTCGATCGTCGATCTTTCAGCACCCGATCGCTGCTCGTAGCCGCATGGTCGTTCGCTCAATAGACCGGACCCCTGCTGTCGGCTACAGAAGGGAGAAAGTCACAATGGGCCCAACGGCTTTCTCTCCCAAGCGTTGTGGCCACTTGCGACCGACGGGTCATTGTTCCGCAACCAGCTTGCCCGCACGAACGCTGCCGTCCGCTCCGATCAATTGGTATGAATAGATACCCGGAACAAGATCGCTCGACCCTACCGTGGTCAATGGCTGAGTCCAACGCGATGGTGAAAGAGGAGATGAACGGTTTGGGAAGATGGATATCCCTGTGCACCCACCCTCGCTCGCTCCATCCGGCACGCCCGTGATCAGGTCACAAGGCATCGTCGCGGTGATGTTCGTAGTTATGAGCGCACCGGTGGTGGTGAACGCGCGGCCGTCCAAGGTCACACCTCTATTGAGGACACCCAAGGCTCCATTGCTGCAGATCAGGTTGCCGCGGAATACGGAGAAGTCGTTGATGTTCACTGCGCCTTCCTCCTTCCAGAAAACGTTCGTGGATCGGTCGCACCGGATGCCGTTCCTTTGAGGTAAGACCCTGAACCATGCGTCGCGCTGTCCGCAAGCTTCTTTTCGGCCGCGGCCACGCCGCGGACGAAGTGTACCACAGTACCCTTCGCAAACGATGGGAGAACTTGGAACATATCTGGAACAACACCTACGAGGAGGACGCCGGCCTGGAAAAGATCGTTCGCCTGTTCCTCGCCCTATCGCAGTTCCTATTCCCCGGCCTTTACCTGAAGCACCTGTTCTGGCGCAGTGGGCCGCTCCACCAGGACCTTGCCACCGAGGTGTACGTGCTGCTGAAGGTCGTTTTCCCGATCATCGTGCTCTGGCAAGGTTGGTGGCACCACGACGTGGTTCTCTGGCTGAACCTGTGGTTGACGGCCGAGACGCTCCTCTACATACCCACCATGATCTTCGCCAGCGATTCCCTTCCGTCACCGCGCTCTTACCGCCGTTCAAAACTGCTCGTATTCATCAACTACCTGGAAGTGGTCTTCACCTTTGCCGTGCTGCACATGGCGGGCCAGTACTTCAATCAGCCGTTGATCTCCTGGACGGATCCGATCTACCTCAGCTTCGTGATCACCAGCACCATCGGTTTCGGCGAATACTTTCCCATCACCGGCATGGGCAAGCTCATCATCTCGGCGCAATCGCTCTTCTACCTCAGCTATCTCGCGCTGTTCATCAGCTTCTTCAACCAAGGCATCAACAGCGGCTACTTCGAGCGGCTGAACAAGTGAGGGTGCCAGGGTACTTCTTGTTCGGCTCGTCGTCCACTCGATCCCTTGGCATCGCTTCGCAAAGCCTCGCGAGGACAGCCTTGCGCTGGTCTAACCTCGCAGTGACGGACACGCGAGGGTGGAAAGACCCGGGCGGAGGTTGGGGACAGCCTGCGCTGGTCTAGACGCCCACGCGAGTTGGGGGCTGCAAAGACTACATTGGTGACATGCCCGACCGCACTGGCGACAGCGATATCTACCGAAAGCACGGTGGATTCGAGAAGCTGCTGAGCTATCAGGTAGCGGAACTTCTGTACGACATCACAGTGCGGTTCACACAGCGGTACATCGAAGCTGGCAGCCGCACACGCGACCAGATGGATCAGGCCGCAAGAAGCGGTTCGAGGAACATAGCCGAAGGCAGTGTGTTCAGCGCGACTTCTAAGAAGATCGAGATGAACCTGACCAATGTCGCGCGGGCAAGTCTCATGGAACTGAAGAAGGACTACGCCGCCTTTCTCCGGCAGAGAAAGCTTCCACTCTGGCCCATTCCAGATCCGATCCGGCAAGAGCTGATCGATGGTCGTTTCAAGACGGCCGACGAGGTTGCTCGCTGGGGTGCGGACGCACACAAGCGCGCACCCGAACGCAGCGCGGCGGAAATAGCAGGCAACATCGGCCATGTGTATTGCATGGTGGCCATCGGCCTGTTGGACCGGCAACTGGTAACACTTGCAAAGGAGTTCAAGGAGGGCGGCGGCTTCAGTGAGCGGCTGCACAAGGCCCGCTCACAGGCGCGAGGCCATGGCCCAAAGCCACCAGAGCAATAGGCTTCGGGTGGACAGAGGGGGACACGGCGCCGCGCCCGCCGCCGTGTCCACCTGTGTCCACCCACGCGCGCTGCTGAGCGCCCTGCCGAACAAGTTGAATGCGCGCGCACTAAAAGCAGCGGGCAAACCTGGCGGGGGTTGAAGATCCTGGTCAGACCTGCGTGAGCGATTGAAGCAGGTCTGCATTTGAGGCCGGGTACCCCGCAGCGAGGAACGAGCGAGGAGTACAAGCGGAAAGCGCGACGGCGAGTCTTCGAGCCGACGCGCCCTAACAACCTACTTGCTCAGGTACATTGACCGCTCCCCATACACCTGTCTAAAGAACGGATCCTTCAGGTCCTTGATGAAGTAGATCGCCTCGCCGGTGCTCTTCATCTCAGGTCCCAGTGACTTGTCCACATTG
>JBKJPT010000193.1:0-7614 GCA_046595075.1 Flavobacteriales bacterium
TGCGTGCCTGGCCGATCAGATCCAACGCGCGATTGGCGAGTGCGATGTCCTCTTCGAGTTGCGGGCCGTGACCGCACCACTCGCCCAGCCTATGGCTCATGATCAGGTTGTCGTCGCCTCGACGAAGGCAATACGTGAAGAGGGCTTCTTGCTGGGTCATGGCATTGGGGCCGATGATCATCGGCCCGTACGATCTCAAATGAATTTCGCGCCTTCGGGCATTTGGTAGAAGGTGGGGTGCCGGTAGGTCTTGTCGTCGGCGGGATCGAAGAGCATCGCTGCATCATCCGGTTGGCTCGCGCTGATGGCACCTGCGGGTACCACCCATATGCTCTGTCCTTCCTGGCGACGCGTGTACACATCGCGTGCGTTCTCGATCGCCATCTGCGCATCGGCGGCATGCAAGCTGCCCACATGCTTGTGGTCCAAGCCGCGCTTGCTCTGGATGAAGATCTCCCAGAGAGGCCAGTTGTTCGGGTTCTCGCTCATGCTGCTTTGCGCTTGGCCTTCTTCGCTGCGTAGGCCATGGCTGCTTCGCGCACCCAAGCGCCTTCGTTGTGCGCCTTGTTGCGTGCGGCCAGGCGCTCTTTGTTGCACGGGCCGTTACCGGCGACCACGTTGTTGAACTCCGTCCAGTCGATCTCGCCCCAGTCGTAGTGGTTGGTGGATTCATTCCACTTCAACTTGGGATCGGGGATCACGAGGCCGAGGATCTCCGCCTGTTGTACCGTGCGGTCTATGAAGATCTGGCGCAGTTCATCGTTGCTCTGCCGCTTGATCTTCCACTTCATGCTGTCGGCACTATTGGTGCTGTTGGCATCGCTTGGCCCGAACATCATCAAGCTGGGCCACCACCAACGATTCAAGGCATCCTGTGCCATTTCCCTCTGTGCGGCTGTGCCCTTTGCCAGCACGTTCATGATCTCGTAGCCCTGGCGCTGGTGGAAGCTTTCTTCCTTGCAGATGCGCACCATGGCACGGGCATAGGGGCCGTAGCTCGCACGGCACAGCATCACTTGGTTCATGATGGCCGCACCGTCCACCAGCCAACCCACTGCGCCGATGTCGGCCCAGGTGAGGGTGGGGTAGTTGAAGATGCTGCTGTATTTGGCCTTGCCGCTGTTGAGGTCCTCGATCGTTTGCTCGCGCGTGGTGCCGAGCGTCTCTGCCGCGCTGTACAGGTAGAGGCCGTGACCCGCTTCATCCTGCACTTTGGCAAGGAGGATCGCCTTGCGGCGCAGGTTGGGTGCACGGGTGATCCAATTGCCTTCGGGCAGCATGCCCACCACTTCGCTGTGCGCGTGCTGACTGATCTGCCGCACCAGCGTCTTGCGGTACTTCTCGGGCATCCAGTCCTTCGGCTCGATCTTCAGTTCGGCGTCCACCTTCGCTTGGAAGATCTCCTCCAGGTTTTTCACGTCCGTCATACGTTGAATTGCTTGGGGCCAAGATAGGTTCTTGGTCGGGGTTGGAATTGAGTCCATTGTACTGCGAACAGCCGGGACCCTGGAAGTGTTCAAGCCCGGATCCCGGTGGCATGGCTCGGCTACTTTTGCCGCCTTACAACTGTTGGCGATCTTACCAATGAGCAACAACCGCATGGCCCGGTTCCATACCCTCGAAGTAGAAGAAGTTCACCAGGAAACCCCGGATTGTATCGTGGTGGGTTTCAAGGTACCGCAGTCGGAACAGACCGACTTCGCCTTCCAGCATGGGCAATACCTCACGTTGAAGTTAACGGTGAACGGCGAGGAACTGCGTCGCAGCTACAGCATCTGCAGCAGCCCATTGGACAAAGAGCACCTGCGCATTGCGGTGAAGAAGGTGAGTGGCGGCCGCGCGAGCACGCAGCTAGTGGACAAACTCAAAGCGGGCATGTCCATAGAGGTGATGACACCCATGGGCAGTTTCACCACCGCATTGGACGGAGCGAACGAGCGGCACTTCGTGGCCTTTGCGGCAGGCAGCGGCATCACGCCCATCCTCAGCATACTGAAGACCGTGTTGCGTTCCGAACCGAAGAGCACATTCACGCTGTTCTACGGCAACTCCGATGTGGACCGTATCATCTTTCGCCAGCGGCTGGAAGAACTGAAGGCGCAGCATGGCGATCGTCTCAGTGTCCATCACATCCTCAGTAAAGGTGTGGATGAGGACCGTCTCTTCAACGGCCGCATCACCGCCGAGAAAGCAGTGGAGCTATTGAAGCGCTTCGTTACTGATCGTAACGACAACCAGTATTTCATCTGCGGCCCCGAGCAGATGATGGTGAACGTGAGCGAAGCGCTGGAGAAGGAAGGTGTGGAGAAGAAGCGCATCCACATCGAACTCTTCAATACGCCTGTTTCCACCGAAGCGAAGAAGGAGACGGACCATTCGCACGGTACCGGAGGCGAGTTTGCTGGCACCGCCGATGTCAAGGTGATCCTCGATGGCCGCGAGCATGAGCTGAAGATCCCCGCGAAAGGGGATGCGGTGCTCGACGTGGCGCTGGATTCCGGACTCGATGTTCCCTATGCTTGCAAAGGCGCGGTATGCTGCACTTGCAAGGCGCGCGTGGTAGAAGGGCAGGTTGAGATGGAGATGAATTATGCCCTAACCGATGAGGAAGTGGCTGATGGCTACGTGCTCACCTGCCAGACACACCCACGATCAGCGCGTGTGGTGATCGACTACGATCAGCACTGAGATCATTCGGCTTCGGCCTGCGCGCTCAGCAGCGCCATCTTCAATTGGATGTCCGCGAGGTAGCGTTCGCTGTGCGTGAATTCGCCAGCGGCCTCGTCCCCGTGCGTGGTCACGCTCACGGTGAAGGGAAGAAGCCCTTCTTCGTTCTGGGCTGAACAGAACTGCGCCACAGTGCAGAGCGCGGCAAAAAGGAAGTGTTTCATGGCCGTGGATGGACTGGTGATCCGTGCAAGCGACCTGGTGAGATCGTTCCTGCGGTATTGGAAATGATCAAGGCGGGCTTACGGGCCCGCCTTGCTATCTCCTGCCTTGGTTGGTTGGGTTTGTAAGGCTGGAGAGAAGATGTTCGTTTGCTAGAACGTAGCCGAGGCAACACCGGCCAGGCGCGTTTGAATGTGGTCGAGGTAGTGCTCGCTGTGGTAGAAGCCCCCGAGGTTCGCGTCGTAGCGCACGATCGCTGAAGGGAAGTCGGTGTAGAAGGGGTCCACGCCATGGGCCATTACCGGTTGCAGGTTGATGAAGCAATCGTAGGAGGGATATTTGGTGAGGTCCTGCGGAAGTGAGGTATCGATGTTCACCATCTTCTCTTGGAAGCCGTCCTTCCTGATGCGAACGGTGTACACCTGATCAATGTCCAGTTCCAGTTCGAAATGGCCCTTCTTGCCTGTGGGCACTTCACCCAGCGATTCGTTGTTCTTGTACAACATCACTTGGAAGCCAGCAACGGCCTTGCCTTCCACGGTGACCTCGCCGTGTATGGGTAAGTACCAACCCTGGGCCTGGTCACGAGCATCCACCAAGGTGCGTTGTGCGCTTACCGCACCGTTGGCCGCAATACCTATCACCGCCATGAGGACGGTATAGCGAAAAGTGCTGGTGGTTGGGCTTTTGCTTTGCATGAGTTCTGGAATTTTCCGGGGTTTGTTACGCCGATGTGCAGGATGGGGTTTCAGTCTCAGGCCACTTTCACGAAGGGGAGCGTTCTGGACCTGGGTATGCTCACGGGCACGGTGAAGTGTATGGTGGTGCCGGCACCCACGGCGCTCTCGGCCCACACCTCGCCACCGTGCTTGGTCACGATCCGATGTACGATAGCAAGGCCTACGCCCGTGCCTTCGAATTGATCGGCCTTGTGTAGCCTCTTGAAAACACCGAATGCGTGCTCCTTGTGCTTGGGGTCGAATCCCACACCATTGTCGCGCACCCACAGGTGGTCCTTGTCACCCTCGTGCATGTGGCCTACCGTGATCTGCGGGGCGGCCACGGTGCGTGTGAACTTGAGCGCGTTGCTCAGCAGGTTGTGCAGCGCCACCTTCACCATGGGCGCATCGGCGTTCATGAGTGCATCGTGCGCCATGGCAATGTTGATCTGGTGACGGCGATCCTCGGGCACGATGTCGTCAACGGCGGCCTCAACGAGCGGTGTAAGTGCGAATTCCTTTTGCTCCAATTCCCGGGTGTTGGTCTGCGAGAAGCGGAGCAGGTCGTCCACCAATTGGATCATGCGGCCAGCACCGTTGTTGATGCGCTCGGCGAACTCGCGGTACTCCTGTTGGCCGGGATCGTTCTCGGCGGTTGTGCGCAGCATGTCACTCAGGGCGGCAATGTTCTTCAATGGCGAGCGCAGGTCGTGCGCCACGCTGTAGCTGAAGGATCCGAGGTCCTCTAACGCTTCGAGGAGTTGTGATGTGCGGGCCGCCACGCGTTTGTCCAGATCGGCGTTCAGTTTCAGCAGGCGCTTTTCCTCCTGCTTACGATCAGTAACGTCCTTGATGATGGCTTGGAACACATCCTTGCGCCCGTTCTGCGTGCCCAGGTAGGTGGCGGTCATCAATCCGTCGATCACGCTGCCCTCGGGTGTGCGCAAGGTGATGTCCACGTTCACGAATTTGTTGCCGTTGCGGTGCTGCTTAAGGGTGTGCACGAGTCCTTCGGCATTATCGATGTAGTCAGTGAAGCGCGCTTGCAGCAGGATGTCGCGATCCACGGACAGCAGACGTGCACAGGCATTGTTAACCTCTAGTACTGCACCCCTGTGGTCCACTATCACGATCGGATCGCCGCTGGCCTCGAACACCTGCGTGTAGCGGTTCAGTAGGTTCGCCTTTTCGCTACGGAGCTGGTGGATCTCGAAGGCTTGGCGGATGCGCAGTTTCAGATCGTTCTCGTCCCAGGGTTTGGTAGCGTAGGCATAAATACCTCCTTTGTTCACGGCGTTCACAACCGCTTCCAGGTCGGCATAGCCGGTGAGCAACATGCGCATGCTACTGGGGAAGCGCTCGCGTGCAATGGCCAGGAACTCACTACCCGTCATGCCCGGCATGCGCTGATCACTGATGATCACATGCACATCCTCGCGCTCCAAAAGCGCAATGGCCTCCGCACCGGAATTCGCAAGCAGCACGTCCATGTCGCGACGGAAGGCCGCTTTGAACGCCTTCAGGTTGCCCTCTTCGTCATCCACGAAGAGCACGCGCATATGTTCCTCCTGCTTGCTCATCATGCGCGTTGTTGTACGCGTTGTGCGCGGCGTACGGGGATCCTGATCCTGAATTCGGTGCCCACACCCGGCGTACTCTCCACGGCAATGCTACCTACGTGATCGTTGATGATGCCGTACACGATCGCAAGGCCGAGGCCGGTGCCTTCGCCCACCGCTTTGGTGGTGAAGAAGGGGTCGAAAATGCGCGCCTGTACTTCGGGTGCCATGCCCACACCGGTGTCGGTGATCACCACTTCCACATTGCCTTCGTTCTCGGCGGTGTACACGCTCACCTTGCGTGGCCGACCATCGGCGCGGGCGATCGTTGCCTGTGCACCGTTGGTGAGTATGTTCATGAACACTTGGTTCAGCTTGCCGGGGAAGCACTCCACCCGTGGCAGTTCGCCCAGTTGCAGGTCGAAGTCCACCATGTCGCGATATTGCGGAGCCAGCACGGTGAGCGTGCTTCGCAGGCCGTCGTTGAGGTCGGCATCTTTCAGGTCGTCCTCGTCCAAGCGGCTGAAGTTGCGCAGGCCGCGAACGATCTCCGCCGTGCGTGATGCGCCTTCGGCTACGCTGTCGATGATGCTGTCCAGTTCTTCGATGGATTCCTGCAAGCCCAGTTGCTTTTCCTTCGCCTTCACATCGCGGATCAGTTCGGCGGCATTGCTCGGGTCAATTTCGCGGTATGCGCGCATCACCTCCAACAGGTCGCCGATGTTGCGGCGCAATGGTGCCACGTTGCTGGTGATGAAGTTGATGGGATTATTGATCTCGTGCGCGATGCCTGCGGTGAGTTGACCAAGGGAGGCCATCTTCTCCGTGTTCACCAGCTGGGTCTGTGTGCGCTTGAGCGTATCATTGCTTTCCTGCAGATCATGCGTTCGCTGTTGCACCTTCTCCTCCAGCACAATGTTCTGTTCGCGAATGAGCTTCTCGTTCTCCAGCGAAGCTTTCAGTGCTTCGGCCTGTGAACGTTCCTTCTCCTTGCGCAGCACGTTGATCCGATCGGCCAGACCGAAGGAGAGGAGAACACCCTCGATGGCGGAGCCGGTCGTCATAGCGTAGTGGGTGAGGCCGCTGAACGGCAGCACACCGGCATCTTTCAAAACGAAGAGCACCACGCCAACAAGAAAGAAAGTCCATGCGAGCAGGAAGAAGCGGGCTTGGCGCGATCCTTTGCGGATGGCGAAAATGGACATCACGAGCAGGAATATGGCGGTTACACCACAGATGGCCTGAGCCATGTTGTAGCCGGTCCATGGATCGCCGAGAATGTAAATGCCCAGGATCACGGCCACCAGGACGTAGAAAACGGGTATGAAGCGGTGCATGCGCGGTAGCATCTGTTTGGTTCCGATGAACCTTCGGCTGAACTCCATGCCGAATACCACAGCCACCAGCGCTCCGATCATTGAGATGCGTGAAGCGATCCAAGGTGTGCTGCTCAACCAATCTGCCGGACCGACACCTTGGAAAGTGAGTTGGGCGATGCTGATCGCGATGATGTACAAGGGGTAGAGCAGGTAGGCCTTCTCGCGGATCGAGAAGAACAGGAAGAGATTGTACAGGGCCATCACCAACATTATCCCCGCATAGGCACCCATGGCCAGATCCCGGCGACCAGTGTATGCTCCGAAGGAATGCGCATCGGTGAGATGCATGGGCACGTGGATCGCCTTGAATCCGCGGACGCGCACGAACACTTCGCCCGTTTGTCCCGGTTCGAGCGGCAAGTGGAATATAAAATCCTGCTCCTTGTGCGAACCGTCCTCTTCCATGATCGATTGACCAGTGCGTGCGATCAGCATCGTGCGCCCCGCGCGGGCCAGGTCCACTTCCAGTTCGTCGATCTCCGAGTAGGGGATCGAGAGCAGCACACCCGGGTCCTTGGAGGCATTGCGCACACTGAAACGGATCCAATGCGCATCGCGCGATACCGAGAGGTTCGGCACATCTGCCGTGCAAGGTGTCCATCCGTTGGCGGTGGATGCTTCGGTGGCCGAGGACCGGCCATCCGGATCGGCAAGCACGGAACAATGGAGCCCGATGGATCGTTCGGTGCTTCCGCCCGTGAAATCAATGGTACCTTTTGTGGAACCCGCTCGGCCTGTGCTTGCGAGCAAGGCCAAGGTGGCAATAAGACTGTATCGGTGCATGGGCGCGTTGTACGCCCATCGGATCAACCGGGTTATGGATCAGGCGGCGAAAAGCCTCCGGCTATCGATCACTTCCTCGTAACCAGAAAGCATGGCATGGTCGAGTATCAGGTCGTAGAGCACGAAGATCTCAGAGGCCTTTGGGCGCTCCACCCTGAACTGCTGCGGCCGCGTACGCAGGCTCATCAGTCGTTGGCGAACTTCCACGTCAACATTGGAAAGCGTTACAGCATCTTCCAATACCATGGCCCAGGTCTCGATCGAGGGCACCGGGTACACCAGTCG
>JBKJPT010000055.1:0-10765 GCA_046595075.1 Flavobacteriales bacterium
TGCGCAACGGCGCCGGGTTCTTGTTCGGCGTGCGATCACATCTTCGAACAACTGGTGCCGATCACCGCGTGGGGCACGCGCTACTTCACCGTACCGATCAATGGCGTGAGCAGTTCCACGTACCGGATCCTCGCTCACCAGGACAATACTTCGGTATCCATTGCTGGTGGTGCGCCCATCATCCTCAATGCCGGTCAGAAATATGAGATGAGCGGCACAAGCTTACCGGTGTGCATACAGAGCGACCTGCCCGTGAGCGTGATCCAAGTTTTGGAAGGGTATGTGTGCGCCGGCAACGGCGACCCATCGATGTTCCTATTGTCGCCAGTGGATCGCGTGAGCACGCGCGCTAGCTGGAACACGCCCAGCTCCTCGCAGATCAACCAGCACAGCCTGAGCGTGGTGGTAGAGACCGCGGCCGTGGGCCAGCTCACCCTGGACGGTGTGACGATGAGCGCCGGGCTCTTTTCGCCCTTCGCCAATTGCACCGATCGCTCTTTTGCGAAGATCCCCGTATCGCAAGGCGTTCACAGACTGGCTTCCAACAGCGGCTTCCAAGCGTACATGTTCGGCTTGGGTGCCGGCGAGAGCTATGCAGCTTCGGTCCACGACATAAGCGCACCATGGACACAGAACGACAGCAGCGTTTGCGGCGGTACGCCCGTGCAACTGAACTGCCCGATCGTATTGAACAATGCGCAGTGGGTGGCCGCGAGCGACCCGAGCACGGTGATCGGCACGGGCCTAAGCATCATTGCCACACCGAACACCAACGAGAGCTACGTGGTCTCGGGTGAATTGCCCGTGAGTGGCTGCCCCCGTTCGTTCACCTTCAATGTCGGGTTGCCCGTAACCCCCGGCACCACGCTCACAGCCAACGGCGATGCGAGCATACAGGTGTGCCAGTACGAACCTGTTCAGCTCGGGCTGGATCCGCCTCCGGATCCCAGTTGGTTCCAGTTCCAGTGGGCACCTGCTTCGACATTGAACGCCGCCACGGTCGCCGATCCGATCGCGACACCGTCCAGCACCACTTGGTACCATGTGGATGTGATCAGTCCGAGCGGTTGCACCGGCCTTACCGATAGCGTGCTGGTGCAGGTGCAACCCGGAAACATCATCGAGCTGCATACCACGGCCACCCCTGCAACGGTCTGTCTGGGCAATACCGTGCAATTGAGCAGCACCGCGTTGCGCGCGATCGCCCGCGATGATCTGGACGCTGCGACCGGCAGCATGTGGACCGCTGTGCAAGGCGGTACCATCAGCAACGTTTGCGGAAGCCTGTCCGGAGGCGCGCTCTACTTCAACGGGAACGGACAGCGCTATGCGCAGACCATCGGCCTCAACACTACTGGTGGCGGACATGTGCGCTTCCACTTGAAGATCGCCAACGGATCGGCGCCATGCGATGATGCCGACGCCGGTGAAAATGTGGTGCTGGAATACAGCACCAACAACGGCTTCAGTTGGAACGCCTTGGCCACCTACAACGAGAACAACTATCCGGTCTTCACGGCGATCGACCAGAACATTCCGCCCGCCGCGCAAACAGCCAACACCATGTTCCGCTTTAAACAAGTGACCAACTCCGGAGCAGGACAGGACAACTGGTGCATCGATGCAGTGCTCATCGGACGGTACGACAACGGGTATGCCTCCTATGCCTGGTCACAACCCGGCACCACCACCAACCCGAACAACAGTTCCACGATGGCCACGCCCACCAGCACCGGCTGGTACGTGCTTTCTGCAACCGACCCCAACGGAGGCTGCGTCTATCAGGACTCGGTGCATGTCCAAGTAGCACCGGCGTTCGCCCTCAACGTAACTCCCAGCATGACCCTGTGCTCTGTAACGGGCACGCAGCTGCAAGCCACACCAACGAGCGGAACCGGTATCAGCTACAGTTGGACACCGAACAACGGAACCCTCAGTTCCACATCGATCGCAAACCCGGTTGCCACTCCCGTCTCCACCACCACGTACAATGTGACTGCGACCAACGCCGCGGGCTGCGTTGCCAACGGGCAGGTCACGATCGCCGTGGGGCAGCTCTTCGCCATGCAGCTGACGGCCGCGAGCGATACGCTATGCCAAGGGGAAAGCACACAACTGACCGCGACCATCACCGGCACGGGTATCACCTACGCATGGAGCGGCGCAGGACTGAACAACAGCACGATCGCGGCACCGGTCGCCACGCCCACGCAGACCACCACCTACACCTGCACGGCTACGCACGCTGCAACAAACTGCCAACTCGTGCAGAGCATCACGATCGTGTTGAATACGGGCTACACTGCCAATGCCGGTGCCGACCAGACGGTGTGCAGCGCATTGGGCCTTCAGCTAACCGTGCAACACAACGTTCCTAATGCGGACTACGCCTGGACCCCGGCGGGCAACCTCAATAGCGGCGTGATCGCAGCACCAACCATCACCAACGATGTCACTGCCACATACACCGTCGTCATCAGCGATGCACAAGGTTGCAGCGTGAGCGATCAAGTGACGATCACTCGTGCGCTTGCCGGTGTCCCGTCATCGCAGAGCGTGGTCGCTTGCGCAAACGTGCCACCGACGTTGAACGCGCCCGCGACGGGTGTCGGCTATGCGTGGAGCACGGGTGCCACTATCGCTTCCATCGTTCCATCAGCCAGCGGCCCCTACACGGTGACCATCACCGATGCCCAGGGCTGTCAGGCGATCAGCACGTTCAACGTCACGTTGCACGCACTGCCGACAGTGAGCTTAGGCAACGACATAGCGTTGTGCGGTGCAACGGGTCAGGTGCTCGATGCCGGCAATGCGGGAAGCAGCTATTTATGGAACAACGGTGCCACCACGCAGACGATAAGCGTGAGCACCAGCGGACCATACTCGGTTACGGTGACCAACGCGAACAACTGTAGCGCGAACGACGCAATGAACGTTCTGTTCAATGCGATGCCTAGCGATGCGCTGCAGGATGTCACCACGTGCATCAGCACGCCACCCACCTTGAACGCAGGCAACCCCGGCAGCACCTATCTGTGGAACACGGGCGCGCAAACGCAAAGCATCACACCCGATACAAGTGGCACCTATTCCGTCCAAGTGACCACCACGCAGAACTGCACCGTCACGTTTGATGCGATCGTGACGCTCGCTCCGCTTGTGAGCGTTCTGCTCGGCAACGACACCACCATTTGTCAGGGCCAAAGCCTTGTGCTGGATGCAGGCACGCCAGGTTCCAGCTATTTATGGAGCACGGGTGCCATCGCGCAAACGATCAGCGCGAGCACGAGCAACACCTATAGTGTGACAGTAAGCAACGGTTCCTGCTCGGCCAGCGATGCGGTCTTCGTCGCAGTGGTTCCGGGGCCGATGGACCTGCTATACAACAGCACGCGTTGCACGGGCGAGAGCGTGACGCTGGATGCAGGCAATGCCGGTTGCACCTACCAGTGGAGCACCAACGCGACGAGCCAGACCATCAACGTGGCAACCAGCGCCAACTACTCAGTCACGGTCACGAACGGCGCTGGCTGCTCAGGCACCTTCGATGCCAACGTGCAGTTCGTTACCCCTCCCATCGTAGCCCTTGGTGCGGACACCGCGCTGTGTGAAGGCCAAGTACTCTCCGTGAACGCAGGCAACGCCGGGTCCACCTACCAATGGAGCACTGGTTCGCAAACACAAGGGATCAGCATCGCTCAGCCAGGGACGTACAGCGTTACAGTGAACAATGGTTCCTGCTCACGCAACGACGACATCTCGGTGCTCTTCAACCCATCGCCCGCGCGCATGGCGGCGAATGAGTTTCATACGTGCTTGGATGACGAGCCCAAATACGTGGTGATCGACGCGGGCAGCGCTGGTTCGCAGCACGCATGGAGCACAGGCGAAACCACGCAGGTGATCATGGCCAGTGCATACGGCTGGTACTACGTGCAGATGACCAACGCTTACGACTGCGCCACACAGGACAGCGCACACGTGATCGAATACTGCCCCGCCACCATCTTCGTTCCGAACACATTCACACCCAATGGAGATGGGGTGAACGACATCTTCCTTCCCGTAGGCAAGAGCATCGCGAGCATGCACTTGATGATCTTCGATCGCTGGGGCGAGATGCTCTTCGAAAGCACGGATCTCGACACAGGCTGGGACGGTACCTACAATGGGGACTACGTGAAGAACGACATGTACGTCTGGCGGATCGAGTACAAGTTCTTGACGGACAAGGATGGCCAGATCGGCTTCCGACAGGATCAGACCGGTGGCGTGCAGGTACTGCGCTAAAGATCGAGGTCGAAGTTGTCGGCGTCCTTCGCCACCGGGAACTTCTCACGGAACTCTTCCAACGCATTCCGGTCAAGCGCAATGGTCGCGACCCCTTCCTGCGAAGGTTCCACTTGGCTGATCACCGCGCCGCGCGGATCGACCACAACACTGTCGCCCGTGTAGTGGATACCCTTTCCATCCATGCCCACACGGTTCCCACCTATTACATGGCATTGGTTCTCGATCGCACGGGCGATCAGCAATTGGTTCCATGGATAGCGGCGCGCTTCCGGCCAGTTCGCCACATAGAGGATCGCATCATAGTCGCCACGGTTCCGTGAGAATACCGGGAAACGCAGATCGAAACACACTTGCAGAAGGATACGCGTGCCGCGCCATTCAACAACCACGCGTTCCTGGCCCGCGCTATAATGTTTGGTCTCGTCAGCAAAGCGGAAGAGGTGACGCTTATCATAGACCGTGATCTTGCCGTTCGGTTCTACGAAGAGGCCGCGGTTGAAATAGGTGCCACCTTGACCTATGATCACACTTCCATAGAGCGCGGAATCAAGCGCCCTGGCCTGTTCGCGCATCCACGCGACGGTTGCGCCGTCCATTCCTTCCGCCAATTCAGCACTGCGCATGCTGAAGCCGGTGGTGAACATCTCGGGTAGCACGATGAGGTCCGTTGTCCCCTTCAAGCCAGCGAGCTTTTCCCCGAACATCACGCGATTCGCATCAGCATCCTCCCAATGGAGCATGCTCTGCACAAGTGTCACCCTCAGATCCGGCATAGTTTCTCCATGGCTGCGTCCAATGTAGCGTCCTTCTTGGCGAAGCAGAAGCGCAGCAAGCGTTGACCCGCTGGTGGTTCCTTGTAGAAAGGTGAGAGAGGAATGGCGGCCACACCGAACTCAAGCGCCAAGCGGTGCGCGAAGGTCATGTCCTCCTCTTCGCTGATCGCGCTGTAGTCGGCGGTCTGGAAGTAAGAGCCTTCGCACGGCAACAAATTGAAGCGGGAGTTCTTCATACCCATTGCAAAGCGGTCGCGCTTGGCTTGGTAGAACGCAGGCACACCCTCATAGTTGGCGCATTCCTTCAGGTACGCCGTCAGCGCATGCTGCATTGGTGTGTTCACGCTGAAGACATTGAACTGGTGCACTTTGCGGAACTCGGTCATCAGCTCTTTCGGAGCGAGTGCATACCCGATCTTCCAACCCGTGGTATGGAAGACCTTGCCGAAGCTGAAGATCACGAAGGCCCGTTCGCGTAGCTCGGGATAGTTGATCGCAGAAGCATGCGGCTCGCCGTCGTAGACGAGGTGTTCGTACACCTCATCACTCAAGAGAATGATATCCGTGCCACGCAGCAGGTCGGCGATGCGGCGCATATCGGCATCGCGCAGGATCGTTCCGGCCGGATTGTGCGGTGTGTTGATCATCAGCGCGCGCGTCCTTGGTGTGATGGCCGCCTTCACCACATCGGCATCGAACTTCATATCGCTACCAAGGCGCACATGCACCGGTGTGCCACCAAAGAGCTCAACTGTCGGCGCGTAGCAGTCGTATGCCGGATCAACGATGATCACCTCATCGCCTGACTGAACGATCGCGCCCAATGCGGTGAAGATGGCCTGGGTACCCCCCGCTGTTACGGTGGCTTCAGTCTCTGCGTCATAGCCGAAGTTGTAAAGCCGCTGAACCTTTGCGGTGATCGCTTCGCGCAGCGCTGGCAGGCCAGGCATGGGTGCGTACTGGTTGTGACCGGCCTTCATCGCCACATTCACCAAGTCGCTCAGCTTGTCATCGATCGGAAGATCCGGGAAGCCCTGGCTCAGGTTGATGGCTCCGCACTCCTGCGCCAGTTTGCTCATCACCGTGAAGATCGTGGTACCGACGAGCGGGAGTTTGGAGGTGATGAGCACGGCCCGAAACTAAGCTGCATCGCCACATTCGAAAGGCGTGCGGATGAGCGTGTTGGTGTTGGATCCTAGAAGGCGTTACTGATCCTTGGCATCGATCTGCGTCGCAAGAAGATCCTCCAGTGTCTCGCGCCTGCGGATCACGTGCGCGTTACCCTCATGTACCATGATCTCCGGCGGACGCAAGCGGCTGTTGTAGTTGCTGGCCATGCTGTAGCCATACGCACCGGCGTTGAGGAAGGCGAGCAGATCGCCTTCGTGTACTTCGGGCAACTTGCGGTCCCAGGCGAAGGTGTCCGTTTCGCAGATGTAGCCGGCCACGGTGTAAATGCGCGGCTTGCCCTCCGGCGAACTCACGTTCACAATGCCGTGGTAGGACCCGTAGAGCATGGGCCGAATGAGGTGATTGAGGCCACTGTCCACGCCAGCGAATACCGTGGCGGTGGTTTGCTTCACCTGATCCACGCGCACGAGCAGCACACCGGCCTCGCTCACGAGGAATTTACCCGGCTCGAACCATAGTTCCACGGGCGAGGCGCGTTGCGCGTTGAAGCGGATCAGTCGCTCGCTCAGTTGCAGGCCAAGGTCCTCAATGTCGGTACCGATGTCCTCCGGCTTGTACGGCACTTTGAAGCCGCTGCCCAGATCGAGGAAAGTGAGTTGCGGGAAGTGCTCCGCGATTTCGAGTATCAGCTCCGCACCTTGCAGGAAGACCTCGGCATCGAGAATGTCGCTGCCTGTGTGCATGTGCAAGCCGTTCACGCGCAAGCCGGTAGTGGCGAGAACGCGCTCCACATGCCGTAGCTGGTGTATGCTGATGCCGAACTTGCTATCGATATGCCCCGTGCTGATGCGCTCATTGCCACCGGCCATGATATGCGGATTGAAACGGATGCATACCGGCACAAGATCGCCGAAATCGTGGCCAAAATGCTCTAGCACGCTGAGCGAATCGATGTTGATCATCACGCCCAATTCCACGGCACGCTGGTATTCGGTATAGGCCACCATGTTCGGCGTGAAGAGGATCTCTTGCGGAAGGAAGCCCGCACGCAATCCGATCTCCACTTCCTCGATGCTCACCGCATCGAGCCCGCAGCCTAAGGCGCGCAGGCGGCGCAGAACGTTCACGTTGGTGAGCGCCTTGCACGCATAGAGGATCCGCAAAGGCACTTTGCTGAAGGCAGCCTTCAGCCGCGCGACCTGCCGCGCCATGATGGCCGTGTCGTACACGTACGCTGGTGTACCAGCGAGCGCCGCCAACTCTTCAACCCGCAGGCCGCCGATGCGAAAGGACCCATCCTTCAACTCCATGCGCTGAAAGTAGCACTGCGATCGATCGCGTCACGAACAGCCGCGGTTCAACCGAACACAGCGGCACCGATCAACGACCACAGCGCCATCAGCAACGTCACTCCGATCAGGTCCATCCATACACCGGCCTTCACCATCTGCTTCACGCTGATGTGGCCGCTGCTGAAGATGATGGCCTGCATAGGTGATGCGATCGGAAGCATGAAGCCGCAACTCGCGGCAAGCGTGGCCGGGATCATCACCGCTTGTGGAAGCATGTGCCACACTTCGGCAGTTCGCGCAAGGATGGGCAGCACAAGACTCGCGACGGCCGTGTTGCTTCCGAGTTCGCTCAGCAACGTAACTCCCATGGCGATCGCGCCCACTTGCATGGATTCCGATCCGAGCTTCCAGGTGGCAAGGGCCTGGCCGATCGTAGCGCTCAATCCGCTGGCATCAATACCACCTGCGATCGCGAAGCCGCTGCCAATGAGCAGCACCACGCCCCAGGGGATTCGTGCTTGCGCGAAGTCCCAATCCAGGAGAGCGTGCTTCGCGGGCACATGCTCATGCGCACGTACCGCGGCGCTCGACGGGATCAGGAAGAGCGCGATGCCTCCCATGATCGCTACGGCGGGGTCGCCCAAGGCTTTCAGGTCCGTCCAATAACGCCAGCCATGTAACGCGGTGGTATCGCTGAGAACAATGTCATCGCCGGTCATCCACAGTGCGGCGGTGAGCGCGAAGACGGTCGCGGAGAGCCACTCATCGCGCGTTGCAGGACCCAGTTCCTTGATCTGATCACGCAATACGGAACGATCCACGCTGGCTTTGCCGGGCATGGGGAAGAGCACACGCGTCATGAGCAACCAGGTGAGCAACATGAAGAGGGTCGCGTACGGAACGCCGAACAACATCCACTGCCCGAAGCCGATCGGTGCGTGGTCCGGGAAGTACTCCTTCCATTGTGCCATGAAGACCAGATTGGGCGGCGTACCAACAGGAGTGGCCATGCCGCCGATGGTGGCACCGTAACCCACGGCGAGTGTGAGGGCAGCGCCCAATCGCGCATGACCCGGTGCAGCACTGAGCAAACTCATTCCGATGGGCAGCATGACCAACACGGCGGCCGTGCTGTTGATCCACATGCTGAGCAGACCTGTTGCGAGCAGCGATCCCAGGATCAGGCGCGACGGCGATGTGCCCACGCGTCGAACGATGTGCAGGGCGAGCCGTTTGTGCAACCCGCTGCGTTCGATGCCCAAGGCGAGAAGAAAACCGCCGAGGAAGAGGAAGATCACATCCTTGCCATAGAAGGCCGCCACCTTGGATACATCGGTAATGCCACACAACGGGAAGAGCACGATGGGCAGCAACGAGGTAACAGCGAGAGGCACTGCTTCACTGATCCACCAAACGGCCATCCAGGCCACGGTGCCCGCCATGGCTGCTTGCGTGTGCCCCAGGTGATGCAGCAGCGCGTACAGTAGCACGCCAGCTATCGGACCTCCGATCGTGAAGAGGAAGCGTTTCATAACGTGTGATGGCGACTAGCCCATGCGTGCTTCACGTGAAGTGCTGAAGTAGAGTCCCGCCAAGGCGAGCACCGCAAGGAGCAATCCGAGGAACTCCCGCACCACTTCGATGTGTGGCTCGTGCGCCTGCATCTCGCTGGTGATGGAAGGCATACCCAGCTTGAACCAATCGATCATACCGGGGATCATGGTACACATCCAAACGAACAACGCGACCGCAAAAGCTCCAAGGATGCGGCGGTCCGCCCGACCGAAAGCGGCGAAGGCGAACAGCACAGCTGTTGCCCCATAGGCCAGTACCCACTTCACCGGATCCGGGTCGTTGAGGTTGAGGTAAGCAAAGGCCGCGAACGCCATCGCAGCAAGTATGAGAAGGAGCTTCTTCATGGTTGTTGATCTTCTCTATGTTCTCTATTCCTCTGTGGTGAACTGGCTCAGAACTCGATGCGGTAACTAAGGTTGGGGATCAACCCGAGCTGGTATTTGGTGATCACTTCTCTCTTGCGCTGATCATAATAACGGAACGCTTCGTTCTGCGCATTGGTGGCGTTCTGGAGATCGAGCGCCCACATGCCGGTGCGGCCGGGGTGTTCACGTTTCAAGTACACGCGCAGGTCTATGCGGTAGTAGTTGGCAAGTTGTCCTGAGTACGGTTCGATCACTTCATCCACGGTCATCGCGATCGGGGTGTATCGCTGTCCACCCATCACGTTCGCACGCATGTTCACACCCCACGTCCTTTTCATATCCTCCTTCTGCTTCGCGAACTCCTTCCCGATGATCGCATTGCCGATGAAACCCGTGTTCCATCGGGCATTGTGATCTTTTCCAAAGGCATCGGTGAACGTGGCATCTAAGAGCGTGGCATTGATCTGATAGAAGAACTGGCGATGGAAGTGGTGTTGGAGCGAGAGTTCGACCCCCTGGTTCTTTGCTTCACCTGTACCGGCAAAGTCCGCGATCAAAGGTGCGTCCCACGCGTTCACCAAACTGGTTCCCTGTGCAGGAACAAAGAGTACGCCGCTCGTGTCGGCCACCGGTACGTCAAGCAGGCGCTGGTGGAAGACCTCCACATGCAGTACGAGGTTAGGCCGGATCGGGTGATCGTATGCCAGCGCGATATCCTGCGCACGTATGAGGCCGATGGCCCTGTTCTCGAGCACATCTGAAGACTCCCTTACCGGAAAGAACTGCACCCCGGGCAGCTGGCTCCGTTGCCCGGCGGAAAAGCTCAACATACGATCCGCACCGATGCGCAAATGCACCGCCCCACGCAGTTCCATCACCGAAGAACCGTTGAAGGTGTAATGCGCGTACGCAAAGCCTCCCTCCACGCGCACACGATCACTAAGTGCATAACCCCCTTGCGCATACGGCCGCACAAGCCAGCCTTGCACCACTTCGTCGAAGTCCAGCCACTTGTCCACCGTGCGTTCCATGGCACTGCCACCGACGAGGTAGGTGAAGCGCGCACCACAGATGCCACGAACGGAACTCACAACCGAAACCTTGCGCTCGTTCAGTTCATCTCGCTCTGCGAACTCGAGATCGCGGAACCGGATCCCGTCCGCTTCGCGTAGCTGATCGTTCTCCGAGATCACCACCGTGGTGCGCCATGTTGCGTTGGCGCCCAACGCGAGCCGGAGCGTTCCTCCGGCCGCACCCATCTGCGCGATGTATGTGATGTTCTGGCTGTCCTTGTCGAACTCCCATTCGGTGCTGTCCTTCGCTTCGAAGATGTTGC
>JBKJPT010000073.1:0-7685 GCA_046595075.1 Flavobacteriales bacterium
TTGCAGAATTCCATGATGTTCACGCCCTTGGCGCCCAGCGCGGGGCCGATGGGGGGTGCAGGGTTCGCGGCCCCACCTTTTACCTGGAGTTTCACCAGGGCACCTATCTCTTTTGCCATTCTTCTGTTTTTGTGTCCTTGTTAGCGCTTTCCTCTCGGTCGGCTTGGACGGTTGATTTCTTTTCTGGATCTACGGGTTCGCACGGGCGCGAGATCTCGCGCCCACCTACACCTCCTTTTCCACTTGCATGAAGCTCAGTTCGAGTGGGGTCTTCCTGCCGAAGATCTTCACCATCACCTTCAGCTTCTTCTTCTCTTCATTGATCTCCTCGATCACCCCGTTGAACCCGTTGAAGGGTCCATCGACCACCTTCACCGTCTCTCCCACATGGTAGGGGTTCTGTATGGCGGCATCGGTCTCGGCCATCTCATCGACCTTGCCGAGGATACGGTTGACCTCGGTCATACGCATGGGAACGGGATCACCTCCTTTTTCAGCACCGAGGAAACCGATCACGTTGGGCAACTGCTTCAGCGTGTGGGCGATCTCGCCGGTGAGGTCGGCCTCCAGCAGCACGTATCCGGGCAGGATGTTGCGCTCCTTGCTCACCTTCTTGCCGTCCTTGATCTGGTAGAACTTCTCCATGGGGATGAGCACCTGATTGATGTAGGTGCCCATTTTGGAACGCTTCACCTCGGCGTCGATCATCTCCTTCACCTTCTTCTCCTTGCCTGAGATGGCCCGGAGCACGTACCATTTCTTGGTGCTGGTCGCTGTGGTCGCCATGGCCTTAGCCGATGAATTTGTAGATGAAGCCCAGCATGCCCTTCCAGCCTCCCACATCGTTCACCCCGAAGATGAAGTCCATGATGAAGACCACCAGTGCAATGAGCAGGGCTGTGAACAGGACGATGATGGCGCTGCTCTGGAGTTCCTTCCAGGTAGGCCAGCTCACCTTGTTCATGAGCTCGTTGTAGCTCTCGGCGAAATATGTTTTCAAGCTTGCCACGTTGATCGTTCGCTTTGGGCACGGGTGGCAGGAATCGAACCCGCAGCCTAAGGTTTTGGAGACCTTCGCTCTACCAATTGAGCTACACCCGTAAATACAACTCCTGTCTTCTCTTTTCGGCGGCGAAGGGCGTCCCGACAAGTCGGGACGGCCCTTCCTCCTTGGTTGCAATTCCTTACTTGATGATCTCGGTCACCTGGCCGGCACCCACCGTACGACCACCCTCACGGATGGCGAAACGCAGGCCCTTGTCCATTGCGATCGGAACGATCAATTTCACCGTGATACTCACGTTGTCACCCGGCATGATCATTTCACGACCGGCTTCCATGGTGATCTCACCCGTTACGTCCGTGGTACGGAAGTAGAACTGCGGGCGGTACTTGTTGTGGAAGGGGGTGTGACGGCCGCCTTCTTCTTTCTTCAGCACATAGATCTCGCCCTTGAACTCGGTGTGTGGGGTGATGCTACCGGGCTTCGCGATGACCATACCACGGCGGATCTGGTCTTTCTCGATGCCACGGAGCAGGATACCGCAGTTGTCACCAGCTTCACCGCGCTCGAGCAGTTTGCGGAACATCTCCACACCCGTGCATGTGCTGTTCATTTTGGTCTCCTGCATGCCGATGATCTCCACGTTGTCTCCGGTCTTCACGATACCCGTTTCGATACGGCCCGTAGCTACGGTACCGCGTCCAGTAATCGAGAACACGTCCTCCACGCTCATCAAGAATGGCTTCTCGGTCTCGCGGGGAGGAACCGGGATCCAGGTATCAACGGCATCCATCAGGGCCATCACGGTGTCCACCCACTTGGCTTCGCCATTGAGGGCACCGAGGGCGCTACCACGGATCACCGGGGTATTGGTGCCATCGTACTGGTAGAAGGTGAGCAGTTCGCGGATCTCCATTTCTACGAGGTCAAGGAGTTCGGCGTCATCCACGCTGTCCACCTTGTTCATGAACACCACCAACTTGGGCACTCCTACCTGGCGACCGAGCAGGATGTGCTCGCGGGTCTGGGGCATGGGGCCGTCCGTGGCAGCCACCACCAATATGGCGCCGTCCATTTGCGCCGCACCAGTAACCATGTTCTTCACATAGTCAGCGTGGCCCGGGCAGTCCACGTGTGCGTAGTGACGGGCAGCCGTCGAATACTCCACGTGTGCGGTGTTGATGGTGATACCACGCTCCTTTTCTTCTGGAGCGTTATCGATCGAGTCGAAGCTACGCACCTCGCTCAGGCCTTTGGAGGCCAAAACGGTGGTGATCGCTGCGGTCAGTGTGGTCTTGCCATGGTCAACGTGGCCGATGGTACCGATGTTGACGTGGGGCTTATCCCTCTTGAAAGTCTCCTTTGCCATGGTCGTGCGGTCGTTGGTTGTTCGTGTATCGGTTCTCTAGTGTTGTCGATCTCGTGCTGTAGGCCTACCCGACATGGTCGGGCATGTTTGCTCTTGCTGCTCTGTTGAGCCTTTGCCGGGAATTGAACCCGGGACCTCTTCCTTACCAAGGAAGTGCTCTACCCCTGAGCTACAAAGGCTGGTGCGTTCCTAGTGGTTGTCCACCTCGCCGAATTGGCTTCGGTGAACTAGAGCGGGAGACGAGATTCGAACCCGCGACATTCAGCTTGGAAGGCTGATGCTCTACCAGCTGAGCTACTCCCGCGTGTGTGCCGATCGTGGTCTTCTCCATCGCATATCCCTATACCTGGAAGCGGTATCGGTGGCTCCGTGAGAAGTGGTGGGGAGAGCAGGATTCGAACCTACGAAGCTGTGAAGCAGCAGATTTACAGTCTGCCCCCGTTGGCCACTTGGGTATCTCCCCAGTTGGGCAACACGGAGCCAATGGACGGATTCGAACCCCCGACCTGCTGATTACAAATCAGCTGCTCTACCAGCTGAGCTACATTGGCCTGTACAACACGAAAAGAACGGTCCTTTCTCCCACCTTCAGCCACAAGGGTCGAAATTGGGCCTGCAAATGTAGAAACAAACCGTTCCCGAACAAACGAGTTGTACAACTCATCGTGAAGTGTTGTGTGACCGAGATCGCAGGTGCGGTCGCCGATCCTGTAATTTGACCTTTCAAGAAGCGTTGCGCAGCCGCTCTTTCGTGCGCTCCGCTTGGCTCCGCAGCGCTTCAACGGCTTCCACGGCTGCTTCTTCGAATGTCTTTCCTTGACGCTTTGCGAACAGGTCGTTGCCAGGCACGGCGAGCTTGATCTCCACAACCTTGTTCTCCCTGTTCTCGCCATCGTGCTCCAAACGAAGGAAAACTGCGGCGCTCAGGATGCCATCGTGGAACTGGGTGAGCTTTTGGATCTTCTCCTGGATGAAATCGATCAGCTTCTGGTCGGCGTCGAAGTGAATGGAATGGACGTTGATGTTCATGGAAGTTTGGAATATCGTGTGTGTTATTGATCAGGCACGCCGACCACCGCGCGGATGGGCCTGGGCGTGCACGTTCTTCAGTTTATCCACGGTATTGTGGGTGTACACCTGGGTAGCGGCAAGACCGGCATGGCCAAGGATCTCCTTCACCGCGTTAAGGTCGGCGCCATGCTCGAGCATGTGTGTGGCGAAGGTGTGGCGGAGCACGTGCGGACTGCGTTTATGTTGCGAAGTGACCCCACCAAGGTAATGTGCTACGAGTCGTTGTACGCTGCGACGTGCCAGTGGTTCGCCACGCACGGTCATGAGCAGCGGTGAATCGATGCTGGCTGGTCCATGCAGAGCCTCCTTCGTGCATTGATATTCCGCCAACGCCTGCACCAAGGCATCACCCAATGGTATGATCCGCTCTTTGTTGCGCTTTCCGAGCACACGCAAACTACGGGTGTGCCTGTCGAAATCACCCACACGCAGGCCGATCAGCTCCGCCAAACGCATGCCCGTTCCATAGAGCAGTTCAATCACCAGTCGATCCACAGCCCCCTTGTAGCCCTCGGGCCATTCTTGCACCTCGAAAAGATGGTCCATCCGCCGTTCCTCCACGAATTCCGGCAGACGCTTGGGGGTTTTGGTCACTTCGATCAACGCTGTGGGTTCTTTGCTGATGCTCCCGGTGAGACGAGCAAACCGGTAGAAGCCCCGCAAGGCGCTCAACCGGCGGTTCACGGTGCGCGGGCTTTCTCCCCTTTCCAGCGCGTTCATCATATGTAGGCGAACGAGCTTGTCATCCGCTTCTTCCACGGATCCGAGCTCCTGCTCCCTCAAGTAAGTGCTGAAATGTTCGAGGTCTCGCCGGTACGCCGCCACGGTGTGGGGGCTGTACCGCTTCTCGTAGGTCAAATGTTCCAGGTACTTATCGATCAACATGCGGAAGGACACTGCCAAGGTATTCAACGCAAAAGGCGAAGGATCCGCGTGGATCCTTCGCCTTTTGAACGATCGTAATGCAGCTTACTCCTGCTCGGTCTGCATCTGGAGCTTGTACGCGGCACGGATCATCTCCTTGCGGCGTGACACGCTGGGCTTGGTGAAGCTCTGGCGCTTGCGCAACTGGCGCATGGTTTGGGTGCGCTCGAACTTCTTCTTGAACTTCTTGAGCGCCTTATCGATGCTCTCGCCTTCTTTGACCGGGATGATCAGCATGGTTGTTTCCGCTTTGCGGGCTGCAAATGTAGCCGGGAACTTGATAGTTGCAAGTAGTCTGTACCATGTGCCAATACCAAAATATCCATGGGGCACGTGCCCCTAGCACAGGTCGAACGCTTCAGTCCGCATCCGCACCATGTTCGCCTCCATGAACATCAGGCGATAGGTCCCCGGTTGTTGCTCGACTTGACATTCGCGGGAATTCGTTTCACCCACCATGTCAGCGGGATCGTAGTGGATCCATCCGGTGACGGTATGAGCGAATAGCCATGCGCTCTGGAACGGAAGGATCACTTCCAGCTAAAGCCATGTGCCATCCGGCGAAGGTGAAGCTGATCTGCAGCATACCGGGTTGCGCGAAGGCGCGGACCGCAACAACCAACAGTAGGAAGGAAAGCGAAAGAATTGCCGAACCGTACACCGAAAATGGAGAGGTTCGTCAGCGGGTTGATTATCCAGAAACAAGCCCTGCCAGCGAACTTACCTTTACGCAAGGCTCTTTCATACCTACTGATGCAACTGATACTCCCCATCACGCTCGCGCTGTGCGGTACAACGATGGCCGCGCAAGTGCTCCTGGATCCTCCGCAGGTTTGGCTGAACACCTGCATGCCGACGACCACTATCACCATCACCGTGTGTGCGAGCGGCTGCGACTACACCAACGCGCAGTTGCAACAAGCGTTCAACAACGCACTACCCGGCACCACGATCCTGTTGGAAAGTGGCCATACCTACGTCGGACCTTACACGCTCCCGGTGAAGAGCGGCAACGAATGGATCATCGTCCGTACGAACATCAATGATGCGCAATTGCCGGACGAGGACCACCGTATCGATCCGAGCTATGCGCCGTTATTGGCCAAGATCCAAGGGCCACCTTTCCAAAGCGCACTGGTCTTTGCAAGCGGTGCGCACCACTACCGCGTGATGGACCTGGAGTTCAACACGCAGGATTACGTGTACGACATCATCGTCGCGGGTAGCACCGAGACTTCCGCAGCGAACGTGCCGCACGACTTGGTGTTCGACCGGCTTTTCATCCACGGACATCCCATGAACGGCACCAAGCGCGGCATCCGGATCAACAGCGCGAGCACATCGGTGATCAATTGCTGGATCAGTGATTGCAAGGCGAACGGTCAGGATGCGCAGGCCATTGCCGGATGGAACGGCCCCGGACCGTTCAAGATCGTGAACAACCACTTGGAGGGAAGCGGCGAGAATTTCATGCTCGGCGGATCGTTGGCTTCCATTCCCGGCCTGATCCCCGCCGATGTGGAGATCCGCAACAACCACTTCTTCAAGCCGCTGAGTTGGCGCATCAGCGATCCCACCTACGAAGGCACGCCGTGGTGCATCAAGAACCTCTTCGAGCTGAAGAACGCGCAGCGTGTATGGGTGGAAGGCAATATCTTGGAGAACAATTGGGCGCATTGCCAGAGCGGATGGGCGATCCTCTTCTCGCCACGCACCGAAGGGGGCTTGGCGATGAACAACCAAGTGAGCGACATCACATGGAAGCACAACATCCTCATCAATAGCGAAGGTGGCTTCAACATCGCACCGCATGACGATGGGCTTCCCAATCCACCCACCTCCCGCATCCTGATCCAGGACAACCTTGCGTACGAGATCTACCGGAACCCCAATGGCGGCGATGGCAAGATGTACCAGATGCTCGGCGACGTAAACGATCTTACCATCCAGCACAACACCACCATCAATACCGGCACCGCAGTGATCAGCGATGCACCGGCCATCGTGAACGGGATCTTCCGCGACAACATCACGGGCTTCGGTGGGTACGGCGTGTGCGGCTCGGGCATCGGTTGCGGCAGTGCTGCCATCGCTGCGGTATGGCCCGGCGGGAATTTCACGCACAACGCGTTCTTCGGCGCTACACCGGCCGAGGGCGGCGTGGAGGCGAACTACCCACCCTTCCATTGGTTCCCTGACAGCATCATCGACGTAGGCTTCGTGGATATCGCGACGCGCAACTATGCGCTATTGTCATCCAGCATGTTCGCGGCCCTAGCAACGGACGGCACCGACCTCGGCGTGAACATGGACAGCCTGAACGCATACACCAGCGGTGTCATCAGCGGCTACTGGCCGAATTGCCCGGGCATCATCACGGCCGTGAACGATATACGGCCCAGCATGACGTTCACGCTTTCGCCGGTTCCTACAAGCGATGTGCTCACCATCACGGCCACCTCCGGCACACCTCGCGGACAACTGAGCATTCTGGATGCGAACGGCCGGGTGTTACGCACGCAGGCAATGCGGGATGCGGTCACCCATGTCACCATCGGCGATCTGCCCGCCCAAGTCGTGTTCGTCGTTGTGGATCTTCCATTCGGCGCGCGTTCCGTGATCGGCAGGGCAGTGATTATGTAGCAGCGGTCGTGTTGGCGAAAACGACGCTGAGCGAAGGTGCACAGACAAGACGTAGTTCCGTATCGAAGGAGATGAGGCCGTGGACGAAGGTGTTCCTGCCGGAACATCCTCGGCTGCGGGTCATCATGGTCGCGGGGTGTGCCGGTGTTCGTTGTGTGGTGGTAAAGCGAAGGTCCGCCCAACCGGGTGGATGCGTACCTTTCTTTTCCCAAAGCCCCCTCCCATGGAAACCAAGACCCCCGACATCAGCACCGCGCAAAAAGCGACGTGGAACAAGTTCTCACCCGGCTGGAAGAAATGGGATGACTTGGTGATGCGCTTTCTGGCTCCACCGGGCCAGGCGATCATCGACAGCCTTGCGCCGCATGGAACACAGAGCATCCTCGACATCGCCGCAGGCACCGGTGAGCCGGGCTTCAGCATCGCGCAAATGATCCCCGATGGCACGGTGATGATCACCGACCTCGCCGACGGCATGCTGCAGGTGGCGGCCGAGAAGGCCGCCAAAGCGGGTCTCACCAATGTGGAGTTCAAAGAGGCCAATGCCAACGCGTTGCCCTTCGCGGACAACAGCTTCGATGCGGTGTGCTGCCGCATGGGCTACATGTTCTTCCCCGATATGGCGCAGGCCGCACGGGAGATGGCGCGCGTGGTGAAACCGGGCGGCATCGTGGC
>JBKJPT010000217.1:0-3331 GCA_046595075.1 Flavobacteriales bacterium
TGAAGAGCGGAACGGCGGCGATCCAATAGGCGATGAAGAGCACACCGTGCGCCCAGCCGACATACTTCACAGCAAGTGGCAGGTCGGCGAGGTACTTCAGCGGCATGGCGATGAAGATGAGCACCAAAAAGCTAATGCCTTCGGCGATAGCGACAGTGCGGAAGCGACGGATGACGGGATCAAGCATGTTCAACTTTTCATTGGAACCCGCACCGCCGAAAATGCCCGCTGCTGCACACTGTAGCTGTGCCCCTTACTGATGATGTGCACCTTCATGCCTTCGATGCTGAAGGGCTCGCCTTCTTCCACATCGGCGTAATCGCTGTAGCTGATCTCATTGCCATCGAAGATCATCACTTGGCCACTGCCGATGGTCTCCAGCATATCGGCGTCGGTGATCACCACGCCGGTGTCCTCACCCAAGCCGATGCCGATCGCCGCAGGGTTCGCTGCCACCGCCTGGCTCAGTCGACTGAAACGCCCGCGTTCCACGAAGTGGCTGTCGATGATCACGTCATGGATCAACGATGCGCCGGTGGTCATCTTCACACCGCCCTTAACGAGGCCGCTGCTACTGTGCCCCTGGTAGATCATGGTGCTGCTCATGCACATGGCACCCGCGCTGGTGCCTGCGATCACGAAGCCCGACTCGTCCTCGTACCGGCGTTTCATCAGTTGAAGGAATGCTGTGCCGCCGAAGATGGTGGTGAGGCGCAGTTGGTTGCCACCGCTCATCATCACGCCATCGGCTTTGGCCAGGCGCTTGATCATGTCCATTTTCGCATGGCTGCGTTCGCGAATGTCGAGCACATCCACATCCTTCACGCCCAACTTACCGAAGGCCTCTATGTAATTGGCGCCGACCTCCTCGGGAACGCTGCTGGCGCTGGTGATCACGGCGATCCGGGCGGAAATGCCCCCCATCTCGTCTACAACCCGCCGCAGGATGCCTTCCTCGATGAAGCTGTGCGTGAAGATCTTGCTGTCATGCCCGCCTTCGGGCTGCTTGCCCTTGTCTTCGTTCCCGCCGATGGCGATGAGCTTGCCTTTGGGTGTCATTCAGTTGGATTTCCCCCGCCCCATGCCAGCACCTATTGGGTAAAGGCCGAGCGAAAGTAGAAGGATGGCCGGGACTGTTCTGGTCGTGGGGCGTTCGTCATCAACAAGGTTTTCAATAATGAGGTCTTTCACTGCCAATACGCCAAGAACCCGCCAAGCGAATTTCATCACAGCCTGAGTGGCGCAACCGTGGCCTTCTTGGCATCTTGACGGTAAGAAACTACGCGCCTCCTTCTATCTTCCGCCTCGAAGCCCTTACCATGCGTATTCTCGAACTCAAGGCCATGCGTGGCCCCAACTACTGGTCCGTCAAGCGGCACAACCTCATTGTCATGCGCCTCGATATAGAGGACCTGGAAGAGAAGCCGACCGACAAGATCCCGGGGTTCTACGAGCGCATCCAAGCCCTTTTGCCTAGCATGGTGAGCCACCGGTGCAGCGAGGACCACGAAGGCGGTTTCTGGGAACGGGTAAAGCGTGGCACGTGGATGGGCCATGTGATCGAGCACATCGCATTGGAGATCCAAACGCTTGCCGGCATGGAGACCGGCTTTGGTCGCACACGCAGCACGCGGGAGAGCGGCGTGTACAATGTGGTTTTCAGCTACGTAGAAGAACCCGTAGGCATGTTCGCGGCCAAGGCTGCGGTGCGCATCTCCGAAGCGCTCATCAGCGGAGAGAAGTATGATCTCGCCGATGACCTGCAGAAGATGCGCGAGCTACGTGAAGAATCGCGCCTCGGACCCAGCACGGGAAGCATTGTACAAGAGGCAGTGAACCGCGGCATTCCATACTTACGACTGAACGGACAAAGCCTCGTTCAACTCGGCCATGGTATACACCAGCAACGGATCCGGGCTACGATCACCAGCAAGACCAGCAACATCGGAGTGGATATCGCTGGCGACAAGGAGGAGACCAAGCAACTGCTGGAGAGCTACGAGATCCCTGTACCCAAGGGCCGCGTAGTGCGCAGCGAGGAGGGGCTGGAAGCTGCGCTGGATTCCGTCGGCTTCCCGTGCGTGATCAAGCCCAGCGGTGGCAACCACGGACGTGGTGCGACCATCGGCATCAAGAGCTTGGAGGAAGCGAAAATTGCGCTCGCCAAAGCCAAGGAGATCAGCCGCGCCGTTATCGTGGAACGCTACATCACCGGCCTCGACCACCGCTTGCTCGTCATCAACCACCGCTTCATTTGCGCAGCGAAGCGCACACCGGCTTGTGTGGTCGGTGATGGCAAGAGCACTATCGCACAACTCACTGACGAGGTGAACAAGGATCCGCGTCGCGGCTTTGGTCACGAGAACGTCCTCACGCGCATCGACATCGATGACCACACCCTAAAGCTCATCGGCCTCAAAGGCCTTACGCCCGCAAGCATTCCCGCGAAAGGGGAGATCATTTACCTGAAAGCCACCGCCAACCTCAGCACGGGCGGCACCGCCGATGACGTTACCGAAGTGGTACACCCCTTCAACGTCTTCCTCGCCGAACGCATCAGCCGCATCATCGACCTCGATATCTGCGGCATCGACATCATGACCGATGACATCAGCATCCCGCTGAACGAAAGCGGCGGCGCTGTGCTGGAGGTGAACGCTGCTCCTGGCTTCCGCATGCACCTGGATCCCACCGGTGGCATTGGGCGCAACGTGGCCGAACCCGTGGTGGACATGCTTTTCCCGCCGGGTACACCCAGCCGCATCCCCATCATCGCGGTCACCGGAACGAACGGCAAGACAACGACCACGCGCCTCACCGCACACCTCATGCGTAGCGTGGGCTACAAAGTGGGCATGACGTGCAGCGATGGCGTGTACATCATGAACCGCCTTTTGATGAAGGGTGATTGCACCGGCCCGAGCAGCGCGCAATTCGTATTGAAGGAGCCGGTGGTGGACATGGCCGTGCTGGAAACGGCAAGAGGTGGTCTAGTTCGCAGCGGTTTGGGCTTCGAGCATTGCGATGTCGCCATTGTCACCAACGTAGCGGCGGATCACTTGGGCTTGAAGGACATCCACACCCTGGAGGATCTCGCCCATGTGAAGAGCACCGTACCGCGCAGCGTGCGTCGCGACGGCTATGCGATCCTCAACGCCGATGATGAACTGGTGATGGCCATGCGTAAGCAGTGCGATTGCAAGATCGCCTTGTTTAGCCTCGACGAGAACAACCGCCTTGTGCGTCAGCACTGCAAGCTTGGTGGCCTAGCTGCGATCTACGAGAACGGCTTCGTCACCATCAGCAAGGGCGAATGGAAGTTGCGCATTGA
>JBKJPT010000024.1:0-2687 GCA_046595075.1 Flavobacteriales bacterium
TCAACATCGAAACGCAGGTGTTCACCGCCAGCTATCTGTGCGAACTGCGCCTGCTGGACCGCGGTGGCGAGCACACCAAGGCCATGGCCATTGCCGACGATGTGTTCGCCACCGCGGTCCAGCAGGCGCAGTTCGCACAGGTAGCTGGCGGTGAACACCTGCGTTTCGATGTTGATGCCGGTGAAGCCGGGTTCGCCCGTCAAGGAGCGCATGAGGGCGATGTGCTCCTTCGCGCCCTGCAGATCGCGCAGCTCGATCAGGCCGTTGATCATGTAATGCAGCGTGCGTATGTAGCGCTTGGGCAGGTCGCTCTTGATCGCCGGGTTGTCGTCCAGGATCTGTTTCACGCGCTGGAACTTCTCCAAGCTCGTCTTCCAGTCGCGTTTGGCCCATTGGCAGAAACCCTGGGTGTAAAAGCAAATGGTGGCAGCCCTGCGGCTGAGCGCCGTGTTCTTGCCCTGGATCAGCGGGTGTTCGCTGATCTCCTCCACCATGGCGTGCTCCTCATCGGTGCGCACGTAGCCGCCGCTGCGGAACACGTAGTTGATCTTGCTGTACAGGATGTGGTAGGCCGCCAGGTTGCGCAGCTTTTCGATCACATCGCGCTCCTCCTCGATCAGTGCATCCAGGTCCTTGGTGAACTCGCCGCTCTCGTAGGCTTCCTCCAGCAGCATCTTCTCCCAGTTCAGGAGTTCGAACCAGTAGTAGAAGCGTTCGTTCTCGCGGGCGATGCGCTTGGCGCGGTGCAGCAATTTGTTGCACTCCACGTACAGCGCCTTCTGGTAGAGGATCTCGATGTTCTTGATCTCCTGTTTGAGGATGCCGCTCACAGAGCTCTCGCTGTGGTAGGCCCGCAGCGCCTTGAGGATCAGCTTGTACAGGTGGTTCTTCTCCGAAGGCAGATGCTTGATGAAGGTCTCCTTAGCGAAGAGCTTCTTGATCGCCTCCTCGTCGTACTCCTTCTGCTTGTCTATGGCCTCGAAGAGGCGCAGGTAGTTCTTGTCGCCGCTCTGCAGGGCCGAGTGCAGCTTGAAGAAGCGCTTCTCGGACTTGGTGAGCGATCGGGCGAGGTCGTGCAGTTCGGTACTAGGCTTCATGAGCGATCGCGGGTGTAGGATCCCAAAGCGATAGGGCGAAAGTAGGGATCGTGAACATGGACGTGGGACCCGGTCGCAACGCTGCCACCGGATACATTCGTGCCATGCACATGACAACCCACTTGATCAGAATGTTCACGCGGCCGTTGGCTTTGGGCCTCATTTCCTGTTTGGTCCATTCTGTTATCGCCCAAAGCGATGTGCGTCAGCACGAACACCACCGGGCTGGGTATGCCAAGGATGCCGTGGTGCTCTGGCCCATGGACATTCTGCACCAGCGCATCGAGCTGAACCTCGCCCTTGGCAGCATCATCGAAGGGCATTGCACGATCACCGCCGTACCACGGGCCGATGCCACCACCGTCTTCCCCTTGCAACTGCTCGCCCTTACCGTGGATTCCGTGACCTCCCCCAATGGGGATCTTGCCTTCGCGCAAACCGGTGAAGCGTTGGATATCACCCTCGCTTCCGCAGTTGGGATCCTGGACACCGTTACACTCACAGTGCACTACCACGGCGACCCGGTGACCGATGCCAGCGGCTTCGGCGGCATGTACACCACGGGCCAATACAGCTACAACCTCGGTGTGGCCTTCACCAGCCTGCCGCACTCCTACGGGCGCGCATGGTTCCCGTGTGCCGACAACTTCACGGAGCGCAACACCTACGAGTTCCTGGTAACCACCACCGCGAGTTGGAACGCTTGGTGCAACGGTGAATTGCTGGACGAAACGATGCCCACGCCCACCACGCGCATGCGGCATTGGATCATCGACGAGACCATGCCCGCCTACCTCGCTTCCGTAGCGGCCAGCAACTACACCGTGGTGCGCGATACGTTGCAGAGCCTAGCTGGAACGCAGATCCCCGTAACGCTCGTGGCCCGGCCGCCGGACACCACGAACATGAAGAACAGCTTCGTGAACTTGGATGATGCCTTCAACACCTTCGAGGAATGGTTCGGCGCTTATCGCTGGGACCGCGTGGGCTATGTGCTCACGCCGCAGGGCGCCATGGAACATCCCACCAGCATCCACTACCCGCAGAGCATCGCCGATGGAAGCCTCAGCTACCAAGCGATCATGGCGCATGAACTCGCTCACCACTGGTTCGGCAACCTGATCACTTGCGAGCGACCGGAGGAGATGTACATCAACGAGGGTTTTGCCGAATACCTCAGCTACCTATTCATCCAAGTGGTGAGCGGTAACGCAGGCTACAACACCACCGTGCGCAACAACCACAAGAAGATGGTACACCAGGCGCATCTGCTCGATGAGGGTTGGTGGCCCCTCGACAGCGTGCCGCAAGCGTGGACCTATGGCGAGCACAGCTACAACAAGGGCGCGGATGTGTTGCACACGCTCCGCGGCTATCTCGGCGACAGCTTGTTCAAGGTGGGCTTCACCAGCTTCCTCAACGCAAACGCCTTCCAGCACGTGAACACCGAAGTGATGCGCGACCACCTTACGCAAGCAACCGGCGTGGACCTCACGGACTACTTCTCCGACTGGATCCAGCAACCGGGGTGGGCCGCCTGCGAAGTGGACAGCATGAGCGTGAACACGACACCATTGCCCGGCGGCTTCT
>JBKJPT010000180.1:0-8020 GCA_046595075.1 Flavobacteriales bacterium
TATTGGTCGAAGATGCTCTTGTTCAGCAAAGCCCTTGTGTGCTCGTTGAAGTTGATCATGAAGTCCTCGATCTCCACGCTCGTCACCGTCTTGTGGTAGAAGCGCCGGTTCATCTCCAATAGCATGGCCTTGAAGGTGCTGTCGCCCACGATATGCCTGATCATGTGGATGAGGTTCGCGCCCTTGTTGTACATGTCTCCGCTGCCTTCCTGGTTAACACCGTACGGGCCGATCACAGGTCTGTCGTTCGAGATCCCGGGTCGAAGTCCGATCACATAGTCCTCCGCCGCTTCCTTGCCCTGTTGGCATTCAGTGTAGATCGTTTCGGTGTAGTCGGTGAAGCCCTCATGTATCCACATATCGGCGATGTCGGCCGTGGTGATGCTGTTGCCGAACCACTCGTGCCCGCTCTCGTGGATGATGATGTAGTCCCACTTCAAGCCGCGGCCGGTGCCGCTACGGTCCATGCCCAAGTAGCCGTTCTGAAATTTGTTGCCGTAGGCCACGGCGCTCTGGTGCTCCATGCCCAGGTGCGGTGCTTCCACCAGTTTGTAGCTATCGTCATAGAAGGGGTACGGGCCGAGCCATTCTTCAAAGCACTTCAACATGAGCGGCACTTGCTTGAAGTGCTCGCGCGCCTTCGCCTCGTTGCTGGCAAGCACCCAGTAGTCGCAGTCCAACTTGCCCTTCGCACCATCGAAGACCTCTTGTATGTGCGCGTACTTGCCTATGTAGGGCACGAGGTTGTAAGTGTTGATCGGGTTCTTCACCTGCCAGTTCCAAGTGCTGGTGCCATCGCTGTTCTTCACCGTGCTACGCAAGCGACCGTTGCCGACGGCCTGCAAGCTGTCCGGGACGGTGATGTGGAGATTGACTCCATTGTCCGGCTCGTCGCTCTGGTGGTCCTTGCACGGGTACCACACACTGGCACCTAGGCCTTGGCAGGCCACACTCATCCACGGGTTGCCCTCTTTGTCCTTCTTCCAGATCCAACCACCATCCCAGGGCGGGTTCTTCGCCGCACGCGGAACGCCGTGGTAGTAGACCGTGATCGTGGTCGCTTCGCGCTGCTTCATGGGCTGTGGCAGCTCCACCCAAATGACATTTGCCTCATGAGCGAACGCAACGGCCTTGTAGCTCACTAGGATCGCCCCGTCCTTGAAGTCGGCGACATCTGTGGTGATGCTATCCACGATCAGCGGTTGTTGCAGGTCTATCTGGAGGCGCCGGCCTTCGGCAATGGCATCGAAGGCGATGGTGGTGGTGCCTTGGATGGATCGTTGCTCGAAATTCGGACGCACCCACACATCGTAGCCGACCACGTTCCACCAAGCCCGGTATGGGCCAATGGAGCCACGGAGCGAATCGGTGCGGGTGAATGCGTTCTGCGCATCGCCCAGTTGCGCATTGGCAACGAGCTGAAGGATCAGGGGAAGTGAGGCAAGAAGCGTTCTGACCATGTGTGCGAATGTACCCGGCAAGCACAAGCCTGAATGCCCGATCCACCGTAAAGGGAACTGATCATCACAGGGAGCGTTGTTGAAAGGAAGCCGTCCATCAACAAGAACCACTTGGCGATCCTGCTCAACTTCACCGCCATGAGACTGGTCGTTTCCTTGCTCTCGTTGTTGTCGTTTTCGGCGTCCGCGCAGATGCTCGTGCCCGAACTGCTCACCGCACTGCCTGCACAGTTGAACGAGACCAGTGGCTTGATCGTGCTCGATGATGCGATTTGGACGATCCTCGACAGCGGCGCACCAGCGGAAGTGTACCAAGTGGACCCCACGGATGGCAGTGTGCTGCGTACCGTGCAGCTCCTTGGCGCAACCAACTCCGACTTCGAGGAGATCACCGCCGATGCCAACTGGGTCTATGTCGGCGACTTCGGGAACAATTCGGGGTCGCGCACCAATTTGCGCGTGTACCGGTTGCCGCGGGCCGAACTGGAGAACGAGAGCACTACGCAGATCGCGGTGGAAGTGATCGGCTTCTCCTTTGCCGATCAGACCGACTTCACCCCGGCGATCAATGCCACCAACTTCGACTGTGAAGCGTTCGTAGCCGTGGATGATAGCCTCTTCGTCTTCAGCAAACGCTGGCTTGATGGACGCACACAGATCTATGCGCTTCCGGCCTTACCGGGTGATCATGTGGCGGAAGTGCGTGGTACCTACGATACGGATGGCGTTGTCACGGCAGCTTCATGGGACGGCACCGATCGCTTGGTCCTCCTTGGTCATGAGGGTGATCCGGGCCAGCCGTTCGTGGTGCTCCTCAATAACATTCAAGGCCACGACTTCTTCGGATCCTTGGGCATTCGCAGGCCGGTGGACCTCTTCGATCATCAGACCGAAGGCATTGCGTGGCTCACGCCCGATAAGTGGGTCATCGGCAACGAATTTCTTGCAGGCTCTCCTGCTGCGTTGTGGTCGGTGGAGGTGGGACAGAGGATCGGAGAGGATGATGCGGAGCATTATGGGTCTGGCTTCTTTCCGAACCCGACCAGCGGCGTGCTGCAACTGGATGGTGTGAACGGACCTACGTTCGTTCGGATCATGGACTGTGCCGGACGCTTGTTGATGAGCAGTGCCTTTCCGCAGAATGCCCCGCTCGATGTTTCGAGCTTGGCTCCGGGCCGGTATGTAGCGTTGATCACCTGCGCGACCTATACCGTGCGTTTGCCTCTAGTTGTGTCGCGCTAAGGCGCTACAACTGGCCCCTCGCCTTGATCTCCAAATAGCGGTTGATCACGTTCACCGTGAGGTCCTGCGGGCGGCAGAGGATGCTGGCGAGGCCATGGCGTTCCAGTTCGCGGGCGATGAGCCGTTTCTCGTGCACCATCTTCTCCGTGATGGTGCACACGTAGACTTGCTCTGTATCATGCGGCACCTGTTTCAGGTCGGCGTCCAGTTCGGTGTTGAGAAAGAAGATGGGCACCACCAAGTGCTGGCGGGCCAGGCGCTGCAAGTAGGGCAATTGCCGTTGCATGGCCTGCACGCTCTCGTAGTTGGTGAAGAGCAGCAGGAGGCTGCGCTGGTGGATCTCGCGCCGTACAGCGATGTACAGCGCCTCCATGTCTGTTTCGCGATGTGCCGTTTCCTGGCCGTAGAGCACTTGCAGGATCTTCTGCATCTGCCCGCGTTGCTTGCTTGCATGCAATACGTCGTGCACCGTGTTGCTGAAGGTGAGCAGGCCCGCGCGGTCCTCCTTGCGCATGGCGATGCTGCTGATCACCAGCGATGCGTTGATGGCGTAGTCCAACAGGCTCAGTCCTTCGAAGGGCATCTTCATTACGCGACCTGTGTCGATCAACGCGAACACCTGTTGCGCACGTTCGTCCTGGAATTGGTTCACCATGAGGCGGCCCCTGCGCGCAGTGGCCTTCCAGTTCACGGTGCGACGATCATCGCCGGGCACATAGTCCTTGATGCGTTCGAATTCGTTCTGCTGTGCGATCCGGCGGATGCGCTTCACACCAGCCAGCGAGAGCTTGTTGCTGATCGCGAGCAGCTCGTACTTCCGCAGTTGCAAATAGCTGGGGTACACTGCCACCTCTTTCGCGTTGTCCAACGTGAAACGGCGTTCCACCAGCCGCAGTGGGCTGCTCACGAACACGTTCACCGCACCGTAACGATAAACACCTCGTGTTACGGGCCGCACTTGGTAGTCCAGATCGCGACGTGCCCATGCGCCGACCGAGCCGCTGAACACGAGGTCCCGTTTCTGGAACTGTTCGGGTAGTTCGTCCAACACGCGCACGTGCATATCGGTGCCGTAGCCGCTCTCCAATTGCAAGGTCACCGGATTCACGTCGCCATTGCTCCAGCGTTCCATGGTGTAGCGCGTGGCGCGCATGCCGCTGCGACGTCCGTAGAGCACGTAAAACTCACCGATCACGGCCACCACTAGGACCAGCAGGCCGAGCTGCGCAGCCACGTACAGTGGGGGCCACACCCATCCGGTAACGAACAGCACCACCAGCCCACCGCCAACAATGAAGGTGCGCTGCGTAAGGAAGACGGTTCGGAGGGCCCGGAACATCTAGCGCGGCACTTCAAGCTGTTTCATCAACAGGCCAACCACCTGATCGGGTGTGAGGCCTTCCATTTCGCGTTCGGGGGTGAGTTGTACGCGGTGCCGAAGTACGTGTGGTGCGATCGCTTGCACGTCCTCGGGCGTCACGAAATCGCGGCCGAACATTGCCGCTCGTGCACGCGCGCCAATGAGAATGGCGAGCGATGCGCGTGGCGATGCGCCGAGCATCAATGCGCCGTCGTGCCGCGTGCGGTCGACGATGGCGGCCACGTAGCGCATGACTTTCTCTTCGCAGCGTACCTGCCGAACGAGATCACGCGCGCGTTGTAGTTCTTCGGGACCGAGGACCGCTCGCACATTATCTACGCTAAGCGCAGCTACACCAGACGATGCGCGTTCGAGGATCGCCACCTCTTCGTTCAAGGTAGGATAGTCCACGTTGAGCTTGAAGAAGAAACGATCGAGCTGCGCTTCGGGCAGGCGATAGGTGCCTTCCTGTTCAATGGGGTTCTGCGTGGCCACGATCATGAAGGGCGGTGCCAGCGGATATGTCCTCCCGTCCACCGTCACTTGTCGTTCCTCCATGGCTTCGAAGAGGGCGCTCTGCGTTTTCGCCGGTGCGCGGTTGATCTCGTCCACGAGGACGATGTTGCTGAAGATGGGGCCGGGCCTGAACTCGAAGGCCGTGGTGCGCGGATCGAAGACGCTGGTACCGATCACATCGCCGGGCATGAGGTCGGGCGTGAACTGGATACGCGAGAAGCCCGTGCGAATGCAGCGTGCGAGCAACTTTGCCGTGAGCGTTTTCGCCAGACCGGGCGCGCCTTCGATAAGCACGTGCCCATCGCAGAGCAAGGCAACCAACAAAAGGTCCACCATGTGGTCCTGTCCCACGATCACCTTTTGCACTTCGTCGCGCAGGCGCTCCAGGACCTGCTGTAGTTCGGTGAGCGGGATCGCAGGTTGGAATGCGATCTCGGGTGGTAGTGCTTCCGCTTGTGGTTGCACAACTGGATCCGCTGGTAGGTCAGGTGGAATGAAGGTAGCGTTGGGGTCGGGCGGGAACGTGTGGTCCATGGTCAAGGGATCAGTTGTCGGAATTCGTGCAGTTGTGCGTTCAGTTGGAGCAGATCGCTCTCGGTGAGGTAGGGCTGCCGCTCGCGTTGTTGGAAAGCGGCTAGGCGTTGTGCGATCTCGTCCTTGCCGCGACCGGTCTTGGACGCGAGGTGTTCAATGGTGGCCGCATCGTACGCGAAGGTGCGCAGATAGGTGCGCGCACGCACTTCGTCCTTGAAGTGCATGATCATCTTACGGGCAAGATCGGCGTGATCGCCCTTGTGCCAGTAGAGGCGGCCGATGGTGTGCGCGAGCTCGCGCGATGCGTTGCGCGGTGCTACCACAATGGGTATTGCCCGCTGTTGCCGGCGCACGTGCAAGATCATGTACAACACCAGCAGGGAAAGAGCGAGGAACCAGGCCCAGCGCAACGGTGGTTCTTGCAGCACGAAGCGCATGATGGATCGATTCTCCGTGTGTCCCGGTTTGTAGAATTCATCCCACAGCACGGGGTTTGGTGGCAACACGCTAAATGCTGCGGCCATGAAGCGGGCGTTGTCGTTCTTGATCAGGTTGTAGTTACAGAAGGCGCGTGGTGCCGTGCACAGCACGATCCGTCCTTCGCCCCAGGCCATCTCCAGCAATACGGGGTTTGATGCACCGTCCACGGCGAGCACGCGCGTGCGGGTGCTGTCGTAGCTGGTGAAGTAGGCGCCGGGGAATTTGCGCGCGAAATGAAAGACGCCCTCGGTGATGCGCTGATCGCCGATGAAGCGGATGTCCGAGGTATCGTCCTCCGCCCAATGCAAGCGGGATGTGCCGATGTTGAGGGTGTCGGCAAGGTTGTCATAAAAGTCCTCCGCAGCGATGAAGACGCGATCACCGTATTCCAACAGCGCGAGCAGTTGTTCCGTGGCCGCGCGATCCAGCCCGAAGCGCCCATCGATGTACACGTGGTTCACCGGTGCTTCGCTGATGTCCACCTCTTCAATGCGCTGCGTCGCGGCATCGAGCACCGGTTGGCGCACGGTGCGCACCTCGGGGAACAGGTCCTTCAGCTGATCGTAAACCAATGCGGTACCGTACGGCTTGCGGTGATCGAGCGAATAGCTGGGGCTCCAATCCGTGGGCTTAGGCACGCTGGCCTCCAGCCCGGCTATCAACAGGATGGCGAGCACAAGGCCTAGTATCAGTCGTTTTTCGAAACGGCTCATGTCACGGGCGCGGTCTCGAATTCAATAAAGGGCCGTTTGAGCGACGCATAGCGCTCGGCATCCACTTCGGCATGGCCGTACCACACCCATTGGAACACCAAGGCCACGTGCGCGAAACGCGAGCGCAATGCGGGATCCCGCACCTGCCGCATGTAATCCTGATCGGTGTATTCCGGGCTCCACTTCAATACCTCCTGGTCCACGAGTTTGCGCAGCACTAGCAAGTAGTGGAGTCGGATGGCGCGTCGCAGGTCGTTGGCTTCCTCGGCCTCGCGGATCATGGCCTCCAGATCTAACCCGCGGATGTCCTCTTCCAAGGTGGTCACTTCGCCAAGGGCGCGCGGTGCACCGTGGAATACGCGCCGCAGGCCACCACGTGCGAGGATGATGATGGCCAACAGCACCACCAACAAGCAGATGATAATGAAGAGGTTGGATCCCACGAAATCGCCCACGGCGGGCCCGGCCAAACGCTCGAAGAATTTCGAAAGCCATTCCTTGAAACGCTCCCACCAGCTTGGTTCGCGCTGTAGCTCCTTATCGTACTGCAGACCGGGGTCGTTCTTGAGCGCGGTGATCTCCTTTTCGTTGAAACGTCGCAGTTCGATCTGCTCTGTGGGCGGGGCATTCTTCGCCCATGCCGTGGGCCGCATGCCGCACAGCACGATCAAGAGCAGGAGCGCGCGCCACATTCTCACACTTGGTCGAAACCAGCGATGCGTTCACGCAGGCTATGCGCTTCCTTCTCCTCTACACGACTGAAGTACTTCAGGCACATGCTCACGCAAACGATGGGCATGGTGAACACGTACGCGATCGCCTGCATGATGCCGGCGACCACTTGGAACCATGAGACGAACTTCAGCAACTTCCCAGCACCTTCTTCCACCGCGCCAGGCTCCTGCATCATTTCAAAACCCGTGGCGAAGCCGATACCGCCGCCCACGAGCAGGAAGGGGAGTTGCAACACGACGTTGGTTATCCACCAGATGATCCACATGAGCAGGAAGAGCCCGAGCGTTGCCCAAAAATCGCTCATCGCCAAATTGCTCGATCTGCTCCACGATCCAAAACCACCCGTGCGTTCGATCGCGTGTGCTGCCAGCGACAAGCAGAGGATAGGGCCCACGAAGAGCCCCGGTAGCAAGCATAGCACAAAGCAGATCGTGACAACGAGCGGCATGAGGAAGCCCAGCGCGAGATAGTGCCCGAACTGCGACCAGCAGCGCGAGAAGAGTTCGCCGGTGGTGAGCAGATGGATTTCGCCGAGGTAGTACGCGCGGATGTACTCATGGATGCTCGCCATGAGCAAGACGAAGCCGATGAGCGTGATCACCAACCCGGTCGAGTACGCAACGATGGTCCAGGATGTGCTGAAGGCCGGACCCAATGGACTCGAATGCAACGGGTCGTATGCATCGCCCTGCAGGGCCAGCGGCAGGTAGTTCATGAGCACGCTGCCAACGAGCATGAAGGGCAAAGCGATGAACAACGCGTGGCGGAACATGCGTTTGTTCTGCCGCATGAAGGTGAAGGTGGTGGCGATGATCTGGCCCAGATCACGCACTTGGCGCAACTGCACCGGCTCGGCGTTCTGCATGGAAAGGAAGGATGATGAAGTAGTAGACAACGAAGGCGAGCGATGTGCCAATGATGGTGAGCGCCACCCAAGGACGCACGTCGAGCGCATGGCGTGTCATGTAGCTCTCCAGAAA
>JBKJPT010000272.1:0-8181 GCA_046595075.1 Flavobacteriales bacterium
AGGAAGACCCGCACCGGATCAATAACAAGATCTACGGTGTGAACGAAGTGCGCGTGGTGGGCGAGAACGTGGAACAAGGTGTATTCCCCTTCAGCCAGGCGCTGCGCATGGCCGAGGACCTGGGACTGGACCTGGTGGAGATCAGCGCGTCGGCCGTACCGCCCGTTTGCCGCATCACCGACTACAAGAAGTTCCTCTACGATCTCAAGAAGAAGCAGAAAGAGCTCAAGGCCAAGCAGACCATTGCCGAAGTGAAGGAGATCCGTTTCGGACCCAACACCGATGAGCATGATGTCAACTTCAAGCTCAAGCACACGCGTGCATTCCTCGAAGAAGGGCACAAGGTGAAGGCCTTCGTGTTCTTCCGCGGTCGAAGCATCGTGTTCAAGGAGCGCGGCGAGATCCTCTTGCTCAAGTTCGCACAGGACCTGGAGGACATCGGCCTGGTGGAGAGCATGCCCAAATTGGAGGGCAAGCGCATGATCATGTTCCTGATCCCGAAGAAGAAGAAATGACGGTAAGGGCGGATCATGATCCGCCCACAATAGTCCGAGTACAACAAACCACGAGACTCCTGGTCAGGCCCGGAGTGACAGATCAAAAAGAAGACAGGCCATGCCAAAGATGAAGACCAAGTCCGGTGCGAAGAAGCGGTTCAAGCTCACCGGCACCGGCGAGATCAAGCGCAAGAGCGCTTTCAAGCGCCACATCCTCACGAAGAAGGAGACCAAACGCAAGCGCGCCCTTACCAAGACCGCCTTGGTACACGCTCGTGACAAGAAGGGGATACTCCTTCTGTTGAAGTAACACACCCATCCGCACCGGGAAATAGGTAGCGTTAACCAGGACGTGCAGCTCCAAAGAACATCCATCGCAAGGCGGATGACGCTCACGACCAAAAACCAAGTGGAACATGCCACGCAGTAAGAACAAAGTAGCCAGCAAAGCGAAGAGGAAGAAGATCCTCGATATGGCGAAAGGCAACTTCGGTCGCCGCAAGAACGTGTACACCGTCGCGAAGAACACGGTGGAAAAAGGCCTGCAGCACGCCTACGACGGCCGCAAGCTGAAGAAGCGCGAGTTCCGCGGGCTCTGGATCCAGCGGATCAACGCAGCAGCCCGCGTCAACGGCATCAGCTACAGCGTGCTGATGAACAAGTTGAAGAAGGCCAACATAGATCTGGACCGCAAGGCACTCGCAGAGATCGCCTACCGCGATGCCGCAGCATTCGCTGCCATCGTTGGCAAGGTGAAGTGATCACCACGCACCAAAGAACGAAGGGGGCCGCGAGGTCCCCTTTTTGTTTCGCCCCCGCCCTCTTACTTTACCAGCCAATGCACACTCCCCGCGCCCTCCTATTCGGATGCCTTCTCGGCACCACCTCCTTTGTCTTCGCACAAGACACCATCCATGTGCAAACGCTCTCCTTCAGCGACATCACCACACGACGCGGTTGGTATGTCTTCCCGGACAGTTCGCACACCTTCCGCAAGGTGCTCATGCACCACCGGCTCAAGTGCGACCCCGCCACCACGCAAGATCAATACGCATGCGGCGAGTGGGACTATCTCACCTATAACCTCGTTCATGAGCATACGGGTGCGCTTGACAGCACTGCTCAAACACATCCCTATTTCAAGGTCGCGACCTTGCAACCGCCGAGTGTGGAGCGCGCCGCATCGATGCAGTACGACACACGACAAGTCGCACTACCGCGCCGTACGAACCTGGCGACCAACAGTGAGATCGTTTGCACCCTAGGCAGTGGCTCTGCTTGGGACGGTACGTTGATCTCCCCGATCTCCGGCAACAACCGCGTGCAATATCTGCTCACCGCCAATGAACTGACCTTGGCGGGGCTCCAGACGGGCGCGATCCATAAGTTGGGTCTCACAAGCAACGGGCTTGGCGATGGCGCCCTTGGTCGTTTCGTCATCCGCCTGAAACAAACCGTCGCTACCACGCTTTCCTCGTTCGATCCAACCGGCCTGATCACGGTGTACGACCTCCCTTCCGATGACCTTGAACTCGTGGCAGGTGAACAGCGCTTCGTGTTCACCGAGCCCTTCATTTGGGACGGTACGTCGAACCTGCTCATCGACTTCGCAGTTGAGGTGACCGGGGCTTCAGGTGCCGCGCTCGCCAGTACCAATGTAGCTCCGGGTACAGCCTTGATCGCATCAGGGCCTGATGGGTACCTTGAATTGAACGATGACTTCGTGGGTATTGATGTTGCACCGATCAGTTCGCTCGGCGCTGCCATTACCATCACCTTCAGAGCAAAGGGCGATGCGATCCTACCCGTGAACAATAGTGTGCTTGGAGCGATGGATGCCCAGGGCCGGCGGATCCTGAACGTGCACCTGCCGTGGAGCGATGGTCGCGTCTATTGGGATGCCGGCAACGACGGAAGTGGCTTTGACCGGATCGACAAGGCGGCCACGACGGCGAACGTTGAAGGGCAATGGAACCACTGGGCTTTTGTGAAGAACACCACGACTGGATCGATGAAGATCTACCTGAACGGAACATTGTGGCATTCTGGAACAGGAAAGACCAAGCCCATGACCGGTATCACGTCATTCAAATTCGGTAGCGCTGACAATGGAGATGTTCCCTACCCAGGCCAACTCGATGAGATCAATGTGTTCGGCACGGAGCTTAGCGCCGCAACGATCAATGCTTGGAAGGATCGTGCAGTTGATGCCACCCACCCCGATGCGGCGAGCCTACTCTACTCATATCTCTGTGATGAGGTAACTGATGCGCACATTCTGGAAAATAGCGCGGACGCAACCTCTCCGGCATGGCCAATGGGCACCGTGCGTCGGGCACAACGCCGCGCTTCGGAGATCGACCGCTCAGCCACCCAGACCTTGGTTCGACCTGTCATCACGCTTTTTCAAGGTGACTATAGCACCTCCCTAGATACTCTGATCATCAGTGAATCGCAGTCCAAGCCCTTGCTCACGGAGGAGCATTTTGCTGTACTTGGCAACACCATCGTCCCTGTTGACACACTCTTCGCATACCTGGGTGGGATGAACTACACCTATGATGCCAATGGCACGCCCATCGACTCGGTTCTTGCCTCCTCAGTGACAGACCTTAACGACACGTTGGACTATTACGCCACACCCTTCGAGGTCGTGAACGATTGGGAGATCGGTCGCTACATCACCCCGTACGGCATCAACCTTTCGCTTGGTAGCAATGGATTCCGTTGGACCTTTGATGTTACGGATTACCAATGGATGCTACGGGACAGTGTGGAACTGAGCGCAGGAAACCAACAGGAACTCATTGATCTTGAGTTCGAGATGATCGAAGGCATTCCGCCCCGTCCGGTTGTCGCTCATCAACGTCCGTGGGGCGGTCTCACTAGCCGCAGCTATGCCGACCTGAGCGGCGATGTTGCGTTACCCCCAGTGGATGTGCAGTTGAGCCCTGACGCGACGCAATGGGCTTTGCGCACGCGGCTGACAGGACACGGACATAACAGTAACACTGGCAACTATCCACACTGTTGTGAGTGGAAGGACAACACCCACTCCGTGCGCGTGAACGGCACGCAGGTGGATGCTTGGCACGTTTGGCAAGAGAACGACTGCGCGCTCAACCCTGTTTACCCACAAGGGGGCACATGGCTCGGTAGCCGCGAAGGCTGGTGTCCTGGCGATGATGTACGGGACCATGAAGTAGTTCTACCCGGCCTTGTGCCTGGCGGCAGCGTTACGCTGGACTACGCGATCACCCCGGTGCCCTCGAACAACTTGGGCATGGGGGGCGGCAACTATGTGATCAATATGGATCTGCTAGAGTACGGACCAGCCAACCATCAACTGGATGCTGAGATCGTCGAGGTCAAGCGGCCGAGCAGAACTGACCTCTGGCGTCGCGATAATCCAATCTGCCATGCCCCGCTCGTGGTGCTTCGGAACGCAGGTGCGCAGGACCTAACAAGTGTGACCTTCACCTATCAGGTCAGCGGCGGTAGCACGCTCACCTACACCTGGACGGGCCTGCTCCAACACATGGAACAGGTGGAAGTTGAACTCCCGGTCGGCAGTGCTTCCTTCTGGGCAGGTGACAGTGACCACAGGTTCACCGTCACTGCCAGCGCCCCGAACGGTGGTGTGGACCAATACGCCGACAACGACAACTACCTCACCACCTTCAACCTGCCCATCGTATACAACCACAAGGTGATCTTGCACTACAAGACCAATAACCGAGGGAACGAGACCTTCATCCGTGTCACCGACATCAACAACACTGTGTTGTTGAGCCGGGCTGTTCACACGAACAACACGGAATATGTAGATACGCTCAGCTTCGGAGATGGCTGTTACACCTTCGAAATGATCGATAGTGGCAATGATGGTCTCAGTTATTGGGCTGATCCGGCTGCGGGTACCGGGTTCACGCGCTTGAAGAAGCCCAATGGAGTCATTGTCCAGTACTTCCAGAACGAGTTCGGCCGCGAGGTCCACCATGCTTTCACCGTGAACACCGCCGTTGGCATCGAGGAGATCGAACAGCACATCGATCTTTCGGTGCAACCGAACCCCACCAGCGGAAGCATTGTGTTGCAGGTGAGCGGCATATTAGGCGACGCCGATCTGGACATGCTGGACCTTCATGGCAGATCGGTCCTGCATCAGTTGGTGCCATTGCGCGGTCAGGATCGTATACCGCTGGAAATGCATGAACTGCCCAGTGGCGTGTACCTGGTCAGGATCCGTCTGGATGGACAGCAGGGGATCATCAGGGTCATAAAGGAGTAATGGTTTCCCGCTTTCTTACCCCGTGATGTTCGACCGTTTGTTGCTCTCGTACTTGCGCAACGCCCCGCTTGACCAAGGCAAGGGCATGATGGCGAAGCGTGTGGACATACGCCGGTTCCCCCAACAGGTGAAGTTCACCACACGCACGGGGATCACTTACAAGTTGGACCTGCGTGAGTACGTGCAGCGCAACCTCTTTCTGCACGGCGACTATGAGCGCAACACCATGCGTCATGTGCGTCGTCTGATCCGCAGTGGTGACACCGTCGTGGACATTGGTGGGAACATTGGTTTCTACGCGCTGGAAATGGCGCGCCTCAATGCACCAGGTCGGCTCATCTCCTTCGAACCGAACCCAGCCGCACTGGATCGCTTCAAGGACAACCGTCAGTTGAACCCTGCGATCACCAACATCGAACTCCGCGAACATGGCCTCGCCGATGCGCCCGGCGGTTTCACGCTTTCGTTCAACCGCGGAAACCTGGGCAGCGCGAGCGCGTTCGGCAATGCGCCCGAACGCATCGAGGTGAAGGTGGCCACGCTCGATGCGGTGCTCGCAGCAAATGGGATCGACCGTGTGGATGTGATGAAGATCGACATCGAAGGCGGCGAGTTCGCGGCGTTGCGTGGCGCGGAACGTATCATCGACAACAGCCCGCGCATGACGTTGGTGATAGAGATCATCGACGACCATTGTAAGCGCGCCGGTTACACGGGCAAGGAACTGTTCGATTTCATCGTTGCCAAAGGCTTCACCGGTTATCTGCCAAAGCCGTGGCCATTCGCCCTAAAGCCGATCACGGCGTATGATCCCGGCTACTTCGACAATATCATCTTCCTAAAAGGCCACTGACCCTCGAAGCTCACCACCCACGCACATCGCGCTCGCTCTTGCGCAACCGCGTGCTGAAACCCAACCCGAACAGGAGGTTCTGGTAGTTGCGCGCCTCTTCGGTCTCCTTGCGGCCTGGAAATCCGTTCAGCCCGAGATCATGTGCGTTGAAGCGGGATGTGCTGATATCATAACCAATGGTGAGGCCGAACGCGAGATTGTCCGTGGCGTGCACATAGTAACCAACACCCATCGACCACCAAAGCGCTGGGTCGATGCCACCCAGGCAGGTATCGCAATCGTAAGTGTAGGTGCTGGTGCCAACGCGTAGGTTGAATTCATAGAAGGTGCGGTCCCCGGTGTAGCGTTCGTACTGCAGTTTGCCGTAAAACACGGCGCGGCGTATTTCACCACTGTTGATGTCCGGCGCCAAAGCCCGCTCCTTTATCGCCCACCACGTTTGGTTGCCACCGATACCGATCCCCAATCCGTTCCACAGCGGTAACTGAACACAACCGCCCAATTGCCCAATGGTCTCCGTGATGGAGTTGAAGAGCGGGTTCTTCAGCGAAACGGGCATCACCAGATCACCCTTGATGGTGATGCTCACATCGGGCAGATCGCCTTTGCCACGTTCCTGTGCGACCAAGCAAAAGGGCATGATCGTAATGATGGATGCGAACGAGCGCAGGATCGGGGTCATGCCTGCTGAAGACGGAACTGTCGCACTGTTCGTTGTGTGGTCGTGCGCATCTCGAAAAAATGAACCCCATCGCCCAAGGGGGGTAGCTCGCGTTCGATGGTATGCGTTCCTGCTTCAATGGGTTCCTCGCTCCATGTGAGTGCATGGTGCTGCAGGTCCGTGAGCAACGCCGTATGGATGATCTCGCTTACCGGCACACGCACCAGAACGCGAAGGCGGGCCGGATGGTATGCCACTTCCAATCCGAGCAGTTCGGCTTGCGCGTTCGCTGGCAGGTCCTTGGCCACCACACGCCGCTTGAAGCGCTTGAGCAGCAACAGCACAACCAAAATGGAGAGGGTGATGAGCAGTGTGGTGCGTATTGTGTTCAGGTCCATGGTTCAGATCATTATTACTCCCGGAATGCCCGCTGCAAGATCATAGCGTGTGATCACGTCCTCTGCGCTGATCATCACCTCACGCACGGTGAGGCTCACGTACTTGCCGCCAGCCGAGTAGCGGCGTAAGACTTCACTTTCGCTGGGAAAGAGGGAGAGTACCGCCGCCAACCGTTCCTGCTCGGGCTCCAGAATGAACTTGAACATGTACACCGACGGCCATTCGTGCACCTTGTCCAGGCTTTGTCGCAGGCGGTCCTTGGCTTCGTCGCTGAGCATCTCTATTACTTTGGCAAAAGTAGTCCCGCCATCTGAACGCATCCAGCTTCAGCGTGTACCGCACCTTAGGACCGACCAGTACCATGAGAAGCCCCATTTTGTTCCTTGCTCTGATCACGATCGCACCGTGCGCGCTGGCCCAGACCGAAGTACCGACCCAACGAGAGGCGGAGCGGGCAGTGGAGGTGAAGGATGCGGTACAGGGTGGTTGGTCGGTAAGCGGTGCCTATGAGGACGCGAACCGGGTGGGGTACTTGTTCGACACCATCCAGCCAACGATCCAACTGGAGCAAGTGCGCGTGGCGCGGAACAATGCACTGGCCAAACGCAAGGGCAAACTCTCCCAGGGTGATTGCGAGGACCTGAAACAGCTTGCTGGTGAAGTGAACTCCGTTAGCCCGAACACCTTCGAAGGGAACATGGCGAACTACTACGCCGAATTCCCAGCACCCGCCTCGTTCGGCTGGTTGGAGCAGGCGAAGAACATTGATCCACAACGTGAGGAGCTGATCGCCCCTCAATTGGTCCAGGCTGCACGAAACGACCAACGGGTGGAATTGGTGCGATCCGCGAATGCAATGAAGCAACGCGGCGAAGTGGCGCCATCGCTCTACCATATGGCACAGGACATCCTGCTCAGCGTGGACCGCAACGGGATCCTCATTGCCGCTGGAGAAATGGACGCCTACCCTGTCTGGGTGGAACAGTACGCCAATGATGATCGCAATGATGTGCTCACTATCGATCAGCGTTTGCTCGATGATGCTGCCTACCGTGCGCGCATGTGGGAACGCGCCTCTGCAGATGGGGTAGTTCCGAAGAACGCGGGCGAGTTCATCGACCGCCTCTACATGGCGAGCAAGCGTCCCGTCTTCCTTTCCCTCGCAGTAGGCCAGCCGCTGGCAAACAAGTACAGCGCCCAACTTTATGTAACCGGGTTGGCCATGCGCATGAGCGCCACACCAGCGGGCGATCCGAATTTATTGGAGAGCCGTTGGCGCGCCATGCACAAGCCCACCGATGCCGGGCCCCTGAGCGGCAATTACCTGGTTCCGGGTACTGCACTATTGAACCACTACAGGGCGATCGGTGATGAGGAACGCGCCAACCCATTGGAGCTTGAGCTGCGGAACATCGCTGGTCGCACGGGCAACACTGCGCGCATGTACACGAACGGCGTGTTCCAGCATTGATCCATGGGG
>JBKJPT010000030.1:0-16484 GCA_046595075.1 Flavobacteriales bacterium
ATTCGGCCACCACCTCGGCGATATCGAAGCCGTCCTCCACCCGCTGCACCCCGTGGGCCGGCGGCGTTCCTTCTTGTAGGGCTTCCGCAATGGTGGTATCGGACCGTTCGTCGAAAGCATCGGCCAGGTCCCTGAGCAGATCAGGGATGTGGTCGTTGATCGTGGGCACATCCAAGTGCTTGGCTGACGGAAGTTGCTTGACCTGCTGACGCCAACGCGTGAGAAGTAGTTCACTATCCCGCCGTATGAGCAGGGCGAGTTTGCTGATATCCTGCGAAGTGACGGGGCTGGTGATCATATCGTGTGCGATCGTCGTTATTTCAGCATGCACAGGCAAGCGGGCCCGAAGGCGAACACGGAGCGATGCACAAAGCTACGTGGGCGGTCGATCCGCGAGTTGCAACGTTCGGCACTTGGCGAAGCCCATAGAAGTGGCACGCTGCGCTCGGTGATCCTTCCAAGTGTAGGGAACGGCGGCAACAACTTGCGGAAGTTGCGCTACGGCGCGTGTATTCCCCTTCCCAAGTATCGTTATGCATGCGCTTAAAGCGGGATACCACGTCTTGGCTCGAATGGGCTTGATCCACAAGACATTCGGAATTTTCTCCCGCGCATTCCCGCGATCGGCATCCGGCTGGATGCGTATGGGTCAAACTCGAATGTCATGCGCCACATGAACGCCATTCCGCTCTTCCTCGCCGCCATGGTGTTGACGAGCACATCGGCCAACGCTGCGCGCGGCGTGCTGAAAGCAAACTGCATCCTGAAAGTGAAAGGCGCGGACCTGGCCACCTCGTCGGTCATGGTCGTGCCCGATGGAGCCCCCGCATTCAGCCTTCCTGCGGGTACGCGCAAGTTCACCTTGGATCTTCCGTTGAACGATATCTACCTGGTGAGCTTCGAGCGGGAAGGATGTCCCACCAAACAGGTGTATTTCGATGCCCGTGTACCGGTGGAACTGCACACGACGGAGTTCACCTTTCCTTTTCAGGTCACGTTGGAACATCTTACCGCCGACCGGCTCTTCCATTATGACGGACCCGTCGGCTTCGTTCGGTACCAGCATGCGCTCCGCGATTTCGGGTACGAGACGCAGTACGTGGTGAAGGTGAATGATGAGTTGCGTGAGCGGTTGGAACAATTGCGTACGAAGGGTATTGATCCGAAGAAGTTTCTAGCACCGGCCGCTGCCATTGCCATCGATCTTCCGCGCGGTGCTATCGGCGTACCCGGTGAACCGGAGATCACCGGTGTGCAAGCTCCGAACGTGCGCGAGGTGCCGCGCTTGGTGCATGTGGTGGAGCGCTCCGCAGCGGAAGTGAGGGTTGTGCGCGGATCAATTTCAGAGATAGCGCCCCGTGTCGTTGCTGTGCAACACATGCCGCTGCAGCCCATTCCGCGGTCAGTAGAAGTTATCACGCTCGCGCGTGCCGATCGTACGCCCTCTCGTGAGGAGCGGGGCATCAGCGGGCTCACTACAATGGGATCGCGGAACGACGCTTCCTCCGTTCGATCTGAAAGTACTGTTACCTCGTTCGGTGCATCGGGCTCACGCAAGCGAGCGGATGAATTCCTTCAAGAGGAACGCCGAACGATCCACGTGGTGCGGTTCATTGCTCCCAACGGTGCGGTGGAGGAATTGCGGAAGGTGGCGCATGCATACGGCGGCGTATTCTACTTCGACAACAGCCGAAGCATCACAGAACGGGAATTCGAGGAGTTGACCGCTGCGCCGTAATGGTTCGCACCAAGTCGGCCTTCAACAGCTTCCCAACAGGAAGTAGATGATCACGAAGACGACCACGGTGCCAAGGCAACCGCCGCCGAGCTTCTTGGCGCCGTAACCGGCTATTAGGGTTTTGAAGAGTCCGTTCATGGTCTGGGCGTTTCAGTGAGCGTGTATGATCGTTGTTGTTGGGCGTTGTACGGTTACCAACTCGATGGACGCGAGGATCTTCTTCAGTTCAGCGAAGACGGCGGGTTTCACCAAGTGGTGATCGAAACCCGCAGCCAACGAGAACTGCCGATCGGAAGCTTGTCCGTAGCCCGTTACGGCCACCAGCACGATCCCGTCCAACAGCTCTTGCTCGCGCATCTTCTTGGCCAGTTCGTAACCGTTCATCTCGGGCAGACCGATGTCGAGCAGTGCCACTTGTGGCAAGAATTCGAGGGCCATGCGTAAGGCGCTGGGGCCATCGTTGGCTATGCGCACCTCATGGCCCTCGTTCTTCAAGAGCATCTCCAGGCTCTGCGTCAGGTCAAGGTTATCGTCCACCACCAATACGCGCAACGAATGTCCGTTCGGAATTACGTCCAAGGTTGTTCTCTGCGCCTGGACCGGTGCTGCGGAGATCGCCACGGGCAAGCGCACAATGAACTCGCTTCCTTGTCCTAATGCGCTGATCACCTCCACGCGGCCGCGATGCAGGTCCACTAGACGCTGCACCAAAGCCAGTCCGATGCCTAGGCCGCCCTGCGACCGGTCCAGCGAGCGCTCGGCCTGGGTGAACAGATCGAAGACCCGGGGCAGCAGTTCGGGCGCGATACCCACGCCGTTGTCACGCACGCGCACCACGCATTCATCCCCGGCTTGTTCCACGCTCAGACCTAAGCGGCCTCCTTCGGGCGTGTACTTCGCCGCGTTGGTGAGCAGGTTCACGATCACTTGTTCCATGCGCGCAGGATCAGCATAGAGCCACACCGGTGCTGGGGAGAGCGCCACGGTGAGCTCATGGCGGTGCCGATCGATGAGCGGGCGCACGGTCTCCAAGGCACGCTCCACGATGCCGTTGATCACCACCCGTTCTTGTCTCAATTGCACCCTGCCCGTGGTAATCCGCGAGACTTCCATCAGGTCGTCCACCAAATGGGTCAACTGCACCACTTGGCGTTCGATGATGTTGCGAGCCTGCTGTTGTAGCGGATCCTCATTGGGCTGCAGCTGCAGCAGTTGCACTGCGTTGGCGATGGGTGCCAACGGATTGCGGAGTTCATGGCTCAGCATGGCCAGGAACTCGTCCTTGCGCCTGTGCAGATCAGCTAGGGAAAGGGCCTGCTCGTGCGTCTTCTTCTCCAAGCGGCTGCGCTCGCTGATATCGCGGATGTTGCACTGCGCGATGTTGCGATCCACCACACGGTAGGTGTTGCACACGAACTCCACTTCGGCGCGATCGCCGGTCTTGGACTCCAGTGGCAGGTGGTCGTAGCGGATGAAACCGTTCTCATGCAGCTCGTGGTACATCGCTTGGCTCCCCTGCTTGTCGGAGAAGAAACCGATCTCCCAAAGCTCCTTACCGTTGAATTCCGCATAGCTGTACCCCAACAATTCGGTCATGTACGGGTTGGCATCGACCACCTTCATGGTATCTGCATCGAGGATCAGGATGCCGTCCTTGGCCGTCTCGAACAAGCGCCGGTAGTTCAATTCGCTGGTCTGCAAGGCCAGCTCGGTCTGCTTGCGCGAGGTGATGTCACTGAAGAGCACGGCAACGCGTTTGCTTTCCGGACCGCCTATGCGGTAGGCGTTCACATCCAACCAGCGGTTCATGGACCGAACATCATCTTCCATATGGAACGGCACACCGGTGGCCACCACCTCGGCATATACCTTCACCCATGTGGGTTCGATGTTCGGAACAAGTTCATGGATCGTGCGTCCAACGGCGTCCTTCAACCCGCTCTGCTTCTCGAACATCGGGTTGGTGCTTATGAAACGGTAATCGGAGGCCACACCGTCCTTGTCGTACATGAGTTCGATCACGCAGAACCCTTCGTCCATGGATTCGAATAGGGTTCGGTATCGTTCTTCGTTCTCCTGCAGCGCGGCTTCGGCCGCGGAGCGATCGGTGATGTCGCGGAAGATGAGCACCACCCCGACGATCACGCCGTTATCGTCGCGTATCGGCGCGGCACTATCGTCTATCCGCCGCTCCCCGCCTTGCTTCGATCGGAGCATGGTGTGACTTGCCAGCAGAACGGTCACCCCTTCGGCCAGGGCGCGCACAGCTGGACATATCGCTGGCTCGCCTGTCTCTTTGTTTATTATGCTGAACACGCGCGGCAGGGGAACGCCCATGGCCTCCTTCGCGCTCCAGCCGGTGAGTTCTACAGCGACAGCGTTCATAAAGGTGATGTGCCCTTGCGTGTCCGCCGTGATCACCGCATCGCCGATGCTGTCCAACGTAACGCGGTACCATTCGGCGTGCGAGCCGAACGTATCTGGGTGTACAGCAGGTGCAATTGGATTGGTGTCGTTCATGGTCGGGAGCGGATCCATTGGTCCAGCGCAGGCCACCGCGTGGATACGGCGGGGTAGATGAACCATGGCGCTCCCTTAGGCATGAGGCAGGGCTGCCTTGATTGTTCGTTGCACATGATCGACCGCTCTACCATCAACAAGGGGGCCTCACGCTGCTGAGAATTCTTTACCCGCATACGTGGCGGGTTCTATGCGCTCCGGCTTCACGCAAATGGCAGAAGCGTGTGGAGCAACTTCTACGATCAGGGCTTTCTTCGCTCCACGGGGATCACCACTTCACGCACTTCCACAAGTACCGCATTGGCCGTGGGCACGATGGGGCTACCGCGATCGCGCGCCCATTGTTCGACGAAGACCGCACCGAGGAAGAAGACCTGCGAGCTGTAGAAGGTCCAGAGCAGGAGCGTAATGAGGCCCGCAGCAGCCCCGAAGGTGGAAGCCGGATCCTTCATGCTGAAATAAGCTGCGATGATGAACTTGCCCAAGCCGAAGAGCAAGGTGGTGAATATCGCCCCGGGCCACACATTGCGCCACGAGATGCGCGCGTGGGGCAGGAATTTGAAGAGGCACGCGAACACCGTGGTGGTGACCGCGAACGACAAGGCGAGCGTCCACAAGTTCAAGGCGAAGGTGCTCACCGAGGGCACGATCTGCTCCATACGCGCACCGAGCGCAGAGGTCAAGGAATTGAGGACGAAGGTGATCACCAAGAGAAAGCCCATGCCGAACACGAACGAGAACGACATCAGCTTGCTCAGCAGGAACACACCCACGTTCTTGGCTGGCCGTGCTTTCACATTCCAGATCAGGTCCAATGAGGTTTGCAGCGAACCAAATATGCTCAGCGATCCGATCAACAGAGTGATCACACCAATGATGGTGGCCGCCACGCCCGTGCCGCTCAGGTACGCGTTGCCCACCAGTTCCTCCAGTGTCTTGGCGGTGTCCGCGCCCACCAGTCCTTGCATTTGGGCGAACACCTGGCCGCTCATGGCTTCACGCCCGGCCAGTAGCCCCGAGACAGCAATGATCACCACGAGCAAAGGCACAATGGAGAACATGGTGTAGTAGGAGAGGGCTGCACCAAGGTCCAGCGTATGCTTTTGCCCGAAGGTGTGGAAGATGGCCTTGGCGAAGATCCAAACCCGCTTATGGAAAGGAGGATGGGTTTTGGTCATGCTCAGCGGAGGTTGTTGGTGGGCCGGTATCCGTCGTCAGGGCTTCGACATGCTCAATTCTGAGTGAGGACAGCTGCGATCAACTGCCCGACGCTGGTCACTCTTTCTTCTTCTCCTTTTTCCCATCGAACAATCTCCCTATGAACCCCTTTTTCTCCTCGTTGGCCGTGTTCACGGTGCGAATGTTCACCTCCTTGTCGATGGAGGGCATCAACGCCTGAATGAACGCGTTGCGCAAAGTGCCGAGCACCGCGCTCCATGCACCGATCTTGATATCGTCCAATCTACCATTCATCATCACCTTCGTGGCAAGCTGGTCCTTCGGCTGGTTGCTCACCACCTCGGCAACACTTCCCACCAGACCTTCCCACACCTTGCGGAAGAAAGGATCTCCCTTGTCTTCACGGCCGAGGACATCGAGGTCTTTGATCAGCGGTTTCACGTAGCCATCGAAAGCACCATCGCGTGTGGCCATTTCCGCGTACAGACCCATAGTTCCGGCGTTCACGTCCACATTGGCGTAGGCTTGGAGGAGTTCGTTCAAGCGCACCAGCTTCGTCTCGGTGAGCTGCATGTTCATGTCGAAGGTGGGTTGCTTCGCGAGCGGGTCCAGGTCCATGTCGAAGCTGAGTTGTCCGCCGTAGAGGTGCGCAGTGGCATCCACCGCCGAAGGCAGGAGCTTGGTGCTATCACTGCTGTTGGTGAGGTTGGTGGCCAGCAGGTCCAGTTGATCGAGCTGTAGATCGAGCTTGGGTGAAGAGGTGGGATCCACGAAACGGAACGCGCTATGGGTCACCTGCACGCGGTTGATCTGCAGCGGCATGAAGTCGTTGAGCAGTTGTCGGAAGTCGGCGGTGTCCTTCTGGAGTTCTTCGGGATCAGTGGCCTTCATCGTGAAGCTCACTTCGGCGGAATCAATGACCAGCTCGCCAACGATGGATCCTTCGAAGAGAGCGCGCCATTCCACGGAGAGATCAATAAGCCCGGCCTTGAGGAAGGGCGTTAGCTCTTGTGTGACGCTGTCCTGGATGTCGAGGTGGAAGTGTTCTATGCTGTACGCGCCGCGTAACAGTGCGAGATTCAGGTCTTCGATGCGGCCGTTGTAACCCGGCATGTTGGCCAAGCGTTCGTTCGCCACGTGCAACAACACATAAGGCAGTGCAATACGGATCAGCACGAGCAGCACGACGATGCTGAGCACGATGCGCCAGCGTTTCGTTCGCCGTTTGGATTGGGGCCGTGAAGGTGCCGTCGGCAGCGGTGAAGGGGTGCTTCCGATCATCACTCGTTCACTTCTGCTTCGAATTCATCTTGCTCTTCTTCTGGTGCGTTCTCCCCGCTCGCAAAGCCTTCGCGAATGCGCGACCACGCGGTTTGGATACCGTTCCAGATCGAGCCGATATCGAACTCGCCCTTTTTGGATACCACAGCAGGCAATGCGAAGCCGAGAACGGTCCAGAACAATCGGCTGCCGAGGATCCCTTTGCGACCTGCCAGCAACGGTGCTACGAACGGCAACCAGCCACGCGAAGCCGATGCGCCTTTTGCGATCGCCCCCAGTAGAGTGGGTGCTCCAATAACATCGCTGATGGTATCCATCAGCAGTGCTTTTCGGAACTCCTTGTCCTTGAGTTGCCCCACGGTTTCCTGGAGACCCGCTGCATACTGGTCGCGTTCGGCGTGAAGTCGCATGCGCTCAGCACGAACGCTTGCGAGGTCGGGGAAACGATCAGCGGTTGACATGGAACGCATTGATGATGGACAACATGATACGATCGCCTAGGCTTGCACGCCACCAGATCGCGAATATGAGCAACAGGCCCAGATCGATGAGGCCCACATAGAGAAATCCGAGCGCCATGTTGCCCAATGCCGTGCCCCATGCGATGGCCCCGGCGATGCTCAGCATGGTGAGCGCTGCACCGAGTATCACGAAGCCCACAAAACCACCAATGGCGGCACGCCCGGCTTGGGCGGATCGTTCGCTCACGATGAGCAAGGTGAGGTCGCGTTGTGCGGCCCACCATCCCTTAGCGTCCTCGCTCACTGAAGTGAGGAGGTCGCTAAGGTCGGCCCGGCCATTTTCCGGTGCAGTGATCATGATCTAGCTGTGTTGGAAGTTCTGCTTCACATCTTCAGCGGTCTTCTTCGCCTTATCTGCCACGTTCGCACCAGCGGCGGCCGCTTCGGTGCGCACGCGCCCTGCCGCGTTCTTGCCTTCGTTGAACATGTAATGGATGAAGTCGCTCACCTCGTCCTTGGTCATGCTAGCGGCGTCGGACATTTTGCCTTTGGCTTTGCTCCATTCCTTGCGGTACTTCTCGATCTTCTCATCGAGGTCTTCCTTCAGGTCTTCGCCCTTGCTGCGCAGCGCGGCGCGGGTTTCGTCGCCAGAACGGGGGGCGAACAATACGCCGAGCGCTGCGCCAGCCACGATGCCCATTCCGAGGATGAGCAGTGTTTTGCCTGTGTTGTTTTCCATTATCGTCGGGGTGTTGAGGTTAGAACGCCGCTATTTCAATTGGGGGGCCAAATGCCCGATCCACTGTTCGCGCGCGATCGGTTGTGGCTTTCGTGGAATTTGCTCCACATCATGGGTAAGTGCCGCCACGTTGAAACGAGCTTGTCCAAGCTGGGGGTCGTTCGAGCCCCGTCGGTACGCTGAGGCTGATCGGACAACGTGATCTTGAAGTTCACGCGCGCTAAGCTAGCGTTCAAGCACGGCTCAACGATCCAGCTTGAACAAGTGGATGAGTAAGGGATGCCCACCTTCCTCGCGTTCCATCGGTTCGGCGAAGAGCGCATCGCACACGAGATCACCCACGAACGCGATGTCCAATGGCTTCTGCATTAGGGATCGATGACCGCGCCGGCATTATGCAACTCAGCTCAGGAGAGTTGGTCCAACAGTTCCATCAGCGCGGGTATATTCGTGTTGTTCTAGCCTACAACCCATCGGATATCGAGCTGGCATCAACGTTAGTTGGCACAGTGATATGGAACGATGCGTGCTAGGGGATCCCGAAACTGCACCATGTCCGAACCCACTGCACCGCGAGCCATTGTGCCGCCCGCATACCAGAAATTCAGCTTGACCGTCCTCGGCCTTGTGGCCTTGTTCTATGCATTCGCGCAGGCTGAGCCCATTGTGGTGCCATTGCTGTTCTCCCTGTTGTTGGCCATGTTGCTCAACCCGTTCGTTGAACGCTTGAAGCGATGGCATTTCCCGTCGCTGCTGGCCATTTTGATCGCCGTATTGTTCGCCATGTCGGCGTTGATGGGTTTGGCCTACTTCATTGGCACCCAAGCGGCCAACTTCAGCGATACGCTTCCGGAACTGCAGGAGCGCCTTGCCAAACTCGGCAGCGTGTTGCAACGTTGGGTGCAGGATACGTTCGACCTGAAGCGATCCGAAGTATCGAGTGCGGTGGAAAAGGTGAAGGACGAGGGCATGGCCAAGGGGGGCACGATGGTGGGCACCACGCTCACCACCGTGGGAACATTGTTCGCCTTCTTCTTCCTTCTGCCGGTTTTCACTTTCCTGCTGCTCCTGTACAAGCGCCTGCTGATCACCTTCCTGCGCAAGCTTTTCCCGGAGAAGGATCAACCCGTGGTGCAGGACGTGCTGACGCAGACCAAAGGGGTCGTGCAGAGCTACTTGATGGGATTGCTCATGGAAGCGGGTATCGTAACGGTGCTCAATTGGGTCGGGCTCATGATCATCGGGGTGCAGTACGCGCTTTTGCTCGCTGTTATCGGCGCGGTGCTCAACCTGATCCCGTACATCGGAATGATCGTGGCCACAATTCTCCCCATAATCATCGCATTGGCCACCATGGAACCGAGTGCAGCGTTGTGGGTCCTTGGCTTGTACCTCTTCGTGCAGTTCGTGGACAACAATTTCATCGTGCCCAATGTGGTGGCATCCCGCGTCGAACTGAACGCGCTGGTATCGATCGTCGTGGTCATGATCTTCGGAGCGCTTTGGGGCATTCCGGGGATGTTCCTGTCCATTCCACTCACGGCCATCGTGAAGGTGATCTTCGATCGCGTGCCAGCGTTGGAGCCCTTCGGGTTCGTGCTGGGCGATGGAGGTGTAGGATCCCACAAGTCCCTGATGCGTTTGCCCGATGGCGTTGTCGGCCGCGCACCCAAGAAGGCCCGGTGAGAGGAAATCAGGCGGACGGCAACTTGTCGAGGCTAACGTGGGCGATCAGGACCTGCTCTTTGTTGCCTTCCGCTTTGCACACCACCTTGGTTAGCGGGTGTGTGATCTGCGAACGACCGCTGAGCACTGCAGTCGTTCCCGGTAGCTCCAGTTCGCCTGCGGCATTGCAATAGGCGAAGAGGATATTGTTCTCGTGGGCGCGAGTGGTACACAGCGAATCGATCAGCAACACTTCGTCGTCCACCACGGCATCATTCTCTTCTGCATAATGGGTGAAGGACCAATAGGTGGGTGCGACCACAAGTTGCACCCCCTGCACGTTCATGTCCGCGAACAGAGCCGGAAACGCGATGTCCCAACACACGATAAGCCCTACGATGCCAAAACGGGTCGGGAAAACAGAACTGAAGCTGCCCGGGGAGATGGCGACCTTTTCCGTTTCCCAGAGGTTTATCTTCCGGTAACTGCCAGCGACCGTACCGTCGGAGTTGATGTAGTGCACCTGGTTGTAGAGCAAGCCGTTCTCCACCACCGTCCACGAACCAGGGACCAGGTCAACCTTGTATGTGGAAGCGAGTTCCTGCATGCGCGCGAGATAGGCCGGTGCATGTTGCACGAAGTCGATCTGGCCCTGCAAGGGTCCGCACACCGCATCCTCGGGAAACACCACCAACTGAGCGCCTTTGTTCACGGCTTCTTTTACGAAGGTCTCCATCCGCTCGAGGTTCTTCAAAGGGTCGCTAGGCGCAATGCGCATTTGCACAAGTGCGATCGTTAGTTCCATTTGTGTTCGAATTATAGGTGCTGAAGAACGATAGACGCTGTTGGTGCGGGGTCGAAGGCTAAGCTCCACCGAGCAGTTGATCGTTCTTGTCCCGGTCCTGATCTTCGGCAGCAACGGTCCTTAGGGCGCCGGCTGCCACATCTTGCCTTGGATCAGTTACCGGCATGTTGAACTCTCCGGTAGCCTGTTGTTCGCCCAAAGGATCATTCGTGCTTAGCTGCGCATTGGGCTCGGTTCCGTCGGCGCCCACCGGCATGGGTGGGTCGGTGCCTACGGCGATCCGTTGGCGCTCCAGTTCTGCCGCCTTTGCCTGCTGGTCTTCCAGGGAACCGGCGATCAAATCAGGTATCGCTTTGGCGGCCACCGGACCGTTCGGGTCTTCAACAAGCATGGGGGGTGTTGTGGGTTCCTGTTCGGGTGCGGTCATGCGTTTGATGTGTTGGGGTCGGTCCGACGGTGGCGATCATCGGACCGCTTGTGCCGAAGCCATGCCATTGCTGCCTACCATGACACCAACCCGAGGTAGCCGAGGAAGGATCACCCGAAGTGAGGCGCAATAGCAACGATCGGTCCCCATGCTCATGCGTGATCATCTTTGCGCGTGAACGGCACGGGACATGGAAGGGTGAGCACTCCTGAGCCGAGCACGAACGGATCGACCCGTCCAAGGGTCGCGCTGCAGTGCACATCGCTCCATCATGCGCGCAACCTTCTTCCGCCCACTTTTGTTTGTGCTGGCATTCGCTGTCCGCTCGGACGTGGATGCGCAGCGCCTGCGTGAGCTGGACATTGATACGATGTTCGTAAAGGACTACTCGCATTTGCTCACCATGCGCCTGTATAGCAGCACCAAGTACAACACCTTGCGGATCGGTTCCAACGGTGATACGCGGGATCTGGTCTTCAAACCCAATAACCAGATCAACTTTGGCGTAGGTGCCAGCTACCGTCGATTTACGATCAACCTAGGCTTCGGTATCCCGTTCATCAACAACGATGATACGCGATATGGGCGCACACGTTACTTGGACGCACAAGCCAATATCCTCAGCCCCGAACGCGCTACCAATTTGTTCCTGCAAGTGTTCAAGGGCTACTACATCTCGTCCCACGAACGCGCTGAACTGGGTTGGGCCGAACAAGGGGTTGAGAAGCCGTACCGCGGCGACCTCAAGGAGTTCAATTTCGGTGCGAGCAGCTTACGCGTGTATAATAGCCGTCGCTTCAGTTACCGCGCCGCCTTCAACCAGGACGCATGGCAGCGGCGAAGCCAAGGCTCGTGGTTGCTCGGTGGTTACGTCATCTACTACCGCGTACGTGCCGATTCATCCTTGGTACCCGAACGATTGGCCTCCCGTTTTGATACCCAGGCGGCCATGCACAAGGGCGATTTCGGCGATGGCGGAGTGATGAGCGGCTACGCCTATACGTTCGTTCACAAGGAGCATTGGTTCGCCACCGGATCGCTCGCGCTGGGTGTTGGCCTCAGTGTGCAACGGGTGCAGAGCGCTGCGTTCAACGAAGGCATCACACGCGACCCTGTGACCACCATGGGGCCGGGCTGGCATGTGCAAATACGCGCCGGTGCAGGCTACAATAGCCGTCGGGACCAGGCCAGCATCTCATTCAACCAGGAGCGCGTGAACTACATCCTCGCCACGCAGAACTCGTTCGCGTGGAGCGTGGGCAACTTGCGGCTCAACTTCGTTCATCGCTTCACCCGCCGGATGCCCGAAGCGGATCGCGCTGCGCGCTGGTTGAAGCGGCACATGCCCGATGCGTTGAAGGACCAATAACCGTTCACCGCTTCTTTCGTGGCCCCCCCTTGTTGCTCTTGCGCAGGTCATCGAGCACACCGGGAAGCATCGCTGCCAGCATGCCTTCGCGCAAGCCGGTCCACACGTATTTGAACACGGCGCGGTCCTGTTCCCGATCGATGGCGAAGTCGCCGTGTCGGAAGCCATCGCTGGAACGCAGGTTCTCGGACCGCACCACAAGGTTGATCACGGAAGTCTTGAACCGGTCCACATCGCCGGATCCATCGTGCTTCAGTGCGCTCACTGCCAGGTCCTGGTACGACACGTCCACGCGGCCTGTGGCGTGATCGTCGTTGCCGGTGAGGCGGTAGTTCACGTTATTGATCCGTCCTGCCGTCGTTCGCACTGCGACCAGGTCGGTGGTCATCCGGTTGAAGACCTCTATGGGCACGGCACTGATCGTGGCGCTCAATGTGAACTGTTCATTTGGTGCGTTCATGGATGTGCGTGCATCCACCGTAACGAGCGCTTGATCGTAGGCTTGCGCCTGTGCCACCATGTGCACCTCGTTGCCGCCCAGCGTGTCCGCGCTGTGTAGTCCGGTGATCGTTCCGCTGATCCCGCTGAAGAGCACTTCGCCGTAGTCCGGGCCAAGATCACCGCGCTCATGGTAGTGCACGCGCAGGCGTTCCATCTGCACGCTGTCCACATCCAGGGTGAAAGGCAGGTTGCGCAACCCGGCCATCGGCAGCCGCTTCTTGCTGTACGGCGCGTCGGGCAAGGTCTTGTCGCGATGGACCTCGCCGCGCACCCCGGCCATCAGCAGCTTCATGGATTTCAATCCACGCTGCGCAATGCTAGCGTTGATGTCGAGCCCCTGTGCGAGCAGCGTGTCTGCGTGCATGGCGATGAGATCCGTTTCGAACGGCACGAGTTTGCCGTAGTTCTCCGGACCCGCGAGCGGCTCCAAGGCAGCACCGATGACCAGGAGCTGCGACCCACCGCGCGAAAGATCCACGCAGGCCACGCGCATATCATAGAGCGGCGAAAGGCCTGCTGCGAAGTCGCTCACTTCGCCGGTGATCGTAACGAACTGTAGCAGTGGTGCATTTCCCTCCTCGAAGTCGGCGATGGCACCTGTGGCTTGCAGAGCGAACTGGTCAACGTTCAACACCGTTCCTTGATCCCCTTTGCGGAACACGTGCAGCGCACCACCATCGATCTCCAATGCCATGATCCGCAGTGCGCTGAGAGCGCGCTCTCCTGCAGAGGTGGCTTCTTCTAGGACAGTATCATTCCGCAGTTGGACATGCAGATCGGGGTGGCTGATGCGGAGGCTGCGTGCGACGAATGATCTCCCGAAGATCAACCGAAATAGTGAGAGCCCTTCGATCGCGACCGTGTCGATCGTACCTGCGATGTGGAATGCGCGCGCATCATCAGCGGCGAAGAGACTGTCCGTAGGTTGTTCAACCCGAACTCGGGTCCAACGTAGATCGCCCGCGAGCACATTCACTTCCATGGCGCTCATGGTAACCGTGCTCCGTGGTCCGCAGAAGTTGGCCAAGGCCGCCACACTCTTGGTGCGGATCATGCGTTCGAGAACGTACTGCGCGACGAACACCAGAGCCACGAGCACGCCTGCGGCGATCGTGATACGGAGCCATCGGCGATTGGCACGGGTCATCTGCATGGTTCAGGAGCAGCAACGAACGGGCTAAGATCGGAAAAGCGAACTGCCCCTAGTTCAGGGGCAGTTCGAAGTTCTCGGTTCTGAGGTCCGTTCAATGGGTACTGTTCGGGTCGCTCGTCGTGGCGCTCTCGGCCACGGTACGCGAAGCATCACCACCGGTGCGGTTTCCATCCTGGTTCTGGCCTTCCTGAGCCCGGTTGCCTTCGGTACCGCTGCCATCGTTCTTGTTCTCCGCTTGACCACCATCTTTCGTGGTAGCGCTTCCCGGGGTTGAAGCTATGTTCGAACTGTCGTTACCGCTCTTGTTGGCATCCGCACGGGGATCTTTCGTGTCCTCGTTCCTGCTGGAACCAGCGGTAGGTTGGATCGGCGTGGTGGTGCTGCCGATCTTCTGTTCAGGTGCGTTAGCGCTGGGGTTGTTCTTGTGCTCTGACATGATCTTGGGATATTGGCCGAGTTTGCGGGGACAGCGGGCCCGTTCATCGCACCCTGGGACCATCCTCGTGTGGGGTGCTGTTCAAAGCAGGGTCCGCTCCGTGAGTTCGGACATCTAACCGCGTCCAGCGTGATCGGCCGTGCTGGGTACCCCGAAGGTACCTGAGACTACCGGGGACTCATTTGCACAACGTGCTGGAATGTTGGGGACCGATCTCCTCGATCGCGCCGATCCCGGGTGAAGGGCCGCTTCAGCGTTCGCTTAGTCTTGACCGGGATCCCAGAGCGGGTCCGAGGTTCCGTGCAGGATCGGACCACCGTTGGTTGTATGGACGGAAATTCCGATCGGATGAGAGCGATGAACAATGCCGCAATTATGACCGCTGCGGTCGCGGCGAGCCTATTGCTCTGCCGTTGCGGTAACGCAACCGAAGAACAGAAGACGGATATGGATGCTGCAGTGCAGAACGTGAATACGGATATCGCCGCCTTACCGAGCAACACCGCTTCGGAGGAGTGGAAGGTGGAACGCGCCGAGATCCTCACTGAGCTCTACGCGCTGCGTACGGAGATAGAAGTGAAGCTGGCTAGCACCAGGGAGCGGATCGCCGCCAAGAGCATGACACCTGCCGCGCGCGCCAAAGAAGAGGCAATGCGTGTCGAACTCGTTCGCGAATTGAGCAAGGTCAGCGGTCTGATCAGGAACGTAGAAGGCGCCACACCATCCACTTGGGCAACGGTGAAGGCGGATACCAGGGAAATGACGAATACCGTGAACGCTTGGTGGAAGCGCTTCAAGAACAGCATCGATAAAGGCACGAATGCAGACCACGACAACGACGGTCATTAGACCGGAGCACGCCCGTTGAGGTTTGGTGGAATTCCAGCGGGCGGAACGGCACTCTTCGGAGTGCCGTTCTTCGTTGGAGGTGTTGATGGTGGAATTATTGGCCTGCGTCAGGGTCTGTGGCAATTCCAGCAGCGGCCCCGCGGGGGTCCATGGACCAAAGTGACCCAGCGACGTTCGCCCATCGATCAACGAAAGAAGAGGAGAGAACATGAAGCCCGAGGCCGCATGCAGAGCGCAGAGAACTCAGGGTTGTCGGCCTTAGGCGGACAGATGCAATTCTCCCTGCTTCCTCTACGCTCTGCGTGGTAACAGCGCGACCGGAGTACCATTAGTGCTTAAAACCCACAAGCAATGGCTACAACAAGACATCCAGCTTGAGAACCCATGTGGTCTCACACACCAACTGCGCTCCTTCGGAACGCAATTGGTAATGGATGCACCACGTTTTTCCCTCAGTGCGAATTGACGATGTACAGCTATTTCGTGCACAGCACGCTGTCACCCAACTGGTACAATATGCCCTCAAGCACGTGGCTCAAGACCTCAGCCGATCACCTTGGCTGAAGGATAGCGCTGTTGCCAGAAACTGAACATGTTCATGTTGGCCAGTGTGATGGTGGTGCGTGCATCGAGCTGCACCTTAATCAACTTCAAGCCTTCCTTCACCCGTTGGGTGAGGATCAGTGTCTTCTTCTTACGTGGCATGTGCTTGCGGTATTGGTTGGGGCCTCTTTCGTCCTGCGCTAGAGGAGGATGATGAGAAGGATTATGATGATGATGATCGCTGCCGAGGAGAAGTAGATCACGGTGCCACCGCCATCGCGGTTGTACGCATCAGCCTCGTTCTTCAAGGCGCGCAGTTCGCTGCGCAGTGCCTTGCGGTCCACGCGCTCCATACTGCTTCGGTCCATCGCGGTGATCTCATCAAGTCGATCGGCGATGCACAACACACGTTGTTGATCGGCCGGTGCCAGCTTCAGTAGGTTCTGATGGTCGATGGTCACCTTCTTAGGAGCGGCCGCGGTTACGGGCATGGCAAAGAGGAGCGTTGAGCAAGTGGCCAACGCAATGAGCTTAATGTTCGAGGTTTTCATATTTGATGGTTTTTGGGGTGGAGTTCATGGGAGCTTCTTCCAGACGCGATCGCCGAAGATCAACGAGAGCACAAGGAGGATGAGGAAAACGAAGAACAGCACCTTCGCGATGGAGGCAGCACTGCTCGAGATGCCGGTGAAGCCGAAGAAACCGGCGATCAAGGCGAGAACGATGAAGACGACGACCCATCGTAGCATGGTGTAGGGGTTTTTGGTTGTAGGCTGCCGGACAAGAAGCGCTCCGATCCATCCTTCCGGACTTGAAGC
>JBKJPT010000141.1:0-9309 GCA_046595075.1 Flavobacteriales bacterium
TGGTGCGCGCCAGCAACAACGCAGGTAGCAGCGTGCAAAAGCTGATCATGGGTCGTTAGCAATTATTCCGACCCTCTACGAAAGGGCCGTCCGCGAAGCGGGCGGCCTTTTTGATCGGTGGACCAATGATCCGTGGGATCATTAACCACCCAAGACAACCACGGCGCTCGAAAAGCGATCAGAATCGTGCGATCCTTCCGCAGGCCAGCACCATCAAGAATGTATACGTTCTTTCAACAGATCCCCGGTATCCCTTCTTAGGCTGACGGTCACCTTTTGCGCCTTGTTCTCGTAGCAACGGGCGCCGATGCTGGAACGCTTCGGCGCCACTGCATTGACCGCCCCTACGGACCGCACCGCGCGCAGGATCCTGCTGATCCTCTACGGCACCTTGTTCGCACTGTGCGCATCGCTTATTGCGGTAGCACATTGGTACGAGCTGCGTGGACAGCGGCAGGAGGTGCTCCTGCGCCTAGGCACCATCACCAGCGGCCTTGCCGATCAGATACCGGCTCGCCACGTGGAATCCCTGTTGAAAAAGTACGACGGCCGCGGCATGCTGATCAAGAACACCCAGGACGCATGGTACTATGTCATGCACGAACACTTGCGCAAAGCGGCCGAGCGCAATGAGCTCCCGCTGCCCGTGCAGGTGCTGGCGTACGACAGCCTAAAGAAGGAACTCGAAGTGGTGGCCACATCGGCGGAGAAGCCCTCCTTCCGTGTGCCGTTCACTGGACCGACCAACACCGTCCTAGGCGCGTATCGGGAAGGTGGCTGGTTCAGCATGGACGGTCAGCTCATCGCATTTACACCGCTCAACGATGATCATGGCCGCACCGTGGGTGTGGTCACCGCAGGCATTCCTGCCGCCAACGCCGATGCTTCGGCCTACGCTGCCTTGTACCGCAACATCGCCATTGCCCTGCTGCTCTTCGTGCTCGCCGCTGTGGTCATCTTCAGGTACGTGGGCCGGTGGGTGCAACAAAGCGAATCCGACCGCATCGCCCTTGCATCACGCAACATGGACTATGCCGACAGCATCAGCTACGCTGGCAAGATCCAACGTGCGCTGGTGCCGCCACCGAGCGCCTATGCGGAATTGTTCGACGGCTCCTTCATCATAGATCGGCCCAAGGACCTGGTGAGCGGCGACTTCCACTGGTGCCACAGCATAGGCAAGGACGAATGCTTCGTGGCCACTGGCGACGCCACCGGCCACGGCCTGCCCGGCGCCATGATGGCGGCCATAGGCTGTTCGCTGCTGAACGAACTGGTGCCCGCCAACGCAGACCGTGATCCCGCCGAACTGCTCACCATGATCAACACGCGCTTGGTCGCCACCTTGCACCAGCACGGTCGCAAGAAAGGTGGCGGCGATGGCATGGACATCGCACTCTGCCGGATCGATCGCCACAAGCACGAGATCCTATTCGCAGGGGCTTTCCGCCCGCTGTACTGGTTGCACAACGGACAGATCACCGTGATCAACGGCGACCGTAAGCCCATTGGCGGCGCGCATCAGGAACCCGATCGCAAGTACACCTGCCATAAGCTGGCCTATTCGCCCGGCGACCGTATCTACCTGTTCAGTGATGGGTACGTGGACCAGTTCGGCGGGCCGGAGCGCAAACGCTTCATGACCTCGCGCCTGCACGATCTCCTCAGCGCCAACAGGCATGTCCCCATGCAGGAGCAGGCCGCACTGCTGGACCGTGCCTTCCTGGAATGGAAGGGAGAGGAAGAACAGGTGGACGATGTGTGCCTGCTCGGTTTGGCAGTGTAGCTCGTTCCCATTGCCATAACAGACGCCCGTCTATCTTTGGATCGTGGCCCTTAGAGCGGTCCCGAATTGCACGCATGGCTACGAAGATGGAGCTGATCGCACGGCTCGAAGACCTGGTCGCCCAGGAGGATGTCGAGTTGGCATCAGATGCGGTGGAAGGAACCAAGGAGGCGTATGAGGCCTTGGTAGCCGCCACCCGGCATTTGGAACAGACCGAACCGGTGCTTGTGGCTGTTGACGATGACGGCACCATGCTCGCCTCCTCTGCGGTTGAGACTGCGCCGATAGAATCGGCCCCGCTCACCGACGATGAGGACAAGCGTTTCAAGCAACTACTGGACGCCTTCAATCAGCGCGTTAACGACATCCGTCGCCGCAAGGCCAAGGAAGAAGACGACAACCTAGCCACCAAGAAGGCGGTGATGGAGGAGCTAAAAGCCCTCATCAGCGGTGAGGAGAACATCGGTAACGCCTTCCAGCGCTTCAACGACCTGCACGAAAAGTGGAAGTCCATAGGTCCCGTTCCGCAGCACAGCTACCGCGAGCTGCAGAGCGACTATTCACACTTGCGCGACGAATTCCACTACCACATCCGCATATACAAGGAGCTGCGCGATCACGACCTACGTAAGAACACCGCGCTCAAGCAGGCCCTGATCAGCGATATGGCGGCTGCTGCGCAGAAGGACAATGTGAAGGAACTGGAGCAACTGGTGCGGGAATACCAGGAGAAGTGGCACCAGATAGGCGCCGTGGTGAAGGAAGATTGGGAGGCCATCCGTGATGGGTTCTGGAACGCCACCCGCAACGTTTACGACAAGATCAACGAGCACTACAAGGCACGCCGCGCCGAACACGAAGCCAATCTTGCCGCCAAGTACGCCTTGGTGGAAAAGGTGACCGTGCTCACCGCCAACCTTGAAGTCGCAGGAGCCAAGGAATGGAAGGCCCTTACCGAGCAGGTGTTGGAACTACAGAACGCGTGGAAGAGCGTCGGCTTCGCCACGAAGAAGGACAACGAGCGCGTTTGGAAAGAATTCCGCAATGCCTGCAACGTGTTCTTCGATGCCAAGAAGTCCTACTTCGACAAGCTGAAGGACCAGTTCAAGGACGCCCGCGAAAAGAAACAGGCCCTCTTGGCCGAGGCGCAAGCCCTGCAGAACAGCACCGAATGGCGCCAAACGGCCGACAAGCTCAAGGCATTGCAACAAAGTTGGAAGGAAGCGGGCAGCGCTGGTCCTCGCGACGAGAACAAGCTGTGGAACAAGTTCCGTGATGCGTGCGACGCCTTCTTCAAAGCGCGTAAGTCAACTTTCGAGAAGCAGGATGCCGAACAGGCCGTGAACGCGCAGGAGAAGGAAGCGCTGATCGCCGAGATCGACGCCTTCGTGCTCAGCGGCGATCGCATCAAGGACATGGAAGCCCTCAAGGCCTTCTCCTTGAACTGGATGAACAGCGGCCGTGTTTCTCCCAAATTGTTCGATACGCTGAACGAGCGGTACCGGGCCGCTTTGGACAAGCAGTACGGGAAAATGAAAATGGAAGGCGATGAGCGCCAGCGCATGCGATTCCAGAACCATGTGGACGATATGAAGACCGGCCCCGATGGCAAGTTCAACCTCGAGCGCGAGAGCCGCTTCATCAAACGCAAGATCGAGGACCTTGAAACGGAGAAACGTACCATGGAGCGCAACATGGGCATGTTCAGCTTCAAGAGCGCCAGTGGCGAAGAGATGAAGAAGGACATGGAGAAGAAGATCGAAAAGCTGGTGCGGGACATGGAGCGGTTGAAAGGGCAGCACCGTGATCTCTTGAAGGAACTCCGGTGAGCAGCGTTCCCTCCCATTTGGTGCAGCATCTAGAGATCCCCATTGCTTGGGGAGAACAGGACGCCTTCGGGCACCTGAACAATGTGTTCATGTTCCGCTACATGGAGAGTGTGCGCATGCATTACCTCGAACGGATCGGCGTGTTGCGTTCAATTCAAGAGAACAGAGTGGGTGTACTGCTGGCCAGCACCACGTGTGATTACCTGCGACCCGTGCACTGGCCCGCAACGCTGTATGTGCACACCGGCTGCACGCACGTGGGCAACACCAGCTTCACCATGGAATACTTGATCACCGATGCGGCGGGCGAAGCCATGGCTCACGGCACCAGCGTGCAGGTGATGTTCGACTATAGCGCAAGTTCCAAAGTGAGCGTGCCCGATGGCATTCGCGAGTCCATTGAACGGATACAGAACCACTGATCGCATGCGCTACCAACTCCTCATCCCCATCGCACTTCTGATCGCTTCCTGCGGCAAGGGGACCGCAGTGCCGGAACCTGTTACTGTGGCCACCGACACCAATACTTCCGAGCCGTTGGCGCAATATCGCCAGCTCATCGGTAGCTGGATGGACAGCACGACCTCTACCGACCATACGTGCTACGAGCATTGGGTCGCGGACGGGGATACTGCGATCACGGGCTTAGGCCATGTGATCGCCGAAGGCGATACGGTCTTCATCGAGCACCTGCGGATGAGCATGGTGAACGGACATGTGTTCTACGCAGCACGTGTGGGTTCGCAGAACAACGGTACGTGGGTGCCTTTCGCCGCGCAGCCGACCGGTCGCGATACGCTCATGTTCGAGAACGCCGAACATGATTTCCCGCAGTGCATCACCTATGCGAAGAACAACAGGGGCGGATGGGATGTTGACGTGACCGGAAATGAGGACGGGAAGGTGCGTTCAGAGCACTACCATTTCCGGGAACGTTAGACACGACCACCGGGTACATTCGTCGCCAAACCAAAACCTACTACAATGGGCATGATGAAGGAATTCAAGGAGTTCGCGATGAAGGGCAACCTTGTCGATATCGCCGTCGGTTTCGTCATGGGTGCCGCGTTCGGCAAACTCGTGTCATCGTTCATTGATGGGATGGTGATGCCGGTCGTGGGCCGGATCACCAGCGGTGTTGATTTCGCCACATTGAAGTACGTGATGCAATCCGAAGTGAAAGATGCGGCGGGTACTGTAACCACGCCTGAAGTAGCCATCGCTTACGGTGCCTTCATCACCGCGGTCATCAACTTTCTCGTGGTCGCTTTCGTGATCTTCCTGGTGGTGAAAGCCGTGAACAGGATGAAGAAGGCCGAACCCGCACCCGCACCAGCAGCCCCCAGTAATGAGGAGAAGTTGCTGATGGAGATCCGCGATGCGCTGAAGAAGTAAACGGATCGTTCGAGATCAGCGAGAACCCTTTCCGCAACGCGGAAGGGGTTCTTTCATTCCGTGGTGCTCGTCAACGTGGCACTGCGCGGATCGAAGCGCATGCCGTGCGCCGCGAAGGCGCGATCCAAAATGCCCGTTGCGATCGCTTCGCTGGGTGTCCCGGACCAGAGCGCGCGCTCGTGCACCAATAGGATGCGGTCGCACAGCTGCAAGGCCGAGGCGAGGTCGTGCGTGGAGAGCAGCACTGCACGCTTATGAGTGCGAGCAATGTCGCGAAGGAGCTGCATCACGGCGATGCGGTTCACCAGGTCGAGGAAGGCTGTGGGCTCATCGAGCAACATCACAGGTGCATCCTGCGCGAGTGCGCGTGCGATCATCACCTTCTGCCCTTCACCATCGCTCAACGAACGCAAGCTGCGTTCTGCGAAAACCAGAGTGCCAGTGCGCTCCATTGCTTCGTTCACGCGTGCTCGATCCTGGTCGGTGAGCCTGCCCAAGTGCCCTGTCCACGGCTGGCGGCCGAGGGATACGAGCGTACGCACATCGAGCAGCCCCGCTTGCGGCCTTCCGGTGAGTACCACGCTCAGTGCCCGGGCACGCTCCATGCTGGACATGGTCGCCGCGCGATTGTCGCCAAGCATGATGGTGCCAGCCAACGGCTGTTGCGATCCGGCGAGCGTGCGTAGCAAGGTGGACTTGCCCGTTCCATTAAGACCGATCAACGCGGCCACTTCGCCTGCGTTCAACCGCAGCGCGATATCCGCGATCAACGGCTTTCCATCGAAGCCGACAGCGAGTCCTTCGGTAAGGAGCAAGGTCTTCATGTGGCGTGCGCCCATCGTTTGCCGCTGAAGAGCACCCATGCCACCACGGGCACCCCGAGCAATGAAGTGACCGCGTTCAATGGGAGGACGGATCCAGCGACGGATCGTGCGAGCAGGTCGCAACCCAAGGCCATTGTCGCGCCGCATAACATGGTGGCCGGTAGCAACCGTGCGTGATCGCTGGTGCGCAAAAGCCCACGAGCTACATGCGGCGTCACCATACCGATGAACGCAATGGGGCCGCAAAAGGCGGTGATCGTACCGGCGATGATGCCCGTGGTCCACATCAATCGACGCTTTGCCGGTTGTACCGCCACGCCCAGGCTGGAGGCGTATGCCTCACCGAGGAGCAACGCGTTCAACGGCTTGATGGACAGTACCGCGATGGCGAGTCCGCCCAAGGTTGGAACACCGATCCACCAAAGCCGATCGAGGGTAACTCCTGCAAAGGATCCCATGCCCCACTGCACGTATCCTTTGAGTGCCTGAGCCACGCTGGCCACCTGCAACACATCGATCAATGCCGAACAGAGGTAGCTGATGAGCATGCCTACTATGAGCAGGGTGATGCTGTCACCCACCCGCCGATCGGCCAAAAGGATCAGCAGCAACACGCCCATAGCACCGGCCAATGCGGCGATGATCAGCGCAGCATCCGTTGGTATACCGATCCAGAACCATAGCGGCCAGGCGAGCGTAACCACCGCAACGCCAAGGCTTGCTCCCGAACTGATCCCCAGCACCGAAGGACCTGCGAGCGGGTTGCGGAAGAGCGTTTGCATGAGCAGACCACAACCGGCTAGGCCGGAGCCGGCCAGCAACGCCGTGAGCGCTTGCGGCAGACGGATCCCCCGGACGATATCCCGGTGCACCGGATCGATCGCGGATGGATCGAATAGCGCCATGACTACGGCGCGGGCAGGAACTGGGGTGGAACCGAACAACAAGTGCAGCGCGACCAACACCAGCACCACCAATGCCAGCAGCACGAAGGGCCACACGGTGCGGGATCGCATTGGACAAACATACGGGGTCGCCGAGGGCGCAGCTGTTTAGAACGCACGGCCGAACGGATCGCGTTGAAACCCGCGGCGTTCGATCGGTTCAAGCGCCGATCACAGTGCGATGGATCCTGCGTGACTTACTTTTCGGCATGATCGCGCTGCCATGACGAACTCCTTTCCCTTTTCACGTAGCCTAGCCCTGTCGTCGACATGCTTGCTAGGTATGCTCACAATGGCCCAAACCGAGATGAGCGTGTTCACCACGACCGGCCGGGCTGCGGCCACAACGTTCGTCACGGACTACCAGGCTGTGGGGATCAACCCGGCCAACCTTGGGTGGAAGTGGCGCTTCGAAAAGAAGCACATCGCCTTCGGGATCGCGGAAGGATCCTATTCGATCTATTCTGAAGCACTTACACGTGATGACCTTCGGCACCGCGTGATCAATGCCGAACTGGATTTCACCGAGGCCGAAAAGCAGGAGGCCGCACGCGCCTTTGCCGATGCGGGTGCCACGCTGAACGCAGATGTAATGCTGGTCGGGGCGGCTTTCACCAGCGAGAAGCTCGGTGGCTTCGGATTCCAAGTGCGTGACCGCGCGCAGTGGACGTCCAAGTTCGGTCCTGTGATGGCCGAATTGTTGTTCGAGGGCTATCGCTCGGACTACTTCGACCTACTTGTGCTTGTGACCGGAGACACCATCACCAACTACGAGAACCTCTCTCAGGATTCGCTCGCGTTGATCGCCAGTGGCCTGGCCAACAATCCACAATTGCTCGGCACCGTGCTCAACGGTTCGAACATCGAGTTCACGTGGTACCGCGAGTTCAACGTTTCCTATGGAAGACGCATCGCCCACAGTGACAATTTCGAATTATTCGCAGGCGTCGGTGTGAAATATCTGCTCGGCATCGGAATCATCGATATGCGCGCGGAGAACAACACCTTCAACGGGTTTTCATCGCTCTCTCCTTATTTCGACATCAACTACGGCGATGCGGCCTTGAGCAATCCCTCCAGCGTCAGCGCGAGGAGCACACTTCTGCCAAAGGCAGTTGGAAAGGGCTTCGGATTGGATCTTGGCCTCAGCGCGATCATCAAGGAAAAATGGAAGGTCGGTGCGGCGGTCACGAACATAGGATCGATCAATTGGGAAGGGAACGTATACACGGCGGATAATGGCACTTTGGTGGAGCTCGCGTCCAATGGCTTGGACAACTACAACTTCTTCTCGGGCATCGATGACTTCGTGACCAACGGAGGCTTGCTCACCTGGGAAGGAGCATCCTCACGGCGCGTGGCGCTTCCCACGAACGCACGCCTGGGCCTGGGCCGCACCTTAGGCAAGATCATCGAAGTGGGTATCGATGTAGTCCTTCCTTTGAACGATGAACCAGGCAACTATGAGAAGGCCGTTATCGGCATTGGTGGCGATGTGCGGCCTCTGCCGTGGTTGACACTTAGCGCGGGCCTCGTCACCGGTGGTAACTACGACACGAAGATCCCGGTCGGCATCACGTTCACAACGCCAACGGGAACCTGGGAAGCCGGCGTCGCCTCTCGCGACGCGGTCACCTTCTTCACCGACCGCAACCCGACCATTTCATTGAGCATGGGTTTCCTGCGGTTCCGGTTCTGACCACCGATGAGCCTTTCCAATATTCCCTTCCAGATCACCGACTGGTCGCAAGTGCCTACAGCGGTTGTGAAAGGCACCACTGGTACCGCCAGCATGCGCATCCAGCAGTTCGGCGATCTGCGTATCCGCATGATCGAGTACAGCGCGGACTACCTCGCCGATCACTGGTGCGAACTCGGACACCTGGTCTTCGTGCTCGAAGGAGAGCTGATCAACGAGCTTAAGGACGGTGTGACGACGTTGATGAAGGCCGGTTCATCCTACGCGGTGTCCGATGGGCTGAGTTCGCACCGATCACGCACTTTGGGACCGGTGAAGCTGCTGGTGGTGGATGGGGTGTTCTTGAAGTGAGTGCTATTCGCGATTCAAGCTTGATCCTTCATACTTGGGTCCAGCAATTCCTCGCGAATCTCGCAGGACAAGCATTCCGCATACCTCGGCGGAAAGGTGTCCAGTGTGCGCTTCATCGGAAGAGAGCAATTCGGGCATAGCCTTTTGGAGTAAAGCCGATTGAAGTATCCTATGGTCAGGACAAACACGGACGCACTCGCATACCACAGGAGATAGCGAGCCGTGCCCCAGTGCAGGTAACTCGGTCCGATCCACATAAGCATCACCGTGGCTACGACCACACCCATGACAACAGTTCGGTCAACGAACCTACCCCTGTGCTTTCGGATGACCATGATCACATCCTCCTATACCATCCCTTGATCCGCTCGCGGTCCAGCACCTTCTGCCAATCGGGTCCGAAGGCGTGGTCCCACATGTGCGGCAGGTTGTAAGCCACTTCGGCCATAGCACTGATGGTCTCTTCGCTCCAATCCTTCGC
>JBKJPT010000028.1:0-2725 GCA_046595075.1 Flavobacteriales bacterium
AGGTGCATTGGACCTGCGCGTGATCGCGATCGACGGCAGCGTGGTGCATCAGGAACGTTGGAACGCCACGCAGGGCGCAAAGTTGAACATGGACATGGGTTCCTTAGCAAACGGCAGCTACGTGATCGCCATGAGCGATGCGAACGGCAACCGCTACCAGAGCCGTATCGTGATCCAGTAGGCAATAGATTGTTTGGTGATGATAGCCAGCGCGGTCCCGTGCAACGGACCGGATCCGTAGGACCGCGCTGGCATCGTTACCGAAGGAAGAACGTTAGATGACCACCCACACGCTGACGATCCGCAACATGGTATGCGATCGCTGTAAAACAGCGGTCGGTCGCATCCTGGAAACCCATCATCTTGCCTGGACGCGCATGGACCTGGGCGAAGTTGATCTACGCGAGGCACCCGATGCGGCAACGATCGTTCACCTACGCAACGCACTGCTGAAGGAAGGCTTCGATCTGGTGGACGACCGCACGGCCCAATTGATCACCCGGGTGAAAAGTTTGATCGTCGGTGTGGTGCATCACAGCGGGCTGTCCGTGCCGAGGACGAAACTATCCGATCTGCTCAGCGAGGCCTTGCACAAGGAATACTCCACCATCGCCTCGGTCTTCACCGAAGTGGAAGGCATTACGATCGAGCAATACTTCCTCTTGCAACGCATCGAGCGGGTGAAGGAGTTGATCCGCTACAACGAACTATCCTTCAGCGAGATCGCTGACCGTACCGGCTTCAGCAGCGCCGCGCACATGAGCGCACAATTCAAGCAGCTAACGGGGATGACGCCGAGCGGGTTCAAAGGTTCGCGATCGAAAGCGCGGGTAGGGTTGGACAAGGTGGGAGGCACGGAGCAAGTGCATTGAGCCACGTGTCCGATAGCTCGTACCCTATGGCCGTGTGACCACGAGCCGACCGCTTTTCGCCGTGTTCATTGTGCGGATGGAGAGCTGGAACATCCCAACCGCCAGATCACTCACATCCACATTGATCCTGTTCACGCCTTTCGCAAGTCGTAACGACCGCTCGATAACTACGTGCCCCAAGGCATCGGTGGCGATGAGCAAACCGGTGGAGTTCACCTCTACCGGGTACGTAATGAGCACTTGATCGCAGGCGGGGTTGGGTGCGATCACCAGCGTTGCAGGGCCAGCATTGGTTTCGATCACGGCCGTAGTGAAGCCGACCAAACTGCCGCCGTTCCATTCCTCGAAAACCTTGGAGGGCCAGGTAGCCGGCCAACCGAGGCGGAAACGAAAGGCCATGCCAGGCTCGCCGTCCATGATCGCCGTTGCCAGACTGTCGATGGCCGATACCACGAGATCGCCGTTGTGATAACCCTTGATCTCCGGATAGCCGGTGACGAAGTTGGTGATCACCTCAACGCGCAAGGTGTCGCCGGGGGCCGGTGGTGGTGCAAGGGTGGATGCCATGAGCCGAGTTTGGGGCGTTGGCACGCCATCGTACTTGATGTCGTACCAACCACCGACCCCATCGCGGTCGCTCCAGTGAAAGGCGTAGCGCGCTGCATCGCTCGTGCGGCGGCGCACGAATACTTGCGCCCACATGCTATCGATCTTGTCCGGGGAGATCACCGCTTCGCAATACTGATCGGCGGAGAACGTGCTGCCTGTCCACGCTGCGATCCCGAACTGTTGCCCATTGATCAGTCCCAGATCGCTGTCGGCAATAATGGTGACGTTGTTGCCACCGAAATAGATGGTCCAGTTCGGGCCCGGCCCACCGGAACGTTCGAAGTCGTCGAACGCGGGATCCTGCGCATATGAAGTAAGGCCGATAAGGATGAAGGCGAACAGAAAAGGGTTCCGGCTCCGCATATAATTCATGCTCATTGATCGGGGGATGTTGTTGTGATGATCAACCTGCCGCTGGCGATCCGCTCTACACCGGAAACGAGTTGAAGACCATAGGTCCCTGATGCCAGTGCAGTAACGTTCAGCGCTATACTGTTCCTTCCCGGATGCATCTGCACGCGCTGTTTCAACACGATCTTGCCCAGCGCGTCAATGGCGATCAGTTCAGCCGCACCGGCCACATCGGCCAACCATTCGATCCGCGTTTGATCGGAAGCCGGGTTGGGCACGATCAGGAAGGTGGCCGGACTTCCGGGGGGGTCCTGCACCGCCGTGCTGAAATCGCCCAGCACGCGCACGATCTGCGACACGGCGGGGATATCGTCCACCAATACCGTGAGCAAGTAGAAGCCGTTGGGCAGGAGCAACGCATCGGTAGGCAACGTGGCGATCGCCTGCGTGCCGCTTTGCGTGAAGGGCAGATCCACGAAGCGGTTGTTGCCGCAATTCATCATGTGCGTTACCAATGTCTGCGCTTGCAGCACGATACGTGTGAGTTGATCCGTGCGGCCGAAGGTGAGCGCCACATCCTGCCCGCGCACCAGGTCGCGGTCGGCGAGCGGCGCCACCGTGGGTCGTATTCCCTTGAATAGATAGGGTGGGGTGAACGCCTCCACCACACTGAGCGATGGTTCGTTGCCGGGTGAACCTTCGCCACCCGCCACGATCACGCGGCCATCGGGCACCAGCACCGCCGTTGCGTGGTACTCACGGAACCAGTTCATGTCATTCAAGCGCCGCCAGGTGGCCATGTAGGGATCGTAGTAATGCGACAGCTTGGTGTAGCCCCCCGGGTTAACCGGAGTGGGACCCGCATCATTCTCCTTTGCACCAGCGAGCACCAG
>JBKJPT010000084.1:0-9232 GCA_046595075.1 Flavobacteriales bacterium
GTTCTGCGTTCTGCGTTCTGCGTTCTGCGTTCTGCGTTCTGCGTTCTGCGTTCTGCGTTCTGCGTTCTGCATGACTGTACGTTTTGGGCCGATGAAGCTAAGGGCACTACGCCGCCAATTGCAAGCTCCAGTTATCAACCGTTCATTGCATCGGTCTAGCTTCGCTGCCTACATGGAAGAACCCACGGCGCGCAGCCAACGGCCCGTTGTTATTTGGCTTATCACGGGTTGTGTGCTTGTTGCTTGCATGGTAGTGATCGGCGGCATCACGAGGCTTACGGAGAGCGGCCTTAGCATAACCGAGTGGAAGTTGGTGAGCGGTGCGCTACCACCCATGAACGAGGTGGAGTGGCAAGCGGAGTTCGATGCCTACAAGCGCATCCCGGAATACACGCTCGTCAACTCGAGCATGGACCTCGCGGGGTTCAAGCACATCTACTTCTGGGAATACTTGCATCGCAACTGGGGCAGGCTCATGGGTCTTGTCTTCGCTGTGCCCTTCTTCATCTTCTGGGGAAAGGGCTTGCTCAAAGGTTGGTTGCTCAAGCGCGCGATCTCTATCCTCATCGGCGGTGCGTTGGTAGGTGCGCTCGGTTGGTTCATGGTGAAGAGCGGCTTGAGCGCGCGTACCGATGTGAGCCATTTCCGCCTCGCGATCCACCTTGTTGCGGCCTTCAGCGTGTTCGGTTTGGTGTTCTGGACGGTGTGCGACATCACGGATCAGCGCAGCGCATTAACTGCGGACGGAAGCCGTGCGGGTAAGTGGGCGCGTTGGCTCCTGCTGCTGCTCGTTGTGCAGATCGTGTGGGGTGCCTTCACCGCCGGGCTCGATGCGGGGCACATCTACAATACCTGGCCGCTCATGAACGGCGAGTTCATGCCCGCGAACGTCACGGCCTTTGGTTCCTTTTGGAAGGACTTCGCTGATCACAAGGACGGCGTGCAGTTCGTGCACCGCTATCTGGCGTGGTTGGTCGCAGCGGCCTTCGTGGGCTATGCCGTGCACTTCCGTGGATCGGCCGCACTGCAACGCACGTGGTGGTGGTTGATCGTTGCCGTGCTTCTGCAGTTCACGCTCGGCGTGCTCACGCTCATCACCGGCGTGCGCATCGAGCTCGGCGTGCTGCACCAGTTCGGTGCACTTGTGCTGCTCGCAGTGTTGCTCAAGGCTTTGCACCGGACAGGTCGTCCGATAGCCACCGCAGGGTAGCAGCGAAGTGCCGCACATCGGCCCGTAAGCGCTCGGTCACGGGCGCAAGCGAATCCGCATTGGGCCGCACATCGAAGTACAGCGCACCGTAGAGGAAGTTGTTGGTACTATCGGTGAGGTAGAAGACCATGGGGCTGGCCACGTCGCCTTCTACATCGAAGAGCGTCCCGAACACGCGTGCACTGTCGCGGAGCAAGCGCTCACTTCCAATGCGGGAGGCCTTCGCTTCGTGCTGCTTCTTGAAGGTGTGCGCATCCTCGATGAGTTGCGGTAGGTCGCCGTTCACTGCACTCCAGGTCATGTGCACCGTGGCGCGCTGTTTAGCGAAACGCATATCGAACCACTTGGCCCCGCCGGTGGCGTTGCGCGGAACCAGGACAGCATACGCGGGCACCTCGGCAACAAATGGTGCATCACCCTCCCAGTTCTCGTAATGCTGTTCGGGAAGGTCAAGTCGCAACCAGCCTTTGGGCTTGGGCAACGGATCATCGGCACATGCGGTGAACAGCAGCGCCAAAATGAAGAAGAGCGCAGTGCAAGTGGTGGTCCGGTGCATGCTCACGATGCATTCATTTCATCGCGCACCACCACCTTCACGCGGCGCACGCGCTTGTTGTCGCTGGCCTCCACGATGAAAGCGTAGTTGTGCAGATCCACGCGTTCGCCCTTCTTGGGGATGCGGCCAGTGAGTTCAAGGATGAAACCGCCGAGCGTGCCGCTGTCGCCCTTGTTGTCCTCGAAGAGCTGTCCATCGATCCCTAGCACGCGGTACACATCGGGCAGGGGCGCTTTGCCCTCGAAGACCCATGTGCGATCATCGAGCTTGCTGTAGATCAGGTCCTCATCGTCGAACTCGTCGGTGATGTCGCCCACGATCTCTTCGATCACATCTTCGAGCGTGATGATCCCACTGGTGCCGCCATGTTCGTCCACAACCACGGCGAGATGTACTTGCTCATGTTGGAATTCCTGCAACAGATCGTCCAGCTTCTTGCTCTCTGGAACGAAGTAGGGGTCGCGCAACAGGCTGTGCCAATCGAAGTCCGACTTGTCGATGTGCGGGAGCACGTCCTTGATGTTGAGCACACCGGTCACGCGGTCCAGTGTGCCTTCGTACACCGGCACGCGCGAGTATCCGCTCTCCAAGATCGCGCTCATCAGTTGGAGGAATGTCATCTCGCGATCGAAACCAACAACTTCAGTGCGCGGACGCATCACCTGTCGCACTTCGATGTTGCCGAACTTGACGATGCCACGCAGGATGCGCTTCTCCTCTGCCGTAGTGCTGGCATCGTGCGTGAGGTCGAGCGCATGCCCCAAGGCGGTGACTGAAATGTTCTGCGTGCCTTTCTTACGGTAGCGCTTCTCGATGAAGTTGGTACTGCGCACGAGCGTTTCGCTCAGAGGCTTCAGTATCCAGCGCAGCACCAACAACGGACCAGCCATGAGCTGTGCCACGCGTACGGCGTGCGAAGTGGCGTACACCTTGGGCAGCACCTCGCCCATGAGAAGGATGATGAAGGTGACCGCAAGCACCTGCACCACGAACACCAGCGTCTGGGACATGTGCTCCACGTAAAGCAATTTCTCCACGGCCATGGCGCTCAGTACCACCACGCCCACGTTCACCAGATTGTTCACGATCAGGATCGTGGCCAGCAAACGGCGCGGTTTGGCCAGCAGGTCCAGCACGCGGCTGCCCCATTGCCCGCCGCGTTCGCGCAGGTCGCGCAATTGGGTGGGTGTAATGGAGAACAACGCCACCTCGCTGGCGCTCATGGCCGCGGAGCATACCAGTAGCAGCCCGATGACAACAAGGATCAATACCGTGGTGCCGTCCATAGGGCGCCAGAACAGGGCGATGGAAAGAAGAGTGGCGGACGGCGGCTCCACGTGCACGTTGTTGATGGACGGATGGGTGCGATCAGAAGGGTAGATCGTCCACCTCGTCGGCCTGCTGATCGGCAGGACCGGCCGTGCTAGTAACGGTTGCCGTTGCTGTAGCAGGCTGTGCACTACCGGTGTTGGGGCGGTCCAGCAGGTTCAGTTCATCAACCAGGATCTCAGTGGTGTAGCGATCATGGCCATCCTTGTCCTGCCACTTGCGAGAGCGCAATTTGCCTTCCACGTAAACCTTGCTGCCCTTGCGCAAGTACTTCTCGGCTACATCGGCATGCCAGCGCCAGGCCACCACGCGGTGCCACTCGGTGATCTCGCGCCGCTCGCCGGTCTGCTTGTCCTTGAAGACTTCAGTGGTCGCGATGTTGAAGTTGGCCACTGAGGTGCCGTTCTGCAAGTGACGTACTTCGGGATCGGCGCCGAGGTTGCCGAGCAGGATCACTTTGTTCACTCCGGACATGGAAGAGGGGATGGGACGCCGAAGATAGCGGTGCGCTCAGCGCGTCTTGGCGGACGAGTTTTCCACGTACCGCTCGATCAGGCGCGGTACAGCGTAGGTGTGCAGTGCCGTGGGCTTCACCGCCACCCAATCTTTCTCCACTTGGAAACAGGCAGGTGGATGCACTTGCCAGAAAGTGGCCTGGATCACTTGGTGGCTGAGCACATGCTTCACCGGTGCGTCTTTACCCGTAACCCGCCAGTCCTGTCCCAAGGCCTTCAAGAGTGCCGGTCTGGTCAGTGGCTTGAGGCTTTCGATCAAAGGGAATTCATACAGCCCCTGCCAAATGTCCTTGCCGATTCGCTTGCGCAAATAGGTCTTGCCAGTGCTGTTGATGTGCAGGTAGTTGAAGTAACGTGTGCGTACCGTGATCCGCCCATGCTTCACAGGTAGTTCGCCCGCACGATCCGTTGAGCGCGCTATGCACTTCCGCGCAAGCGGGCACCGTCCACATCGCGGGCTTCGGGGCGTGCACACCGTGGCGCCCAACTCCATCACCGCTTGGTTGTGGTCACCCGGTTCTTCGTGGTCGATCAGCTTGGCTGCTAGTGCACGGAATTCATTGCGTCCTGCAGTGCTATCAATGGGTGTTGGGATCCCGAACACGCGCGACAGCACCCGGTAGACGTTGCCGTCCACCACCGGCTCCGGCAGTCCGAAACAGATGGAACCAATGGCCGAGGCCGTGTAGTCGCCCACCCCTTTCAATTGCTTCAATGCCACATGCTCCTTAGGGAACTCCCCGTTGTGCTCGTCAACCACCTGCTTGGCGGCCGCGAGCAGGTTGCGGGCCCGGCTATAGTAGCCTAGGCCTTGCCACAACTTCAATACATGATCCTCGGGAGCGGCTGCGAGGTCCTGCACCCGTGGGTACTTCTTCACGAAACGCTTCCAGTAGGCCAACCCTTGGTCCACCCGGGTCTGTTGCAGGATCACCTCGCTGAGCCAGATCAGGTAGGGGTCGGTGGTGCGGCGCCAAGGCAGATCGCGGCGGTTTTCCCGGTACCACGGAAGCACTGCGCGCGAGAACCAAGAAGCCGTTGACATACAGGCACAAAGATGGGTTGCGCGAACGGGTCGTCCGGCTATATTTGCGGCCCCAAACCGAAGTAGGGTATGACCAAGGCAGAGTTGGTGAGCATCATGGCGAAGAAGACTGGCGTGGAACGGCTAGTGGTGAGCACCATCGTGGAATCGCTCATGGAGGAGGTGAAGGTGAGCTTGGCAAAGGGGGAGGCCGTGCATTTGCGCGGTTTCGGGAGCTTCGTGGTGAAACGGCGGGCCCAGAAGACCGGCCGCATCCTCGCGAAGAACACCACCATCATCATCCCCGCGCACGACATTCCGGCCTTCAAACCGGCCGATGTCTTTGTGGACAAGGTGAAGAACCGCGCAGGCGGCGTGCAATGATGGGCTTGAAGAAGCCCCAGTTGTTCGCTCTCCTCGCTTCGGTGGTGGTGATCGTTCTTTTGGTATTGATGCCCCGGACACCTTCCGGGAAGAACGAGGCCATGGCCGCCACGGCGATGGACCCCGCCAAGGCGAAGCTTGCCGAAGCGGTGGCCCTAGTGCAAGGCCAGGATCCGATGCGCGGCATTCAAATGCTGCGCGAGATCGTGGAGCAAGAGCCCAACAACGCCGAAGCCCATTGGAACCTCGGATTGTTCAGCGTACAAAGCGGACAGTACGAACGCGCTTTGGAACGCTTCAAGAAGGTGAGGGACATTGACGCGGCGGGTTTTCCCGACGTCTGGTTCTACCTGGGGCGCACGTATGCAACAATGGACAGCATCGATCAAGCGATCGCCTGTCTCACGAAGTACAAGACATTGACACAGGATACCGCCATTCTCAAAGGCGTGGACGGTTTCCTAACAGATCTGAAGAACACACAACACTGACCGAACATGCCCTGCGGAAAGAAGCGTAAGCGACACAAAATGGCCACCCACAAACGCAAGAAGCGGTTGCGGAAGAACCGGCACAAGAAGAAGATCCGTTAGGGATCTTTGAGTTCCGGCCGGCGTGGGGGTCTTGCACCCTCGCGCCGATCAATGCCGCGCGCAAGTGCGCGGTCCCTTGCACATAGAGCATTTCCGCGTGAACATCGACCTTATCATCCGATCAGGTGCAGGCGAGGTCGCCATAGCCTTGTTGAAGGACAAGGTGTTGAGCGAACTGCACCGCGAACAGACCGAACGCGGTTTCGCCGTGGGCGATGTGCATTTGGCCAAGGTGCGCAAGGTGGCCCCCGGCCTCAACGCCGCCTTCGTGGACGTGGGGCACGAGAAGGACGCCTTCCTCCACTACTTCGATCTGGGGCCACAATACCGCAACAGCTTCAAGTTCACCAAGGGTGCCGTGAACGGTACCCTAAAAAGCAGCTTGCTGGAGGACTGGAAACCCGATCCGGACATTCCCAAGGACGGCAAGCTGGCCGATGTGGTGAGCGCCAGCCAGAGTCTGCTGGTGCAGATCGCCAAAGAGCCCATCAGCACCAAGGGCCCGCGCCTCACTGCGGAAGTGACGCTCGCCGGGCGCTACATGGTGCTGGTGCCGTTCATCAATAAAGTGAGCATCAGCACCCGCCTCACCGATGAGGTGGAGCGCCGACGGCTGAAGGACCTTATGCAGGCCATTCGCCCGAAGAACTTCGGCGTGATCATACGTACCAATGCGGCGGAGAAGAACAGCGAGGATCTCGAGGCGGATCTGAAGACCTTAATGCAGCGCTGGGACGTCATGTTCCACAACCTGCACAACGCCATACCACCCAAGAAGGTGCTGGGCGAAGTGGACCGCACCAACGCCGTGCTGCGCGATGTGCTCAACAAGGACTTCACCGCGATCCATGTCGATGATGAACTCCTCGCCGACGACATTCGCACCACCCTCGAAAAGATCGCACCCGAGAAGGCCGGCATCGTCAAGCACTACAAGGGCAAGCTGGACATCTTCGACAATTTCGCGGTCAACAAGCAGATCAAGCAGGCTTTCGGTAAGCAGGTCATGCTCAGCAGTGGCGCCTACCTGATCGTTGAGAAGACCGAGGCCATGCACGTCATCGACGTGAACAGCGGCAGTCGCAAGGGTGGCAACCAGGCCCAGGAGAAGAACGCCCTCGACATCAACATCGAAGCGGCCCAGGAGATCGCGCGCCTGCTGCGCCTGCGCGACATGGGAGGCATCATCTGCGTGGACTTCATCGATCTCTATGAGCCGGAGAACCGGCGCCTCCTGCACAAGGCGCTGAAGGATGCCATGGAGGACGACAAGGCCAAGCACAATGTGCTACCGCCTTCGCGTTTCGGAGTGATCGAGATGACACGCCAACGCGTGCGCCCCGAAACGGAGATCGACACCAGCGAAAGCTGCCCTACCTGCAACGGTACCGGCGAGGTGAGCGCCCCGGTGTTGCTCATCGATGAGATGGAGAACGCCATCAACTACCTGCATGGCGAAAAGGGCATGACGGGCATCACGCTCAACGTGCACCCCTTCATACATGCTTACCTCACCAAGGGCTTCCCAAGCATCCAGCACAAGTGGTGGTGGCGTTGGAAGAAGTGGGTGAAGGTGCAGCCCGAGGGCGCGTTGCAGTTCCTCTCGTACACCGTGCAGGACGGACAGGGGAACGTGGTGCCGTTGTGAGGTTGTAGCGGTTCGCGCTACTTCTATTCGAGAACAACTTTCTGGAAAACGACCGAGGTAGCCGTTGAGACCCTGACCAGATAGATCCCTCTTGACAAGGATGAGCAATCGATCGTGGTTGCGGGTTGTAGCGCTCTTCTACCGTAGACTCTCTCACCAAGCAGGTTGAACACCTCTATCTCCGATCCAGTTCGATCCGAGGCGAACAGCACTGTGAATTGATCGTTGGCGGGATTCGGAGAGACCTGAACGACATGCTCTTCGGCGTCCCAATCGTCCACGCGAACCGGGCAAAGCGGCAGGATCGTCGCTCCGCTCCGTACGCCAAAAGCGGTTGAATACTCCGTGTTAGTCGAGGAAAACGGTTGCAATTGAAAGTCTATCCAATCCAGTTCAACATCGGATACAACGATGGTAACAGTATCCTGATAGCAATCTCCAGACCCGCTCGAATCTGTTTTGATCAGCCACATGGATGGGCCTGATCCGAAACTATATGTATTGCCGAGGATGAAAGAACCTCCATCATCCGCCTCTACGATGCCTCGCCCAACATCACTTGCGCCGCCATCAAAGGTTCGAGACAACAACACCTCTCCAGCGCTATCTGTCTTGAGCAGATGCACATCCCAGTAAGGGTCGACTCCTTGAGTTGAACCAATCATGGAAAAGCCATTGTCGGATGTTCTGATTCCGGAAGTAAATCCATCGATTTCGCTGCTGTCGTATCCTTTCGACCAAAGCGTATTTCCCGACGAATCCATTTCGATGAGAACTCCGTCCCACCCTATTCCGGTCTCAGAAGGCAGGTATCCGAATAGGGCCAGACCTCCATTGGGTGTCGCCTCCATTTGCCGCACTTCGCCACCCATGGATGTCACTTTCGCCCACAGCACCATGCCAGAAGGATCAACCTTGGAGAAGAACATTCCTCCGGAATGAATTCCGCCAACGAAATAGCTGCTATCTGTGGATTGTACGATGCACGTTGACGCTATCTCGCTCTCGAAATCGGGCGGGGTCTGCCGATCGTAATACCTGGACCATATGAGATCCCCTTGGGTATCGATCCTCAGCATGGACATGCCATATGGGCCTTGCCAGCCCAGCACAACGAAGCCCCCACCATAGCATTCGGTAAGCGCCAATGGCTGACTCAATCCACTAAATGCTCTTGTCCAAATTGTATCCCCTTGTTCGTCCGTCTTGATCAAGAATCCGCGAAACGGACCATTGCTAGCCTCGGTTGTATTCGTCGTCCCAGTGATCAAGTAGCCGCCGTCACCTGTCGTTAGTAAGGAAAAACTCTGTTCGTCATATGGTCCTCCGTACGACCTCGTCCAAAGAGTGTCTCCTTGGTCGTCGAACGATACTAGAATGACATCACTGCCCGACGAATCAAATTGGTCAACTGCCCACGTGCAGAACGTCAAATTCCCTTCGGAAGAACGTTTAGCACAAGTACCCCATGTGTTCCAAGAGCCGGGCAGTAGCTTTTGAAAGGTGCTCTGGGAGAAGACCAACAGGGGTGAAAGCAACAAAACGACAAGTAGGCTCAACGGTAAGATCCGATTCATGGTTGGATGATTGACGTTGAATGACCCCTCCGATGCTGCCGGCTACCCACCGAATGTATGCCAATGAGGTGGCTCTTTAATCATCGGGCGTTGCAGCTATAGGTTCCTTAGGTTGGCATTCCGCTTCATGCCAAAGAAATCGTCAGCATCCGGGGCAATCGGGAAAGCCCGCGCCTATTGCGCGCGCCAAGAGCGCTGCCAGCAAGAAGTGCGCGACAAGGTCTATTCGTGGGGCGAGCACCGGACGCAAGTAGAAGGCATCATCGCCCAACTCATCGGTGAAGGCTTCCTCAACGAGGCGCGTTTCGCGGAGCATTTCGCTGTGAGCAAGTTCAGGCAGAAGGGTTGGGGCCGTAGGAAGATCGAACAGGCATTGCGCTTGAAGCAGGTCTCCGA
>JBKJPT010000143.1:0-6721 GCA_046595075.1 Flavobacteriales bacterium
TTCCATTCGTGAAGCCGTGTTCACCGTATCGCCCCAGATGTCGTATTGGAATTTCTTCACGCCAACGATGCCAGCGACAACGGGGCCAGTGTGGATCCCGATGCGGATCTCGAAGTAGAGCAGACCGGCCGCGATCTTGCGTGCCTTGCCTTCGGCGATGAAGTCGCGCATTTCCATCGCGGCGTTGATCACATCCGTGGCGTGCGTGGTGTTGGGCGTGGGCAATCCGCCTGCGGCCATGTAGGCATCGCCGATGGTCTTGATCTTCTCGATACCGTACTTACTGGTGATGTGATCGAAGGCGCTGAAGCACTCGTTGAGGTCGCGCACCAATTGCTGCGGTGTGACCACCTCGCTCATGGCCGTGAAGCCTTTGAAGTCCGTGAAGAGCACGGTGACCTGATCGATGTGTACGGCTTCGGCCGAACCCTTTGCTTTCAATTCTTCCGCGACTTCTTCCGGCAGGATGTTCAAGAGCAGTTCCTCGCTGCGTTGCTTCTCTCTTCCGATGCGGTTGCGCTGAAAGAGGAACACGCCAGCGAAGGCCAGTACAAGTGCGAAACCTCCCATGAACCCGTTGCGCACTAGCTTCTGCTTTTGGATCTCCTTCGCCTGCACTTCCTTGTCCTTCCCCAGCAGCACGATCTGGTGTTCCTTTTTCTCGGTCTGGTAGCGGATCTCCAGGCCTGAGATCACCTTCGCCTTGTCTGCGTTAAGAAGACTGTCCTTCACTTGCATGAGATCCTTTATGTATCGCAGGGCCGACACGGGGTCGCTCCGCCGCTCGTAGCCCTCGGCAAGAGCCTCAAGCGCCGAACGCTGAAGGGTCCAGCCATTTTCCCGCGCTGGTGCGAGCGCCTTCAGAGCCAGTTCGATTGCGGCCCGATCACGCTCCTGTGCGGATGATAGGTCAGCCTCTCGCAGCAGAGAGTCGGGTATGGCGAGAAGGATCTTGGCGAGACTGGCGCGGCTGCTGGACATTTCCCAGACCAAACCCTGGCGTTCGGCTGCAGCCAGCGCAGCACTGTAGGCGGCTTTGGAGCCGAGCACATCACCTAGGGCGAGCTTCGCACCACCGATGCTTGCGTACCCCTGTGACTCGCACTGGTCGATGCCTTGCTGGCCCGCGTACTTTTCCCGTGAGGAGCACAACGACAACGCCTTCTCGTATCGTGCCAGTGCTTTGGTGTACTCCTTTCGCATCTTGTGGATATCGCCCAGCCCGTTCAGCGCGTAGGTCATCAGGTCCGGTCGGGTAGCCTTGTCGGCCATTGCGTAACCTCGCTCATACCAATCGATGGATCGGGTGGTATCACGAGTGCTCAAGTAAATGGGGCCAAGGTTCAAACAGACGACGGCCATGCAGTCAAAGTCATTGTGCGCCTCGCCTATCCGCATCGCCTCCAAGAAGTGCTCTGCCGCCGGTCCGTAGCGACCAGCATCACGGTTGGCGTTGCCCATGTATGAATGAGACGTCATGATCAGTTGGTCGTACCCCGTTCCCTGTGCCAGGTCAAGGGCGTGCCCACTTGCAGCGATGGCTTCTTCGGTGCGACTGTTCAAATACGCCACGAACGCTTTCAAGTTCAAGGCCATGATCGTCCATTCCAGATGCCCATGCTGCTCCAAGAGCGCAACAGCCTGTTCGAAAAGCGCACTTGCCCGATCCGGGTCCGCGTTCACAAGGTCATAGGCCTGGTAGGCCTTGGTGGCGCCTTCCCCTTCGCTGTCCTTCAATGCGTGGAAAATGCGACCGGCCTCCCTCAGGATCACTCGATCGGTATCCGATCTTCCCTGATATAGATCGTTCTGGGCCGATCGAATGAGCGTCCATGCCTGTTCGCGTTGTAACCCAAGTCGACGTTCGATCGCGAGCGCCTCGTTCAGTTCCTTGCTTCGGTCGGTGCCGACACCTGCCGCCTGGTCCAACGCCACGCGGCCATCCAACGCTTTCGCCAACGCCCGATCATCACCGAGGGAGCGTGCGAGGGCGACGGCCTCGTCGCCGAGCTTCATTGCGCTCAACGGATCGATGTACATGCTGCCCCGAACGACCTTGTTCAGCAGATCGAGACGTTGGACATCGTTGACCGGATGGCCTTGCAGCAAGTGGAGCAAGCTGTCCAGCTTGGCCTTTTGCGCATAGGTCGCATTTGATATGATGCCCAGCGTTGAGCACAGCAGAAGACAGTGGTAGAGGCTTCTCATGACCCTTGTTCGTTGATCGATACGAAGTACATCTCCATTTCACCCTTGCCCTTCGCCTGCACCTTGCCACGCGGGGTGAATGTGAACATCGGACTTTCGCTGAGCAACGCAGTAGGCGTGGGCATCAGGGTGCCTTGCGACCGAGGACCCGAAGCGTTCTTCACCAACGCATACGTCGCCTCGCTGATATTCACTTCACCCACCGCACCAGAGGATTCCATTCGTGAAGCCGTGTTCACCGTATCGCCCCAGATGTCGTATTGGAACTTCTTCACGCCTACGATGCCCGCGACGACAGGGCCGGTGTGGATCCCGATGCGGATCTCGAAGTAGGGCAGACCGGCCGCGATCTTGCGTGCCTTCCCTTCGGCTATGAAGTCGCGCATTTCCAACGCGGCGTTGATCACATCTGTGGCGTGCGTGGTGTTGGGTGTGGGCAATCCGCCAGCGGCCATGTAAGCATCGCCGATGGTCTTGATCTTCTCGATGCCGTATTTGCTGGTGATGTGATCGAAGGCACTGAAGCATTCGTTAAGGTCACGCACCAATTGCTGCGGTGTGACCACCTCGCTCATGGCCGTGAAGCCTTTGAAGTCCGTGAAGAGCACGGTGACCTGATCGATGTGTACGGCTTCGGCCGAACCCTTCGCTTTCAGTTCTTCCGCGACTTCTTCCGGAAGGATGTTGAGCAAAAGCTCTTCACTGCGCTGCTTCTCCTTGTTGATTCGGTTGCGCTGCACGAGGAAGACACCGGCCAACAGCAGCATCAACCCGAATCCGCCGATGAAGGCATTGCGTTGCAGGTTCTTGCGACGGAGTTCTTCGGCCGCTACGGCGTTCTTCTTCTCCTGCTCCGCGTTCAACAAGGCCTCTTTCTTGTCATACTCGTACTGGAACCGCTGGCCCATGATCGCTTGCTTGTTCTCGTCGTTCACGATGCTGTCGCGCATGGTGATGTACAATTCATGCATGGCCAGTGCTCCGCGTTCGTCCCCGCCCGCCTTCAAGATCTTGTAGTTCATCTCCGCCGCGTCGCGCAATGGCTCCACACTGCCCACCTCTTGCGCCAGTTCCAGGGCGCGCGCCGCATGCACCAGCGCGCGCGCTGTTGCCCCTTGCATGTGGTAACTGCGTGCGATCAGGGTCTCCGTCGCGGCTATCATACCGGGGTCCTGTTGTGCTTCAGCAATGGTGAGCCCGCTATCCAACAAGGCCAGGCCGCGCACATGGTCTCCTTCCTCCACGTACACCTCGCCAAGACTCGACAAGGCAGCGCAAATGCCGGAAACATCATCGATCTCCCGGGCCATGCGTAGGCCTATCTCGAAGCACTCCAGCGCACGTGCAGGGTCGTGCCGTGCGCGATGAACGATGGCCTTGCATATCCACGCCTCCTCGGCACATTGCTTGTCGCCAATGGCATCGGCCAATGCGATGCGGCGGTCGTAGTGGTCCATGGCACGTTCGTAGTCTCCCTGTGCGGCATAGATGTTCCCCATGTTGCCGAGCACACGGGCCATTACGGAGCTGTCGCCCAGTTCCTCACCGATCCGCAGGCAGTCCGTGTAGTAGCCAATAGCCTTCTGCTGGTCGCCTTTTCCGCTCACCACGTTCGCCAGGTTGTTCAGCACCCCGCTCATGCCCATCCGGTGGCCGATCTCTTCGAAGATGTGCAGGCAACGGAGGTAGTTGGCTTCCGAGCTGTCCAGCAAGCTCATGTTCCCGTAGAAAATGCCGCACAGGTTCAGCGCCTGCCCCTCTTGTTTCCGGAGCTTGCGCGCTTGTGCAAAGGCCAGCAACTCGTGGGCTAGGCCGAGGGAACTGTCCGGAGGTGCCGAGTAGATGGTGGTCGTGATCAGGTCATATCCCGCGTTGAAACGCGCAGTGTCGGGCTGGGCCGTATTGGTCCAGATCGAGCGCAGGCTATCCTGTTCTGCCACGTTCTGACCGTGTGCCAAATAGGAGAGAAATGGAACGAGGACAAGGAACCAGGATCGCTGCATCATGCCTGCACAAAGTACATCTCCATTTCCCCCTTGCCCTTCGCCTGCACTTTTCCGCGTGGGGTGAAGTGGAATGCAAGATCAGTAGCGGGTTGACGGGTTGCGGGTTGGGTCCCTTCGTCAACTCCTGCGCATCCTTCACCAACGCATACGTCGCTTCGCTGATATTCACCTCACCCACCGCGCCAGAGGATTCCATGCGGCTCGCCGTGTTCACCGCATCGCCCCAGATGTCGTACTGGAATTTCTTTACGCCTACGATGCCCCACCACCGGACCGGTGCGGATGCTGATGCGGATCTCGAAATAAGGCAGCCCGCCGTGATCTTCCGCGCCTTGCCTACGGCCGCGCCCATCCCCAGCAACCGCAGACTTCTTACTATTGACTGTAAGCAGTAACCCTCAAACCCCTACCCTCATGACCCGTATCCTTACACTAGGCACGATCGCGTTCATCGGTATTACAGCGGTTCACGCGCAAACCATCGCGGGGGGAGGTTATTCTTCCCATGCCATTTGCATTGATAACACCGTCAGTGCCTGGGGATCGAACGACGATGGTCAATTCGGGGACGGGACCAATACGGATAGCCCTGTTCCGGTGCCCATCGGCACGCTCACCGACCTTCACGCCATGGTGGAATGTGGGGCGCATTGCCTCGTCCTGAAAAATGACAGCACGGTCTGGGCTTGGGGGGACAATGATTTCGGGCAACTGGGCACTGGAAACAATGCGGCCAGCAATGTGCCCTTGCAGGTGAATTCGCTCAGCGGCATCATCGCGATCGAAGGAGGATCGGACCATTCCATGGCCCTCCGGAACGACGGCACCGTTTGGGCTTGGGGGATCAATGGCTATGGTCAGCTCGGAAATGGGACAACCACCAACAGCAACCTACCGGTGCAGGCTGGGCCACTCACGGGAGTTACCGCCATTGCCGGCGGAACCTATCATTCCCTTGCCCTGAAGAATGATGGCACGGTGTGGGCCACGGGTTGGAACAACTATGGCCAACTTGGTAATGGGACCAATACAAGCAGTTCGATCTTCGTGCAGGTAAGCTCCCTCACCGGCATTATCGCCATCGCAGGAGGAGAGTACCATTCCTTCGCATTGAAGAACGACGGTACGGTCTGGGCGTGGGGGTACAATCCCTATGGCCAGCTCGGGAACGGGACAAACACCAACACCAATGCTCCCGTGCAGGTGAGTTTGCTCACGGGCATCACAGCCATTGCATCAGGAACGTACCATTCACTTGCCCTGAAGAATGATGGTACCGCATGGGCTTGGGGATACAATTCCTTTGGAGAGCTCGGGAACGGGACCACCATCAACGGCAATGTTCCCGTGCCTGTAAGTGCGCTCACCGATGTCCACTCCATTGCCGTTGGATGGAGCCATTCGCTTGCGCTGAAAAATGACGGCACCGTGTGGACTTGGGGAGCCAACAGCGCCGGCCAATTGGGTGATGGTACCACTACCTTCAGCACTGTTCCCTTGCAAGTAACGGGGCTTTGCACGGTATGGAACAGCGTGGAAGAAGCATCGGCTGATGCTTTCCTCACAGTGTTCCCGAACCCGGCGTCGGGCCGTTGCCTGGTCACCCTTGGCACCGGCCAAGCCGACGGGCTTGAGGTGATCAGTTTGCAAGGAGCGGTGCTTGTACACATGGTCACGCGAGGTCGATCACAAATGGAAGTACCATTGGAGCACCTGGCCCCAGGTGCGTACATCCTTCGCACCACCGGGGTCGTTCCGCGCTACGCGCAACTTGTTGTGGCGCGCTGACCCCTGCTGAACCGGGTGCGTGGAGCGCGGCCTTGGCCGTTGCGCTGGAGCAGGAGCGCGGTCACCGTCGGACGCGTATGGACCGTGATATGATCAGGCACGCTGGGTATCGGCCGCAACAAAGTACATCTCCATTTCCCCCTTACCCTTCGCCTGCACTTTACCACGCGGGGTGAACTTGAACGCGCCGGTCACCGCGAGGCTTTGCGAAGCGGTCACCAACACATACGTCGCCTCGCTGATGTTCAGCTGGCCCACTTCGCAGCTGCTCTCCATGCGGCTCGCCGTATTCACCATAACGCCCCAGATGTCGTACTGGAACTTCTCCACACCGACGATCCCGCCACCACGGGGCCGGTGTGGATGCCCACGCGCATCTCAAAGGCGGGCAAGCCTTGTGCATCACGCTCCGCTTTGCGACTTGTCATGAACGTCTGCATCTCTAACGCGGCATGCACGCAATCAGCAGGCGATGAGGTCTTCGGGTCCAGCAAGCCACCTGCACACATGTACGCATCGCCGATCGTCTTGATCTTCTCGATGCCGCGCGCGGTGATGATGGCATCGAAGGCCTTGAAGCAGGTGTTGAGTTCTTCCACCAACTCCTGCGGCGAGAGCTTTTCGCTCGCTTCGGTGAAGCCTTTGAAATCGGTGAAGAGTATGGAGACCTGATCGAAGGAGCGCGCCTCGGCCCGGCCAGTGTCCTTTAGTTCCGTGGC
>JBKJPT010000171.1:0-5852 GCA_046595075.1 Flavobacteriales bacterium
AGCAACACGGCGGCGTCGCGCGTTTCCTTGCCGTCGGCGCCCAATCCGTTGCGCTTGATCTCCAAACTCTGACAGGCTTTCTGCAACGCTTCCTGGAAACTGCGGCCGATGCCCATCGTTTCGCCGACGCTCTTCATCTGCACACCGAGGCGACGGTCGGCACCTTCGAACTTGTCGAAGTTCCAACGCGGCACTTTCACGATCACGTAATCGAGCGTGGGCTCGAAGAAGGCGCTGGTGCCGGTGATGGGGTTCTCCAACTCGTCGAGGCGATAGCCGATGGCGAGCTTGGCGGCGATCTTGGCGATGGGATAACCCGTGGCCTTTGATGCGAGCGCACTGCTGCGGCTCACACGCGGATTGATCTCGATGGAGTAGACGTCCTCGTTCTCGTCAGGGCTTACAGCGAATTGCACGTTACAGCCGCCCGCGAAATCACCGATGGCGCGCATCATCTTGATGGCCATGGTCCGCATCTTCTGGTAGGTGCGGTCGCTGAGGGTCATCGCCGGCGCCACCGTGATACTGTCGCCTGTGTGGATGCCCATCGGATCGAAGTTCTCGATGCTGCAGATGATCACCACGTTGTCGTCCTTGTCGCGCAACAACTCCAGCTCGTACTCCTTCCAACCGATCAGTGCTTTGTCGATGAGCACTTCGTGGATGGGGCTCACTTGCAAGCCGTACTTGAGCAGCTTGTCGAACTCGGCGGGGTCCTTCACCAACGCTGCGCCACTGCCACCGAGCGTGTAGCTGGCGCGGATCACGAGCGGGAAACCGAACTCCTGCGCCACCTTCTTCCCTTCCAGGAAACTTGTAACGGTCTTGCTCGGCGCCGACGGGATGCCGATGCTTTCCATCAGTTGGCGGAAGCGTTCGCGGTTCTCGGTGATGTCTATGGCCTCGGTGTCCACGCCGATCATGCGCACGCCGTGCTCCGCCCAGATGCCGAGCTTCTCGCACTCGATCGCGAGGTTCAGCGCGGTCTGGCCGCCCATGGTGGGCAGCACCGCGTCGATCTTGTGCTTCTGCAGGATGAGTTCGATGCTTGCCGAAGTCAGCGGCAGCAAGTAGATGTTGTCCGCCGTGACCGGATCGGTCATGATGGTGGCGGGGTTGCTGTTGATCAGCGTGACCTCTATGCCTTCATTCCTAAGTGACCTGGCTGCTTGGCTGCCGGAGTAATCGAACTCACAGGCTTGGCCGATAACGATCGGCCCACTCCCGATCAATAAGACTGACTTGATGCTCGTGTCCTTAGGCATGAGTTGCTAGCAAGAAAGAGGTTGGGCCGACGGAATTGGCGGGCTTCGCCGAAGGCTTTGCGAAGGCGAAGACTGGCCGATGGTCCCGGAACCACGGAGTGGTATCCGGGATGGGTCCGCTGCCGATGAGCAGGACCGACTTGATGGAAGTGTCTTTGGGCATGTCCGGTTTGTAACCGGGGTGCGAAGCTAACCGGCAAGGCAGGCGCAGGTCGGCGATGTGGAAAAGGAGGACGGATCGTGGAGAACTGAACGGTATCGCCAATTGACAGTGGGCCTTCACCCAGGCTGATCCTTGATCCCCGCATTGGAATTCTTCGGAGATTCGGCGCACCGAACAACGCCGCCATGCATCGATGGTTCCTCTGCGTGCTCCTCGTTGGCCTTTTGCACCCGCTTTCGGCCCAGAACAGGCAATTGTCATTGGGCCTCAGTACCACGTACTACCCATCAGGTGTCGCAGGCCTTGGAGGTACGGCGGACTATCGTTGGCGATCAGGTGGGTCGTATGAGCTCATCGGGCAATTCACCGCGATGCGCTTCTGGCGGAACAGCTCGCAGCAGGACGGCCACAACGGACCACTCGATGCCTTCAACCTCTATTTCGGGGGGATCGGCTTCGGTTACCGCGTAAAACCGCAAGGGTTCCACATCGGTCTCGTTGGCGGCGGCATGCGGTACCTGACCACTGTCTCCCACAAAGGGGACGAGCCGCGGATCATGCCGGCATTGGGGCTCACCATGGGCCATGGTATTGCGCAGCGGATGGATCTCTCCCTAGATACTTGGGGCCTGCTGAACGGAAAAGAGGTCTTCGTGCTACCGATGCTGCGCCTCAGCTACGGCCTTTGCAGCCACAAGTAGAGGCCGATCGTTTACGGATCTTCGTCGCCCCAGCTCGAATGGTCCACTACTTCACCCACGGTGTCACGCTTGCCTATCGCGTGTATGGCCACGGCCCATTGCCTATTCTCGCTTTCCATGGCTTCGGGCGCACCGGTGCCGATTTCGAGGTATTGGAGAAGGAACTCGGCGATCGTTGCACGCTCTACGCCTTCGACCTGCACTTCCACGGACAAAGCCCCGGATACCCCGAGCGGGCCGATGAACCCTTCACCCCGAAAGAACTGGCCACCTACTTCATGGCATTCGCTGACAAGCTGAGCGCACCCAAAGTGGGCTTGCTGGGATACAGTCTTGGTGGTCGCATTGTTTTGAGCCTTTTGGAACAAATGCCGGAGCAGATCGAGCGGGTGTTCCTAGCTGCGCCGGATGGATTGAAGACACGGCCATGGTACCGTGGATTAGCGGCTTCGAGGGTGGGTCGCATGCTCTACAAGCGTTTCGTGGCGAAGCCTAGGGTCACGCACGCCATTCTCAAGTCACTGCGCGCCATGCGATTGATGAACGAACGCATGTACCGCTTCCTCATGGGGCAAACGGATAGCCACACCAAACGACAACTGGTGCACGACGTGTGGCTGAGCTACCGACTGATCGAACCGGACCTGGCACGCGTGGCGGCGAACGCCGCTGAGCACCATGTTCCGGTGCACGTCTTCTTCGGGAGCCACGACAGGGTGATCAGGCCCATGTTCGGCACCAACCTGACCAAGCACGCCCCTAGGCAGATCACACAGCAGGAACTGCCGCTCGGCCACGCCCTACTTACCCCGGAGCTGGGAGCGGCCATGGCGCGGCTCTTGGACCAACGGGAATAAAGAAGGGCCGCCCGATGGGGCGACCCTTGTTGGATCTTGAAGGAGAATGGCCTACTTGGCACCCACCCGCTCGTCGCTGGTGGTGAGCTTGTGGCGACCAGTTGCCCGGCGGCGGCTGATCACGGCGCGGCCTGCGGCGGTGCTCATGCGCTTGCGGAAACCATGCTTGTTGGTGCGCTTGCGTTTGCTGGGCTGGAAGGTGCGTTTCATGGCCGTGGACTATTCGTAAAGGGTCGGCAAATGTAGACGAATTAGTTGCGCGGCAAAACGGTGCCGATGGAACCGCAGGAAGAGAGCATCCACAGATGGCGCAGATGAACGCACATGGTCCGCTGTGCGGGCGTTTCCTTCACGAATTGACCCCCATCAGTGGACGAAGGCTTGATCTGTGTTCCTCTGTGCCATCGGTGGCTAACTCATATCCGGGTCTCTTTCGTACCCGAGGGAATGCACCCACAAATATCACTGGCGAACACTGCTGAATGCGGCAATACCCTTTGGCAAGTGGACTGGTGTGTCCAACGGCTCTTGGAGGGCCTCAAAGCTCAGGTCCGTACGAAACGCAGGCGGTCCAGCCCATAAGCTTGCACGCTGCCGTCCTCGTGCTCCACGATCAGGCGGCCCAACTCGTCCACGTCCATGGCGCGGGCGGTGATGCGCTGCCCGTCCAGGGTCATTTCCGCCCAGCGGCCACGGGTCCACAGGCGATCGGTGTAACTCACCAGGCCATCGCCACGGTTGCGGTCCCACTTGTCGTACCAATGCTCGAAGCGTTCCAACAGCAAGTGCATCAGTTCCGTACGATCGAAGGTCTTGCCCGTTTCGATCGCCATGCTGGTGGCTACCAGTTCTGGATCCAGCTCGGTGTTGTTCACGTTGATGCCGACGCCGATGATGCTGGCCATGATGAGCTCGCCCACCACATCGTTCTTGATCAGGATCCCCGCGATCTTCCGGCGTTCAACCAGCACGTCGTTGGGCCATTTGATCCGCACCTCGTTCTGCACATGGGCGCGCACGGCATCGTGCACCGCCAGCGCGGCCACCTTGCCCAGCGCGAACTGCGCATCGGCGCGAAGGTCCTTGGGCTTTACTACGATGCTAATGGTGAGGTCCAGGCCCGGCCGTGCGATCCACGAACTTCCTCGTTGCCCACGTCCGTCCGTTTGTTCATTGGCTAGAACAACTACGCCATGATCCGCTTTGTTAAGGGAAAGCAGTTCGGCAGCCGTCTTGTTGGTGCTGGCCACCTGATCGAAGGTGAGGAGCGTATTGCCGAACATGAGCGTGAAAGTAGGAACAGATGGGATGTATGGCTTACCAGTTGCGGGGTTGCTTACCACTACCTTTGAACGCCCCAATGTAAGCTGGATGAAGAAGATCCCCGGCGCCAAAGCCGCCCACTTGGTGGAAGCCATCATAGAAGGCATCCAGGAAGTCAAAGGCAAGGACATCGTTCATCTGGACCTCCGTCAAGTACTGAACACCGTGAGCGACCACTTCATTATATGCCACGGTGACAGCGCCACTCAGGTAGAAGCGATCGCGCGTTCGGTGGTGGAATTCACCCAGAAGAGGGCCAACGAGAAGCCCTGGCACACCGAGGGCGAGCGCAATGCCGAATGGGTGCTGATGGATTATGTGGACGTAGTGGTGCACATCTTCCACCGCGACAAGAGAAGTTATTATGCCCTGGAGGACCTCTGGGGTGATGCCGCCAGCAAGCGGTACGAGAACGTGGCCTAGTGGCCTTAGCAAAGGGACAACGTGGAGAACAGCACCAACGACAACAAGGAACCCGAACGCAAGGAACGCCCAAAGCGCTCCTTCAACTTCTATTGGATCTACGGCATCATCATTCTGGTGATCCTCTCGATCAATCTGTTCCAGTTCTCGGCGAGCATGACCAAGATCACGCCCGGCGAGTACCAGACCATGGCCGCTGAGGGCGATGTGGACCACATCGTGATCGTGAACGACCAGATCGTGAAGGTCTTTATCAAGAAGGACCGCTTGGCCAAGGCCTCGCACACCAGCAAGATCAAGAACTCTCCGATCGGCGGGCCCAACGTTACCGGTCCGCATTACGCGTTCAACATAGGCACCACCGAAGCCGCCAAGAACGAGATCGTGCAGGACGCGAAGAAGTACAATATCGCCTTCGAGTACGAGCCGCCGCAGGACAACTGGGGCCGCGAGATCCTCAACTGGGTGCTCTTCTTCGGGGTGATGATCGTGATCTGGATGTTCGTCATGCGGCGTATCGGAGGCGGTGGCGGCCCGGGCGGGCAGATCTTCAACATCGGCAAGAGCCGTGCGCAGGTCTTCGAGGGCAGCAAGAGCACCAACGTCACCTTCAACGATGTGGCCGGCCTGGCCGAGGCGAAGGAGGAACTGCAGGAGATCGTGGATTTCCTGAAGAACCCCAAGCGCTACACCGACATGGGCGCCAAGATCCCCAAGGGTGCATTGCTCGTGGGCGCACCCGGCACGGGTAAAACCCTGCTCGCAAAAGCGATCGCTGGTGAGGCCAACGTGCCCTTCTTCAGTCTGAGCGGATCGGATTTCGTGGAAATGTTCGTGGGCGTTGGCGCCAGCCGCGTGCGCGATCTGTTCAAGCAAGCCAAGGAGAAAGCACCGGCCATCATCTTCATCGACGAGATCGACGCGATCGGACGGGCACGCGGGCGCAGCGTGAGCATGGGTGCCAACGACGAACGTGAGAACACATTGAACCAGTTGCTCACCGAAATGGACGGCTTCGGCACCAACAGCGGCGTGATCCTGCTGGGCGCCACCAACCGTGCCGACGTACTTGACCGCGCCTTGATGCGTCCGGGTCGTTTCGATCGCCAGATCTACGTGG
>JBKJPT010000296.1:0-15989 GCA_046595075.1 Flavobacteriales bacterium
GCTGATCGGCGATGCGGCGTGGGATGCGTTCCGCACTACCTATAAGTTCGTATTGGCCGCCGGTGGCGCGGTGACCGATGAGCACGGACGTTTGCTCGTGATCCGCCGTTTGGACAAATGGGATCTGCCGAAGGGCAAGGTGGAAAATGGCGAGGCGATCGAAGCCGCCGCGATCCGCGAAGTGCAGGAGGAGTGCGGCTTGACGGAACTGCGGATCCTGCGAGCAATGGAGCCCACTTGGCACACCTACGAACGTAGAGGCAACCAACACCTTAAGCGTACCGATTGGTTCCTGATGCGGGGATCTTCCACAGAGCAGCTCATGCCTCAGATCGACGAGGACATCGAGGAAGCGCGTTGGGTGGCAAAGGAGGAACTTTCAACGATCATGCAGGACACGTATCCTTCATTGCTCCCTGTATTCAATGAGTGGGAACTCATTCGCGGTTGAGTTGTCCAATGCTGTTCTGATCCACTGGTCTAATTCCCGGTTCAATCATCCCACACCTTCACCCGTCCGCCTTGCTCCGCTTCGGCCTTGGCCTGGTGGAAGAGCGCGCCCAAGCCCTGACTGGGCAATGGTGCTGGTGATCGCGCGAGCACACCGTCGTTCAGTAGGTAGAAGGCTGGTAGGCTGCGGATCCTGAGGTCGTCGCGCAATTGCTGTTCACCCAAAGCCCGCAACCAAGTGAAGTCCATGCCCGGATGTTGCTTCACGAAATCGCTAAGCACCTTTTCATCGGTGTCGAGGCTGATGGCGATGATGGGCACAATGGCGCCATACTCCTTGTGAAGTTGTTCCAAGCCTTGGAACTCCAGTTCGCAGTAGCTGCACCAACTGGCCGTAATGGCGATGCACACCGGCCCTGTCATCATGCTGTCCAATTGTACGTCGCGACCGCGTATGTCCTCCAGGCGCATGGCGGGCAAGCGGCTTCCCACGCGCATGGTGGTGAGATCCCACAGGATGTTGGCCGCAATGGTGCGGTGCTCCGGGTAGTTTGAAGTGGATGCTACTTGCGCGAGTATGCGCTCGGCTCCTTCGCGTTGCACTAGATCGGTGTGGTACTGCTGATGGAGCAGATCGATCATCACCAGCTCGCAGAGGCGATCGTCCTGTAGGAACTCGTTCGTAGCCAGTAGTGCCTTCAAATTATCCGGCACACCTCCGGCGTACGCATGCTGCAAGGCGCTGTCATTGATCTGGTGCACTAGGTAGAGGTGCTCGCTGAAGAAGCTGCGGATGAAGCGCACGTACTCCGGATCATCGTAGTACACGGGCTTGCCCTTGATGTAATGATCGTAAAGTTCGCGTTCGTTCACACGCGGACCGTGGCGTAATCCGGCGAAGCTGTGGTCCATGTAGTGCGCGAACCACTGATCATTCACATCGCGGTAGAAGTGCCGCACCTTTTGCTCGAACGTGTCCACCCGCAACTTGCTCCACGTAGGCATCACGAACAACGTGGCCGGGCGGTGCGCACTATCCGGTGGTTGCGCACCTTCCTTGCGCTGCACTTCCAAGGCCTGCATACCGGCGACTTCGTCAGTGGCGAGGTCCTCCATCACGAAGGCATCCATGCGGCCATTGAGATCACTAGTGAGCGCGTTCACGTCCAGTGGATCCATGCTGGTGAACTCGAGGTCCACGCGCATGGTGCCGTTGATGCTGCGCGGCGTGCGTGGATCGGGCGGTGGGAACAGCACGTTGTAGTTGGTCCCCGGTCGCGCGTAGAAGTCGCTCGTGGCATCGCCGATCCGCAGCCTGAGTTTCGCTGTGCCACGCACCGGTGCCTTCAGTTCGGCTGTACCGTCATCAGCGATCAACGCATTCGCAAGGTGTATGGGCCGCAGCGTGAAAAGGTCATCGTACCGGTACAGCAACAGCACCTTGCCAGCGTATGCCGGGGCCTGTACATGCAGCACTACGTCCTGTGCGTGTATCGCGCATGCCAACAAAAGGCAGAAGAAGAGCGGGATGGGTCGCATCACTTCATTGTGGAAACATCCATGGGTACCAACGCGCGAACATCGGCTTTGTTGGCGATCAGCTCGCGCACGATCGTGCTGCTGATGTGTGCGTGCGCTGGCTCTGCGGGGAGGAACACCGTTTCCACGCCGGACAGCTGCTTGTTCATGAGCGCGATGCTCCGCTCGTAGTCGTGATCGGTGCCGTTGCGCAGGCCGCGGAGGATGAATTGCGCGTTCACCCGCTTGCAAAGGTCCACGGTCAATCCTTCGTAGGCGATCACTTCCACCTTTGCTTCGCTGGCGAAGGCCGCCTTGATCCACTCGATCCGCTGTTCAGGTGTGAACATCGTTTTCTTCGTGGTATTCACGCCCATGCCGATGACCAACTTGCTGAAGAGCGGCAACGAGCGGTGCACGATGGATACGTGACCGATCGTGAGGGGATCGAAGGATCCAGGGAAGACCGCAATGGCTTGGCTCATGGGACGGAGGTGGGTGCGAAGAAGCTGAACTGCACGGGGCCGTATGAACGGTGGCGTTGGAAGCCGGGCATTCCATCGCATTTCACGGTATCGGGGTGTTCCAGGATCAGCATGCCATCGGCGCCGAGCAGTCCGGCTTCCATTACCAAGGTAGGTATACGATCGATGCCCTCCAAGGCGAAAGGCGGATCGGCGAACACGATGTCGTAGCTGCCGCGATGGTTACGCAGGAAGGTGAACACATCACCCTTCACCATGCGCCAGCGCGTTTCGCCAAGGTCGCGCGCCATGTGTTGCATGAAGTCGAAGAGCTTCCGGTCGCTATCCACGCTGATCACTTCATCCGCTCCGCGCGAGAGGAACTCCAACGAGATGTTGCCGGTGCCCGCAAAGAGGTCCAACACGCGTATGCCTTCGAGCGCGGTGCTGTGGTGCAGGATGTTGAAGAGGCCCTCCTTGGCGTAGTCGGTGGTGGGCCGTGCTTCTATGCCTTGCGGAGGATCGATCCGCCGATTGCGGTATTTGCCGCCTATGACACGCATGCGAACTGCTCCAGCACCGCCAGCCAGCGCGCAGGATCCACGGTGGCCTCAGTTGGTCCTTCCACGGCGGGGCGTTCAATGGGGAAGTAACGGTGCAGCAGGTCGCGCTCGTGCGCGGTAAGGTGCGTACCGCCATGGTGCACGGCCACATCCGCCGGGCGCAGGCCACAGCCTTCCACGGCCAGCAGCGAGTAGTAGAGCATGTCCTGCGAAGCGCGCGCAGCGTAAGTATTGCTCAACAGCACGCGTCCGTGATCAGCGAGCACGGCATCGAGGCGGTCGTGCCCGCGATGCAACAGCAATACCGGCCCATCATTGGCGCGTGCGATCGCGGCACGCACCATCAAGCCTTGCATGGGCACGGGCCGCGCATGCGGAAAGCGATCCAGCACCATACGCTCGGCTTCATCGTCGTGCACGTAGATGCAGGTGGCGCCCAATGCGGCGAGCGGTTCGTCACGCAAGGCACCTGTTGGTAGGCCACCGTGCACAAGGCTCAAGTGCTGCGCTTCGGTGCCAGGGAGCAATGCACCTTCTGGCACCAAGGTGCTCCATTCGGGTAGGGTAACGAAGGATACGGTCGGCGGCTGCACGGGCACTTCCGAAGCATCGAGCACGTTGCCATCAACGCCCCATGCTACAGCCACAACGTCGCCACTTTTCATATCGTGCACGGCCCAGGCATACAGGTCCCCTCCCACCAGGATCGAAAGGTGCCATGCGCGCAAGCGTGCGGGTTCGTACTGCTCGGCGCACCAAGTTCCGCGCTCTGCTGTTCCGTTCGCCGTGGTCGCCATGGGTTGGTGGCCGACAGCGTGCATTGCGCGCGCCGAAGGCGGCCGAAAGTAACGGTATTTTCACCCCGCCTCCGGCCGCTGTTCCGCGCCGCACGGGCCTTCCACGCACTTCCATGTCCGCATCATCTTCAATCTTGCACGGCATGGCCGATCGCTTGCTCCAGGCGTTGGTGCACACACCTACGGGCGGCCAGTTGAAGGCGATCGACGCCTTCGAGCGCTTGCTCGCTACCGATCGCGAGCGCGCCACTTTGATCCTCCGTGGCTATGCAGGCACAGGCAAGACCACCCTCGTGGGCGCGCTGGTGAAGGTGTTGGGCAAGCATGTGCCGCTGGTGTTGTTGGCACCTACGGGCCGTGCTGCAAAGGTGCTGGGTGCGCATGCGCAACTGGCCGCGAGCACCATCCACAGGCGCATCTACCGTGTTGCGGGTGAGGAGGAGGGATGGTCCGGAGCGGAGATCGCCATGAACAAGGACAAGGGCGCGCTCTTCATCGTGGACGAGGCGAGCATGATCGGTAGCGGTGCCAGTTCTTTTGGTGATCGTGATCTGCTGCAGGACCTGCTTGCGCACATCTTTTCCGCTGAAGGATGTAAACTGCTCCTTATCGGCGATCCTGCGCAGTTGCCCCCTGTAGGCAGCGATCACAGTCCAGCGTTGAACGTGAAGGACCTGCGTGCGCTCGGTCTCACCGCAGGTATCATCGAACTCACCGAGGTGGTGCGTCAAGCGGAAGCATCGGGCATCCTTCGCAACGCCACGGACCTAAGGAGCATACTTGCACCTGCACCTGAGCCCGGTCCTTCTCCTGTTCCTACTCCCGCTCCTGCATTCCCTCTTCCGCACTTCACTCCCTTCCCAGATGTCCTCCGCGTAACTGGCCACGACCTACAGGACGCACTTGAGACAGCCTATGGTAGGCATGGTGCCGATGAGGTCTGCGTCATCTGCCGAAGCAACAAGGGTGCCTACCAGTACAATAGGCAAGTGCGCGTGCGCATTTATGGCTACGAAGAGGAGCTGTGTCCCGGTGATCGCCTCATGGTGGTGAAGAACAACTACCTCTGGGCGGGCCGCAACGGCAAACCCGAGCTCATCGCCAACGGTGAACCCATGACGGTTAAGCGCGTGCATCGCATAGAGGACCGCTATGGCCTGCGTTTCGCCGACCTAACCACCGCTTGGTGGAACGGGACGGAGGAACGTGAGCTGGAGGTGAAGGTGATGTTGGACACCCTCGCTGCGGAAGGACCTGCATTGCCCGGCCAGCGCATGAAGCTCCTAGGACTAACGGTGTTGGCCTCCATCATCGCCCCAACGAAGGGTGCCCGCTTCAAACTGCTGCGCGAGGATCCGTATGCCAACGCCTTGCAGATCAAGTACGCCTACGCCGTTACCGCGCACAAGGCACAAGGCGGTCAATGGAACACGGTCTTCGTGGACCAGGGTTACGTGACGGAGGAGATGATGGATCGCGAGTATGTGCGCTGGCTATACACCGCTGTCACCCGCGCTACGGATCAGCTCTACTTGCTCAACTTCCACGGAAGGTTCTGGGGGGAGGAGTAACCTGGGATCCGCCATCGATGGCGCAGGCCTGCGGTCCTTGTTGCAAGGGACCATGGAAGGATCTCTCGAATTCGAGGGAGGCCCAATGCAGGCGGGAGGAATCCGCAGCGCTCACCACTTCACCACGCGCAGCGTGCCGAAGGGTCCGCGCTCATCGCTGGCTCTGATCGTGTACGTGCCGTCCGGTTGTTGGGCCAGCGGGAGCAGTAGGTCCTCACCGGTCTGTGCAACGTGCATGGAAATAACCACGCGCCCCATGCTATCATGCACAACCACGGTCACATCACCTTCGCTTTGGCCCAAGTGCAAGCGGACATCATCGGAGGTGGGATTCGGATAAAGCGTAGGTAACATTCCGGATACGAAAAGAACGGTCACGACCTTACTGAAACTCCGGGTACCGTCCTTGTCTACCTGCATCAGGCGGTAGTAGTTCAATCCGGTTACAGGGTCCTTGTCCACAATGTTGTAACGGCGCGTGGTGCTGCTCGTTCCAGCCGCAGGAACAACAGCCACGGTTTCGAAAGCACGATCGTCCGTGGATCGCTGCAGTTGGAAGTGATCGCTGTTCAGTTCACTGGCGGTGTACCACTCGCATTCCACAACAAGGCCGACCGCGCGCGCATCGAAGCTGATCAGCTCAACGGGAAGCGGGTTCGAGCTCGTTGTGCTGCCCAAGGTGAACGGTCCGAATTGCCCAAGGGTGGACGCGCTCACAACTGTACCGGTGGTGGCGTTGCCGGTGGTACCGCCATTGCCTTCGTTTCGCCACATCACGCCATCCCATCGTGCCACCAAAAGTTCGGCCGGCGTTTGCACCCCACAGCTCCGTGGCGTGTCCCAACTGAGCGTTACCGCAACCAAGCTGCTGCCTGCGGTGCGGTCTAGCACCCAATACTCGCATCGGCTCAGGTGGTCGATGCTCGCATCCTTCAGCGCCGTGTTGTAGAGCGGATCGGGGTCCACACGGAAGTAGCGCGCTGTGAAGTGATGTGCGGCGTTGCTAGGCGCAGAAATGGATATAGGGGCGTAGACTCCGAACTCGCCAACAGGGAAGGTGAACGGTACGTTCCCAACCTTTCGCACGAAGCCTTCCACATAGCTCGTGTTCGATGCGGGTGTCGAAATGGAGTTGGAGGCAGGGAGTATCAGCAACCCGAGGGCACTGCTCGTGGTGGCCATAGGAGCGATCAGCCCACTTTGGAAGGCCAGCTGCCCGGTCACCGTGACGTCGGCGTACACGCGCGCTTTAGATCCAATGGAAGAGTTCACCGTGAGGTGGTTCACAGTGAAAGGGAATGCTGGATCCGCGTTGTAATCACGGTCGCCATTCCCTTCCATGCGCACCACGCCTCCGTTCGCTCCGAAGTCCACGTTCCCGCTCGTGCCTAACAACGATACGTGCGATCGGAAACGGGCATCGCGCGTGTAGGCCACCGATAGCACACCGCTGCCTAGGCGTTGGAACCAGGTGGCGCCGTTGAAGGTATCATCGGCCGAAGTGGCCATATAGAAGCCACCGCTGCCGGTTGTGCGAATACGACAAGTGCCGTTGAACGTGCAACCGCCCAAGCCCCCGTTCACCAACGAGCCAGTGCGTATGAAGTCAACGTCGCCGTTGAAAGTGCCTCCGTCCAACAACAAACCCGTGCTGGAACTGGTAAGGCTTCCGTTGAACACGGTTCCGGTTTGAAAACGAAGGGAGCCTGATCCGGTAAGGACGAAGGACTGCGGTGTTCCTCCGCTCTGCACGAAATTCCGGAAAGAAAGCACGCCCGAGTTGAATCCATCCGTTCCGATGGATACAGTGCGTCCCGCTGCCAGCACCGACGAACCACCGGACATGCCCAGGAATACACCACCAGCTCCAACACAGTCGAACCAAAGGTTGCCATTGAAGATGTCCGTGCCCGTAGCGTTCAACCAAAGTGCGCCCACACCCACTACTTTGAACTCGGCTGTACCATTGAACGTGTTGCCGCCGGAACTTGCATCGGCAGCAGGCCCCGTTTTGGTGGCGAAGAGATCACCGTTGAACGTGGCACCCGTGAAGAAGAGATAAGGCGATGTGGCTTGCAACGCACCATTGAACGTGGTGCCCGCACCGAACTCCATGCGGGCGGAACCGGTGAGGGCCAACACTTGCGCAGTGCTTCCGAGTTGTTGGAAGTTGCGAAGCACCAAGTTCCCAGTGGCGTACCCGAGGTTCCCAACCGAGATGGTGTTGCCTGCACTGAGCGTGGCCGTTCCACTTGTGGCCCCCGTGCGGAAGGTTCCGCTGCCTAAACCATTGAGGAGCACATTCCCTGTGAACGCATCGGTGCCGGTATCGTGCAAGCGCCATTCGCCTGAACCAGCTTGTGTGAAGGTGGTGACCCCTTGAAATTGGCAACCGCCCGTGCTCGCATCCAGGGTGGATCCCGTCTTCGTGAAGGAAGCCGTGTTCCGGAAGATGCTCCCGTTCAGGTAGAGCGCACCGCTCGATGCTATTACGGGTCCGCTGAGATCTGCGCCCGCACCGAATTGCAGTTCGGCAGCGGATCCAAGAAGCAGTTGTTGTGTAGCAGTTCCCACCTGTGTCATTCCACGCAGCACGAGTTGGCCCGAGGTGAATCCGCTCCCGCCCACTTCGATGGTTCGGCCGCTGGCCAACACGCTGGTGCCCGTAGAAGCACCGAAACGGATGCCTGCCCCCCCGACACAATTCACGCGCACATCACCGTTGAACTGGTCGCTACCGCTATTGTGCAGGTACAATTGGCCTGCACCTGTCGAGGTGAAGGTGGCCGTTGCGTTGAAGGTGCAGCCACCCGCGCTCAGATCATTGGTGTTGCCGGTTTTCGTGAAGGAAGAGTTTCCGTTGAAGGTGCCGCCGTTAAGGAACATACGCGGTGAACTAGCTGTGAGGTCTCCGCCGAACACCGTACCAGGCAAGAAATGAAGTTGCACGTTCCCTGTACAGTTGATGTTCTGGGCCGTTGTACCGGATTGCACGAAGTTGCGCAGGTATAGGATGCCCGAGCTATAGCCACCAACTCCCATCGAGATGGTGCGCCCAGCCTGCAAAGTGGCCCCGCCCGTTGTGCCCCCAAGACGGAAACCACCCCCCGTATTGGTCAAGCGTAGATCACCATTGAATTGATCGCTGAGGCTGTTGTGCAAATACCATTGACCCGCGCCGGTGTTGATCAGGTCCACTTGGCCGTTGTACACCGAACCGCCTGCGCTGACATCCGTGGTTGTACCTGTCTTGGTGAATGTCACATCAGATTGGAAGGTGCCGCCGTTCAGGTAGAAACTTGGCGCTGTCGCGGTCAATGGCCCATTGAACACGGTGCCGTTGTCGATCACCAAAGTTGCCGAACCCGTGAGCACGAGGTTTTGCGCGGTTCCACCGAGTTGGGTGAAGCCGCGAAGGATGAGCTGTCCACTGCTGAATCCGGCTGGAGCGATGCTCAAGGTCGTTCCTGCCAAGAGCGAGCTGGTTCCACCGGTGGCACCAAAGCGCACAATGCCGCTTCCTGTGCTGGCAAGGGCAAGCCCCTGTTGATAGGTATCGGCTCCCGAGTTGGCTAGGGACCATGTTCCTGTGCCAGCCTGTGTAAGTTGGACCGGACCACCGAACGTATTCCCACCATTGCAAACGTCGGTGCCCGCACCGGTGCGTATCAGGCCGATGGTGTTGCTGAAGACCGATCCGTTGAAGCGGATGGAGGCTGCGGTGCCGGACAGTGCTGCTGATATGCCGGTTCCTGAGAAGATGATGGTCGCAGAAGGGCCGTTGAACGAGAGCGTGCCGTTCGTGAGCGTTCCGTTGGTGAATGTGCCGTTACCAGTTAGCTGGAGCGTGTTGGTGCCTAGATCCAACGTGCCGGATGAGACGGTCAACCCAGTCACGGAGCGGGGTGAGTCCAATTGGGCAGGGTTGGGGCCGCTTACGATCACAGCTTGGTCCAGCGGTCCTGGGAATCCGGAATTCGGGGACCAATTGGCCATGTTGTTCCACCAGATATCGGTGGCTCCCGTCCATGTGTAGGTCGTCTGCGACCAACCGGTACGACCTAAGGTGAAGACCATGATGCAAGCCAAGGCACGTAACACTTGCACAGGGTGATGCCTGCGCCCTGAGAGGGTCGAACGTTCACCTACTATCAGCTGCATTCTTGCTTTGTGTGTTCGGTCGCATACTCGCAAGGTAGTACAACGCGAGTGAAGGCCAAAGGTTTGGGTCTTCTTGACCAGATGGCTCTAGCAAACTGGCCGGGAGTGGACAACGATCGATCCCTCGTTCCAAGCGCCTGGGAAGTGGATCACGGCTTATTCGCGGTACTGGGTCAATTGGACGGTTTGAAAGGGAGCCTCACTTGCAAGGCTTAGCAGGTGCCCTATGCCGACACGCCAAGTATGGACATGGTACTGGTCTGCCGCCATCGTTACGAAAGCTTCGTGTTCGATCGTCATCACGTTGTGCGCGGCATCCACGCTGAGCACACGCAGGTCCTCCATGATACCCACGCCGCTGGCCTTGAGCACCGCCTCCTTGCGAGTCCAAAACTCCAGAAAGCGCTGTTTCGCATCGGGTCCTGCGGCTTGTATGGCGGTGGTCTCGTTGGGTGTGAAGTAGTGCTGGCTCACGGCACCGTGGTCCACATCGCGCGACATGGTCTCTATATCCACACCGATCTCTTGTCCGGAGGTGAAGCCGAGCAGGATGGCATCTTTGGTATCGCTGAAGTTGAAGTGGAGCTTTTTGCTTTCGAGATAGGGCTTGCCGAAGGGACCGCGCGAGAAACGGATGAGCGATCCATCGCGATTCAAGTACCTGCCCAATAGTTCGCGCAGCACGCCGTGTCCCAGGATGAAGCGCTCCCGATCATGCAGGAAGCGGAAGCGCTTGGCACGCTCGCTCTCCACGGGATCGAGCAGGTCGCTGTAACGGACCAAGTTGGGGCGCAGCACATCGAGCTTTGCGTACCATAGGTGTACAGTGCCGTCGGCGGGTGCTGCTGTGTGCGAGAGATCATTCCACAACACTTCTTCCGGACCGCTGCAGTGCACGGTAAGCGTACGCTCTTCCACAGGTGCTAAGGAACGCGATCGGCGCGCTGCTCTTCGATAGCCGCTATCCGCGCGGCGAGCAGTTCGGCGATCCGGGCCACATGTGGTGCTTTGATCAGGTCCGTGTGATCCCCGGGAACGATCTGCAGATCGAAGCCTCCGACAGCGAATTCATGCCAACCCAGATCGATCGCGCCCCGTGTGTTCTTCGCCTTGAACACGGTGAGGCGACCCCGGTAGGGCTTCGGCTCGTAAGCCAACATGGCCCGGTGGTAGGTGTCTATGATGTGGAAGTGCCGCAACCTACCGTGGATGGGTAGGCCCTTACGCAGCCGGCTTTCAGCGGTGTTGCGAAGGATGGCTTCCTTCAAGGGCTGGTAGAAGCGCGTGTCCTCTTTCATGGCCACCGCGTGCAAGCGAGGCGCGTGGGTATCAATGAGCACCAACAGGGGTACTTCGTCCCCCATCGCCGTGAGTTGCTGTGCCATTTCGTACGCCACCATGCCACCGAAGGAATAACCGCAAAGGAGGTACGGACCCTTCGGGCACGCGTCCTTCAATTCGCTGATGAAATGGTTCGCCACCGTATCCACTTTGTCCAGTGCGATCCGCCTGCCGTCATTGCCTTGGTGCAGAAATGCATAGAACGGACGTACTGGGCCCAGGTATTTGGGGATCAATTTGTTCGCTTGGTCGCCCTGCACGCAGAACACCGGCAAACCGCTGCCCTCCGGCTGGATCAGTTTCAAGTTCGTCCAGGACATATGCGTAAAAGGGATCGTTGAGGTGCGCCGAATGTATCTAAGCCTGCCATGGTCTTCAAGAGGGTTCGACGAGTAGCAACTCCGGGACGCTGTTCCCCAATAGTCCAAGGACGTAGTGGGTCATGGTGGTGAAGTAGGTCATGAAACAGCTTCAGCACCGCGCTGCTCCCACCCATTAATGCCTCGCACTAATCGCTCAGCTAGCACAGCTGCGTTAGGCTCCTTGATCAGGCTGTAGTGATCACCGGGGATCATCTGTACATCCAGGCCGCCTTGCGCTAGCGCACTCCAGCCCATCTCGTTCGGTCCCCATGAGGTCTCGGCCTTGAAGACCGTCAGCTGTCCTTTGTAGGGCTTCGGCTTGTAGGCCATCACCGCTCGGTCGTACGTGTCAATGATATGGAAGTTGCGGAAGCGCGTGGGCACAACGCCGTCGTTCTTAAGCGCGCGACGAACCATCCCTCGCAGGATCGCCTTCTTCAGCGGCTCATAGAATTGCACGTCGCTTTCGATCGCCTGTTTGTGCATGCCCGGCGCGTAGGTGTCGAGCAGAACGAGCATCGGCACCTCATCACCAGCTGCCATCAGCTGTTGAGCCATCTCGTAGGCCACCACACCACCGAATGAATAGCCCGTGAGCAAGTACGGGCCCTGTGACCTCGCCTGCTTCATTTCCCGGATAAAGTGCGCGGCGATGGTTTCCACGCTGGTGTATTTGATCGTCTTGCCATCCTCGCCCTGGTGGAAGAAGGCATAGAAGGGACGCTGCGGCCCCATGTATTTCGGGATGAAGCGGCTCGCTTCATCACCATGCACACAGAAGAGCGGCACCCCAACGCCGTCCGGTTGAATGAGCGCGAGATTCTCCCAGTTGGCGGTTGCGCCTTCCGTGCGGAGCAGATCAGCGAACTGCGCGATCGTCGGTGCCTCGAACAAGGACTTCAACGAAAGTGTACGACTGAACTGCTGCTCCACGTTCGCGAGCATTTGGATGCCGATGAGCGAGTGCCCACCCAGATCGAAGAAATCGTCGTGTACGCCGATCTGCTCGTTGTTGAGCACACTGCCCCAAATGCCAGCTAGCGTGCGTTCGATGGTGTCACGCGGACCAACGTGTTGTGCTTTCAGTACGGAGCTTTCCATGACAGGCACGGGGAGGGCCTTACGATCCACCTTGCCGTTGGGTGTAAGCGGGAATGAAGGCAAAACCATATACGCGGTGGGTACCATGTATCCCGGCAGGCGTTCGCGCAATTGATCACGTACCGTGTTCAAGAGTGCTTCGCGTGCTTGGGTATCCTCATGGTCTTTGGCATTCTTCGGCACAACGTAGCAGGCAAGTTGCTTTTCACCGGGGCCATCCTGGCGAACCATCACCACGCGGTCCTTCAACGCGGTGATGTCGTTCAATGCGTTCTCGATCTCGCCGAGTTCCACACGGAAGCCGCGGATCTTTACTTGTCCGTCTGCACGACCGATGAACTCCACGGTCCCGTCGGGTGTCCAACGGGCAATGTCACCGGTGCGGTAGAACTTGCCACCGGTCGGGGCGTCGATGAACTTCTCGGCGGTCAGTTCATCGCGCTTCCAATAGCCCAGCGCGACACCGGCACCACCCGTGTATAGTTCGCCCTTGCGGCCGATCGGAACCGGTTTGCGATCATCGTCGAGGATGTGGACGGTGGTGTTGTGCAACGGGAAGCCGATGGGCACGCTGCCCTTGATCGAAGCTTCATCATTGATCGGGAAGTAGCACGTGAAAGTGGTGTTTTCCGTGGGGCCATACCCGTTGATCAGCACATTCGGGCCGAGGACCTTCAGCGCTTTCTTCACATGCGGCACGCTCAACACGTCACCACCGGTAAGGATGTGTTTCAGTCCTCGCAGGCGTTCGGCATGCTCGTCCACCAATAGGTTGAAAAGTCCGACGGTGAACCAAACGCTGGTGACCTTGTGCTGTTGGATCGTCTCGGTGATCTCGATCAACGTTGGCTTCTGTTGCGCCTGCAACACCAAGCGACCACCGTTCAACAAAGCGCCCCAGATCTCCAACGTGCTCGCATCGAATGAGATGTTCGAGAGTTGTAGGAAGGTCAGGTCAGGACCAAAGGGCAGGAAGTTCTGCTCGCGGACCAAACGGACGATCGCGCGATGCGGCACCACCACACCTTTCGGAGTGCCGGTGCTACCGCTGGTGTACATGATGTACGCTGGTGCGCCGATGCCAATGGCGGGCATCGTTCGTTCGCTCGTGCTCTTCACTTCATCAAGGAAGATCACGCGTGCCTTGTGTTCGGGCAGGCTCGCCATGAGGTGGCGTTGCGTGAGCATCACCTTCACGTCGGTGTCTGCGAACATGAAGCTGAGGCGGTCGGCGGGGTAGGCGGGATCGAAAGGCACGAAGCATCCACCCGCACGCAACGTGGCCAACATGGCGACGATCATGTCGAAGCTTCGGTCCATGCACAGTCCAACAGGTTCGCCCGGCTTCACGCCGAGGTCGATCAAACTGCTGCTGAGTGCATGTACGCGCTGCTGTAGTTCGCGATAGCTCAACTTCCCATCAAGCAATTCCACGGCGGTATTGTCCGCATAGCGAGCAGCTACTTCATCGAACAGGTTGCCGATGTCCTTCTTCGGGAACTCGGTCACCTTGCCGACCCAAGCTGGTGGCGGCATCTCCTGGTCACCGGCCAGCGCGCCTTCACTTAACAGGTCGGCGATGGTTGCGCTCGGTGCCGTCGCAATGCGTTGCGCCAAGGTGGTGAGCATATCCATCCAGCCGCGAACGGTGGCCTCGTCGAAGAGGTCGGTATTGTAGCTCCACTCGAGTACGAGATGCTTGTCATTTCCTGAAGCGTTCAGGAACAACTCGAAGTTCTCGAAGGCGCGTGCGTTGCTGATGAAGCGATGACGCAAGCCGTCGAAGGCCACACCATCGTCCATGTTCATGTCGATGTTGAACACGACCGGGCACAACGGAATGCGGCCCGCTTCGCGCGGCACGTTCAACTTCCGCAGCAGTGTTCCGAAAGTGTACTTCTGGTTGTCGAAGGCATCGAGCAGGCCCGTGCGACGTTCCTTCAAGTGCTCTATGAACGGTCGGTCCTCATCGATGCGACTGCGCAACGCAAGCAGGTTCACGCAATGGCCAACGAGGTGCTTCATGCCCAGGTCGCTCTGGCCAGCTGCGGGCAGACCAACGACCATGTCGCTGTCCCCCGTGAGCTTGTGCAGCACCAGTTCGAAGGTGGTAAGCAAGGTGGTCACGAAGCTGGCTCCGCTGCGCGTGGCTGTTTCCTTCAGACCTCGAACCAGTTCGGGTGGCATCTGCAGATCCAAACGGTTGCCCTTGTAGGTCTTCGTGCGTGGGCGCGGCCGATCGCTCGGCAGGTCTATGCGTGGTATAGCTCCTTTGAAGAGGTCGATCCAGTACTGTTCCACCTTGGCGTGCTCCTCGCTTTTTGCGAAGTCGATGGTGGCCAAACTGTATTCGCTGAACGGGACTGCCTCCGGGATCTTGGGTGCAGCACCACTCTTCGCGCCGTTGTACAAGGCGCTGATCTCGGCCATCATGATCCCCAGGCTCCAGCCGTCGCATACCACGTGGTGGCCCGAAAGGCGCAGCAAATGCACGCTTGCATCAACGCGGATCAACCGCGCGCGGAACAAGGGTCCGTTGCGCAGGTCGAACGGCGTGGTCATGTCCTGCTTCGCGACCGCCTGGAGTTGCGCGTCTTTGTCGCTTGCGTTGGAGAGGTCGGTGTAAGCGAGTTCGAAGCGCACATCATCGGTTACGATCATGCGCGTGCCGCTGGCGCTCAGCGTGCTGCGCAGCGACTCATGTCGCGCGACAAGCGCTTGCATCGCCGCATCGAGCGCTGCACGATCCAGATCGCCGCTCAGTTCCAGCGATACGCTTTCGTTGTAGGCGCACGATGCGTCAACGCCCATTTCACTGGCGGCGAGCACTTCGCGTTGCGCTTCGGTCGTCGGGATGATGCGTTCGATGTACGACCCGGCGAACGGATCGAACTCAACGGGAACGAATCGGGTTTCTGTGATGAACTTCTCCATTGTCGATCGCTCAGTTCTCGTCGTTTTCGATCATCAGGTACTTGCCTTGTCGCTTTGGGTCTGGAACGAACCACGCGGGTTCACCCCTTGGTGTACGACCGATGCGTGCACCAGGAACGGGCGGCTCCATGGCGCTGATCACGCGCTCGCTCAGCTTGCGCACGTGCCCGTTCAGCACGCTGTTCACGATCTGGATGGGGTAGGTGCGCTCCGGCATGAAGCCGCTTTCGCGCAGTTCCACGCAAACCTTCTCCACCGTGTTGATGATGAACTCGATATCATCCTCGGTATGCGCTGTGGTGATGAAGTGCGGGAAGTCCAACACGTGTACACCGTGGTAGCGCATCAGCATGAAGAAGAGCTCGGTGTAGTTGACACTCTCGTCGTACTTGGTCTTGAAGGCGCTGCCAAAGTTGACCCAACGGTAGGGGAGCTGGTATTTGTCGAAGAGACCGTTCACGCGGGACACCATGTCCTCGGTCATGGTGTTGAGGCGCTCCTGGAGTGCAGGTCCTTGCTCCTTCATGAAGACCAGCGAAGCCTTCATCGCTGCCATAGTGAGCGGATGGCGAACGAACGTTCCAGCGAAGTAGGTCACACCTGCTGGTGGAACACTGTCATCACCGAACTGCCAGTGACCACCGTCCAACGCATCCATCCATTCACTCTTGCCGATCATGGCGCCCACGGGCATTCCACCGCCGATCACCTTGCCATACGTGCCGAT
>JBKJPT010000002.1:0-20196 GCA_046595075.1 Flavobacteriales bacterium
CTGATCAACCCCAGCTATCCGCCCGATCAGTTCATCATAAAGTACCTCGACGGTGCGGACAAGAAACAGGACATGGCGCGCAGCTTCATAGACAGCACCCGCCAGACCGCACGCATCACCGTGCAAATGGCCGACGTGGGCACCTCGCGCATGCAGAGCATCCTCACCGACCTGCGCGCGCAAACGGACAGCATCTTCGATCCCGCCAAGTACATCGTCACCTTCACCGGCACGTGCGTGGTCTTCCTCAAGGGCAGCAGCTACTTGGTGGACAACCTCGTTACCAGTTTGTTCTGGGCCGTGGTGATCATCGTGCTGCTAATGGCCTTGCTCTTCAACAGCGCACGCATCCTCATCGTGGCACTGATCCCCAACATGGTGCCGCTCCTGTTCACGGCAGGCCTCATGGGCTTCTTCCACATCCCCATAAAGCCCAGCACCATGCTCGTGTTCGGCATCGCGTTGGGCATCGCGGTGGACAATGCGATCCACTTCCTCGCGCGTTACCGGCTTGAACTGAAGCTCACCGGCGGCGACTTGCAGAAGAGCGTGGACCTTGCTACACGCGAGGTGAGCGTGGGCATCATCTACACCAGCGTGGTGCTGCTCGCGGGCTTCTCGCTCTTCGGCTTCTCGCACTTCGGTGGTATCCGCGCGCTTGGCATACTCACCACCATTACCCTGCTGGTGGCCATGCTCACCAACTTGCTCGTGCTGCCCGCACTGCTCCTCAGCTTCAACAAGCGCATCATGAGCAAAGCTTTCCAAGAACCGCTGCTGGAGATCATGGACGAGGAGGAGGACATAGAACTCATGGAACTCAAGCTTGATCGCCCCGTGCGCGAAAGGGAAGTGCCGGAGGGCGACGAGGCCGATACACGTTAGCACACGATGAAAGGCATCATCCTCGCCGGCGGCTCCGGCACACGGCTGCACCCGCTCACACTGGCGGTGAGCAAGCAACTCATGCCGGTGTACGACAAGCCGATGATCTACTACCCGCTGAGCACGCTCATGGCTGCGGGCATCCGCGAAGTGCTCATCATCAGCACGCCGCACGATCTGCCCCACTTCAAGAAACTGCTCGGCGATGGTGCGCGCCTCGGCTGCGTGTTCACCTATGCTGAGCAAGCCGTGCCGAACGGACTGGCGCAAGCCTTCGTGATCGGACGCGAGCATGTGGGCAACGATCATGCAGCGCTCATCCTCGGTGACAACATCTTCCACGGCAGTGGCTTGGGCACGAAGCTGATGGAGAACCACAGCGTGAACGGGGGCCTCGTCTTCGCCTACCGTGTCAGCGATCCGGAGCGTTATGGTGTGGTGGAGTTCGATGCGCAGCACAACGCCATGAGCATCGAGGAGAAGCCCGCGAAGCCCAAGAGCAACTACGCCGTACCGGGCCTCTACTTCTACGACAACAGCGTGCTCTCCATCGCCCGCGATCTGAAACCCAGCGCTCGCGGCGAATACGAGATCACCGATGTGAATCGCGAATACCTGCGCCAGGGCAAGTTGAAAGTGCAGGTGCTCGATCGTGGTACCGCTTGGCTCGATACCGGAACGTTCGCCTCGCTGATGCAAGCGGGCCAGTACGTGCAGGTGATCGAAGAGCGGCAGGGGCGTCGCATCGGCTGCATCGAAGAGGTGGCCTTCCGCCGCAGCTTCATCACCGCCGATCAACTGCGCACCATTGCCGAACCCCTGCGCAAGAGCGGTTACGGCGAGTACCTGCTGAAGGTGGCAGACGGTCAGGTGTAATGCAAGGGAACAAGGAGCTCATCGAAGCGCGCATCGTTGCTTGGTGCGCCGCGCTGCCGCAGAACGGCTTGTACGAGCCGATGGCCTATTTGATGAAGCTGCCCGCGAAGCGTGTACGGCCGATGGCCACGCTCATGGCCTGCGAACTATTCGGTGGAAAGGCAGATGATGCGCTCGACGAAGCGCTCGGCATGGAGCTCTTCCACAACTTTACTTTGATGCACGACGACATCATGGATGCTTCGCCCTTGCGACGCGGTGATCCCACGGTGCACGTGAAGTGGAACGTGAACACGGCGATCCTCAGCGGCGATGCCTTGCTCGTGAAAGCATACGCGCTCATGGTCCGCGATGCACGCGCGCTCGCGCTGTTCAATCGGCATGCGTTGGAAGTATGCGAAGGCCAGCAGCTGGACATGGACTATGAGCGCCGCGCGGAAGTGAGCACTGCGGAGTACATGGAGATGATCCGGTTGAAGACAGCCGTGCTGCTCGCATGCGCATTGAAGATCGGTGCAGCGATCGGCGGTGCTGCCGATGAAGATGTGGAGCGCATCGGTCGCTTCGGTGAGCAGCTTGGCCTCGCCTTCCAGTTGCGCGATGATCTCCTCGATGCCTTCGGTGATCCAGCGAACACGGGCAAGCAGCGCGGTGGTGATCTGCGTGCGGGCAAGAAGACCTGGTTGCTGATCCGTGGCTTGGAGCAAGCGATGGCCCACGGTGACAATGCGCTCACCGAAGAACTTGCGCGCCCAGCAGCGGACCGCGACGTGATGCGGATGATCTCCACCGTGGAGTCGCTCGGTGTGCGCAGTGACGCGGAAGAACTCGTGCGCAAGTTGGAAGTCGCGGCAATGGACGAGTTGGGTTCAATGCATGTGCAGCGCGAACGCACGCTGCCGCTGCGCGCCTTGGCCGAGCGCCTTATGGGGCGCACTCACTGATCAGTCGTACAGATCGGCCAACGTGTCTTTCAACGTGTGGTGCTTCGGCGCGAAGCCAACCTTCGACATCTTCTCTCCAGAGATCGCACTTCCGCGCAAGAGTACATCGGCAACGCCGCCCACCACCACATGCAGCACGAAGCCCGGCATCGTAGGCATTAAGAACGGCCGGTGCAGCGCCTGCGCCAGCGCGCGCATGAAGCTGAGGTTGTCGGGCTGCTCCGGTGCCGCTACGTTGTAGGCGCCGCGAAGCCGATCGTCCGTGAGCGCAAGGGTGTATGCCCGCATGAGATCGTCGATGTGGATCCAGGGCATGATCTGCTTGCCCGTGCCGATGGGTGATGCAAGACCGAAGAGCGCGAGGCGACCGAGGGGCTTCAATGCGCCTGCATCGCGCGCCAAGACCATGGGCGTGCGGAGCTTGACCACACGCGTGCGATCGCTCCACGTATCTGCAGCTTGCTCCCAAGCCACGCTGATGCGGGCGATGGTGTCCGTGCTTGGCGGATCGGTTTCGATGTAGACATGATCGCTCGTTACCGCGCCGTAGTAACCGATCCCCGCAGAGCTGATGAAGCTCTTGGGCCAATGCCCGATGCGCTCGAACGCGGCGTAGAGCAACTCAGGTCCACGCGTACGACTGGCGATCAATTCCTTCACGCGCGCCTCGTTCCAACGCTTGTCCGCAATGCCCGCACCTGCCAAGTGTATGATGTGTTCCACACCATCGAGCGCCGCTTCGTCCATGGTGCCGCGATCGAGGTCCCATGCAAAGGCACGCACTCCATCGCGTTCACCGGACCTGCGGCTCATCCAACGCACCTCATTTCCGGTGCTCTTCAGCGCAGCGGTGAGATGGGTGCCTATGAGACCACTTCCACCGGTGATGAGGATCGTTGCCATGGTACGAAGCAACAACGGGCGCCGAGGTGATCGGCGCCCGTTGACAATTCATTGTGACTTTTCTCAGCGCAGCAGCTCGAAGCGATGCGTGCTCGTGGTACCATCGGCGCTGCGCACACGCAAGAGATAACTGCCATCGGCCATGGACGCAGGCAGGTCCATATCGATCGGTCCCGAGGCGTTCGGTGATGCGACGTGGATCCTTCGCCCTTGCATGTCCAGCACTTCCACTTGTGTGCACGCAACACGCAAGCCATCGATGCGCAACCTTCCGTTGTTCGGGTTGGGCGCAAGGGTGAATGCAGGTGCCGCGATGTTAGAGGTGCCTAGCCCAATGCAATACGGATCGGTGGTGGGCAGCGCGAGGATCGTGAGGCAGGCGGTCGCATCGGCACACGGTGCGCTACCATCAACGGTGTAGCAATAGACGCCTGTAGGATCAGATGCCGGATCGTAGAACAGCCCGTGCGCCTGGTTATTTTGTGCGGTCCAAGAGCCACCCGCATCAGGTGTGCCCAAAAGCGAATCGAGCATGGCGAAGGGCACCGCACTTGGGCAATAGCCGATCGTATTGTCCAGCCCGGCATCGGGTGCGGCGATCTCTGCTATCGTGATACACGACACATCGTTCGCGCATGGAGCTATGCCCATTACGGTGTAGCAGGCAACTCCGGGTTGGTCCACACCAGGGTTATAGATGGCTGAATGCGGCGCACCGTTAACGGCCCAAGTTCCACCGGCTTGAGGTGAACCAAGGAGTTGTGCGAACAGGGACAAGGGTGCGGCATCGGAGCAAATGGTGATGCTGTTGTCCAAGCCCGCGTCGGGCGCCTGCACAACGGCCACAACGAAATGTGCCATGTCGCTGCCGCAGTTGTTGCTCACCGTGTACATGTACATGCCTGCGGCATTCACCACGGAAGGTCCTCCCCAATCGCCACCGGGGTCGCCAGTAACCAGGGTGTTGAGGTCGATGCTCGTACCGGCGCAGATCGTTGCGGAAGCGTCCGGTCCTGCATTGGCCGGGGCAGTATCTGTCACGATAAAGGTGGCTTCATCGCTTCCGCAGGCGCCGGTGACCGTGTAGGTATAGGTTCCCGCAGCGAAGACGATGGGGCCGTCGCTCCATGCTCCACCGGGATCGCCGTTCATCAGTAGGCTCAGGTCCACGGATCCTGCGGAACAGATGCCGGTGCTCACGTCATCGCCAGCGCTCACGGTGGTTCCAGACGATACGGTGAGTGTATAGGTGTATGTCTGCGAGCCGGGTGTAGGGCACGCATCATCCACCGCGCTCACGGTGAAGTTGTACGTGCCGGGCAAAGCGCCATCGGTGTTCCAGCACACCATGGCCACCGCCGGGTTGGTGCCTGTGACAATGAAGGTGGCACCGCTCAGGGCCTGATCCACGTTGCTGGTGAGCACCAGCGATTGCGTGGCATCGAGATCAGCCACGGTGATATCGAAGCAGATCTGTCCACCGCCACATGCGGTGATCTCGTAGTCGCTCGTAGTCTCGCCGGCGCCGTTCAAATTGCTCACCGTTCCGCTCGTGGCATCGGGCACGTTGTTGGCGCATGCTTGCACCACAAAGGGGAAGTCCCGCATCACACTGCCGATCCATACGCCTTGGTCGTTGTACACGCTCACCTCGACCACGCACACCACATAGCCTTGCAGCGTGGGCACGAAACTGATGTTGCCCGTGAGGCTGTCGATGACCATGCCGGTGTAAGGTTCGGTTCCCGTGTAGGGTGCCTGGTAGAACACGGACTCCGCAACAATGGGTGCTGTACCGGTCTGCCTGCGCGCTTCGATCAAGTGGTAGCGCAATGTTTGTCCGGGCTGGCTCACCACGCCGAGGTCGTAGCTCACGGGTTGGTCCACGCATACATAGGGCGGCTGATCATCGCTGAAGATGGGCGAGACCGTGCACTCGCCATTGGGGTTGACGATCTTGGCCTCCACGTACAGGCCCTGCGTGGAGATGAGGTTCACGGCAGGATAGCGGCAGCAGGTGTTCCAACTCACCGTCCACAATGCGCAAGGGCTCATGTACAGCGTGGTGCGGAAGGTGTACAGTTCGATCCCGGTGAGCGACCCGCCGTTGCAAGTGGTTTCATCGGCCTGGTCCGGGCAAATGGGAGAGACCTCTTCCATTGAGATCTGCGGAATGTTGGCAAGGCTGAACACGACCCCGCAATCGCTCACGAAGTCGAGGGTTTGGCCGGTGATGGCCGCGCCAGTGCATTCCCGCCATAGTTGCAATGTGATCTCATGCACATTGGCACCAGTGCAGCGGTATGTAATGTTGCCACCTGGTAGGTGTTCGGCCAGCAGTGGCAGGGAAAGCAGAACGGTAAGGCAGAGCGTAGTAAGGCGCATGGGATGGGGGTTGATCCCACCAAGGTAAAAACGCATTCCACCTGGGCAAGCACTCAGCCAAGTGCAGCCAGCGTGCGGCCGATCTGTCCAGCATGTCTGCGCATGTGCTGGCGCATGAAACGCACCCCTTGCGACAGGTTGAACCGCCCCAACGAAGGGTGCTTGAAAAGCCCGTGGCCGATGAACGCGGGATCGATCGCGGCATAGTCAGCGCGCATCTTTTCGCGCACGGCATCCCAGCGTGCGCGCGCAACGGCGTACGAGGTGGCGGGCACATCGGCCACAACCGGTGGGGCCTTGTACTTCAGCGGAAGACGGATCGCCGTATTGAGCAGTAGCAAGCGAAGCGTGGAAGAGATCCCCGCTGGCCCATGCGACTTCACCTCCAGTTTCTTGTGCATGTACGTGAGCGCTCGTTCCTCCAAGATCGTCAAGTGGGTGATCACCTGTGCGACAGTCCATCCGCCGTTCGGCGGCTGTGTCGCTAATTGTTCCGGCGGAAGTACATCTAGCGGGACCAATAGCGCTTGTCGTTCCCGCTCGGTTCCATCGAAAAGTTCAAGGAGGCGATCGCGGGTCATGCACCAAAGGTGGGGTTCAGCCGAACCTAACGCGCTCGCGCCCAGTTCTTCAGGTCCACCTCGATGAAGCCTTCCTTCTTACTGAAGATGGCGGCATCGTCCGCGAGGTACATGAGCTCACCGGTGCCTGCGTTGAACACGCGTTTGAAGCAATGCTTGTTCTTGTGGTCTCCGGTGAGGAGCATATCGCCCACGGTGATCGTGCGGTCCTGCGCCTCCACTGCTGCGGTGATCTCCGCCAGGCCAACCAGCTTGTTCGGCGAGCTGTAGTGCACGGCGATCGCTGCAGCATCGGGCAGGCTCTTGTCCACGTGTTCGCGTGCAAGCAGTAGTTCGGTGTCGCGGATCAAGCGCGTGCGGGTGCTGTACGTACGGTCGGCCGTGGCCTTGTCCGTGATCTTGCCCGCTTCCACCAGCTTCAGGTAATCCTGCAAGTGCTTGATGTACAGCGTTAGCATCGGTGCGCTGTTCCCTTCGTTGATCGCCTTCGCGTCGATCATGATGAATGCGAGCTCCTGTTCCGATGCGATGCTCGTGAAGGCATTGCTCGTCTGTTGCAACGGCTCGCCCTTCTTCTGCTTCCAGCCGCGCACAAGCGTGAGAAAGGTGGCCTCGAACTTCACAGGGTCCACTTTGCTGGTCTTGAGCAAATACGTCTTGGCAGGATCGATCGGTTGCATTCCCAACTCGGCCACGGTAACGAACTCATAGGCGGCGGTGAACTTCCAATCGCTCTTCACCGCGTTCATGATCGTGCGGTTATAGGGCGAATCACCCGCATCGAGCACCACAATGGTGGTGGTGGCCTTGGCGGCCTTCACCGCCGAAGCTTCGAAGGTGCCGTACTGGGCTTGGAGCGCGATCGTGGCAAGAACGGAGATGGCGGTGAGCGATGAGCGCATGATAGGTTTTGATGGGCCGTGTTGGTTGATGGCGGCGCAGGGCGAAAATAGTGCCACCACCTCACCACCTTTGGCATCTGAACGACCGAGGTGAACAACGAACTGTCGAAAGCGGGTGATCAGGCGTTGGTGCGTTCATTGGATCGTGCCGAAGTGCTGGGCGCAACCGTTCAGCAATTACGCAAAGATCTCGCCCTCGCGCCCGAAGCACTTCCCGAACCAGAGGTGGGCGATGCGGCGTTCGAACAGCTGCGTGCCAGCGTGCTGCGCGCGTTGGACCACTGGACGCGCACCGGGTCTTCAGCGTTCTCCCGCGCCGTCAACCGCGTGGACCTCACCGAACGCATGGTGAACGATGCCACCGACCGTGGCGGCCTGCATGAACTGGCGGCCTTGATGGTGCAGCGTTGTTTGTTGAAAGTGATGCTGAGGAAGCGGTTCTCCGAGAAGGGCTGATGTCGATCCTTATTTGTGCATTGCATTGTGCATTTCTCGGCGGTTCTCCGCGCCATTGCGCCCCTGCGGTGAACACCCACGATCCTACCTTCGCCCACTGATATGGACAAGTACTCCTACCTGAGCAACGTCGACAGCGCCTGGCTCGACGAACTGCACCAGCAATACCAGAGGGACCCCGCCAGCGTGGAGACCGGCTGGGCCCGCTTCTTCGAGGGCTTCGAGTTCGCTCGAGCACTTGATAGCGGAGCCGGTCAGGGCGAGCGAAGCGACGCCCCTGCTCCTGTCCCTGGCTCAAATGAGCGCTTCGAGAAGGAGTTCCGTGTGCTGGAATTGATCAACGCCTATCGGCAGCGCGGCCACCTGTTCACGGATACCAACCCGGTGCGCGACAGGCGCAAGTACACGCCCACGCTGGACCTGGTGAATTTCCAGCTCAGCGATGCCGACCTCGACACGGTCTTCACCGCGGGGAACGAAGTGGGCATCGGCCCCGGCAGATTGCGCGACATTGTTGCGCTGCTGGAGCAGACCTATTGCACCAGCATCGGTGTGGAGTTCAAGTACATCCGCAACCCCGAGAAGATCAAGTGGATGCAGGAGCGCATGGAGGACTCGCGCAACACGCCCGCTTTCACCCTCGACCAGAAGAAGGAGATCCTGGAGAAGCTGAACGAGGCCGTGGTCTTCGAGAAGTTCTTGGGCAAGAAGTTCATCGGTGCCAAGCGCTTCAGCATTGAAGGCGCGGAAGCATTGATCCCAGCCTTGGACACCGTGATCGAGCATGGCGCGGAGCTGGGCATCACCGAGTACGTCATCGGCATGGCGCACCGCGGCCGGTTGAACGTGCTGGCCAATACGATGCGCAAGAGCTACGACGCCATTTTCAGCGAGTTCGAAGGCAAGGACTACGACGATGCGCTGTTGGAAGGCGACGTGAAGTACCACATGGGCTACAGCAGCCTCGTGAAGACGAACACAGGGAAGGAAGTGCGCCTCACGCTCGCGCCGAACCCCAGCCACTTGGAAGCTGTGGGTCCGGTTATGCAAGGGATCAGCCGTGCGATCATCGAGCACGACGACAACTTCGCGAAGGGCATAACCGCGCCGATCATCATTCACGGTGATGCGGCCGTGGCTGGACAAGGTGTGGTGTACGAATTGGTGCAGATGGCCGGGCTGAAAGCATACGAGGTCGGCGGCACCATCCACATCGTGGTGAACAACCAGGTGGGCTTCACCACCAACTACATCGACGCACGCACCAGCACGTATTGCACCGATGTGGCGAAGACCACGCAGTGCCCGGTCTTCCATGTGAACGGTGACGATGCCGAAGCCGTGGCTTTCACCATGAAATTGGCTATGGATTACAGGCAGAAGTACGGAGCCGACATCTGGGTGGACATCCTCTGCTACCGAAAGCACGGCCACAACGAGGGCGACGAACCGAAGTTCACGCAACCATTGCTGTACAAGGCGATCGCTGCGCACAAGGATCCGCGCGAGATCTACACGGAACGGCTCATCGAGAGCGGTGTGGAAGGTGCGCGGGAGATGGCACAGGAGATGGAACGCGCCTTCACGGAGATGCTCGATGCACGCCTTACCGAAGCGAAGCAGGTGCGCGTTGGGAAGATCACCAATTTCATGGAGGAGCGCTGGAAGGGCTTCAAGCGCGCCGATGCGAAGGACTTCGCGAAGTCGCCCGTGACCGGTGTGAACAAGGACACGTTGAAGATGATCGGTGAAAAGCTCACCCTCATCCCGGAAGGCAAGCGGTTCTTCAGCAAACTGGAGAAGATCCTGAACGACCGAAAGAGGATGATGGCCGATGAGTCCCTCGATTGGGGTATGGCCGAGCTGCTGGCCTACGGTTCGTTGCTTGTGGAAGGTCATCCCGTGCGGTTCACCGGACAGGATGTGGAGCGCGGCACCTTCTCACATCGCCATGCGGTGGTGCGCATGGAGGATAGCGAGGACGAATACATCCACCTCAAGAACATCCAGGAAGGGCAGGCCTTGATGCAGATCTACAACTCGCTGCTCAGCGAGTACGCGGTGCTCGGTTTCGAATACGGTTATGCGCTCACGAACCCGCAAGTGCTCACAATTTGGGAAGCGCAGTTCGGCGATTTCGTCAATGGCGCGCAGATCGTCCTGGATCAATACCTGTGCTGCGCCGAGGAGAAGTGGAACACACAGAACGGTATTGTGCTCCTGTTACCCCACGGTTACGAAGGGCAAGGTGCGGAACACAGCAGCGCACGCATGGAGCGTTTCCTCCAAAGCTGCGCCGATGGCAACATGGTGCTGGTGAACTGCACCACACCGGCGAATTTCTTCCATGCCTTGCGCCGTCAGCTGACCTGGAACCTCCGCAAGCCGCTCATCGTCTTCACACCGAAGAGCCTCCTGCGCCACCCACGTTGCGTGAGCAAGTTGGACGACCTCGCAAAAGGCGGCTTCCAAGAGTTGATCGACGACACCACTGCCGACGCCAAGAAGGTGAAGACAGTGATCTTCACGCAAGGCAAGATCCACTACGATCTTGCCGAACACCGCGAGAAGAACGGCATCACCGACACCGCGCTGGTGCGCTTGGAACAACTGCATCCGCTCCCTGCGGAACAGATGCGCGCCGTGATCAAGAAGTACGCTAAGGCCGAGCGCTACCTATGGGTGCAGGAAGAGCCGCTGAACATGGGCGCGTGGAGCTACATGGCGATGAACTTCGCCGATGTGAAATGGGAAACCATCGCACGCCCCGCAAGCGGCGCACCCGCCACGGGCAGCAGCAAACGCAGCGCGAACCAACAGATCGCGATCATCGAAAGGGCTTTTGCAAAGGCGAGCACGAAGGTGAAGGCTTGAGCAAGTCTCAATTCACAAGTCACAAGACCAAATACACAAGTAGATCACCGAAGCACCTTGAGCCTTGAGACTTGTGTCTTGTGACTTGAGACTTCATCCATCCTACGCCCATGGCCACAGTAGACATCAAGGTTCCCAGTCCCGGTGAGAGCATCAGCGAAGTGCGCATTGCGCGCTGGCTCGTGAAGGATGGTGAGGTGGTGAACAAGGACCAAGTGCTGGGAGAGATCGACAGCGACAAGGCCACCCTGGAGTTGAGCGCTGAGGTCGCTGGACAGGTGCAACTGCTCGCCAAGGAGGACCAGACCGTGAACGTGGGGGATGTGGTGGTGAGGATCGACACGAGTGTAAAGCCATTGGCAAGCGGCGAGTCGGCAAGCGGCAAGACCGCACCTCCAACTTCCGCAGCACCAGCCGCAAAGCCCAGCGCCCAGCCTGACAGCCGACAACCGACAACTGAAAACCGCTCTGCTACTCCGGTTGCGAAAGCAATGCTCGACGACAAAGGCGTGAGCGCCGACAAGGTGAAAGGCAGCGGCCCCAACGGGCGCATCACCAAGAGCGATGTCGCGGCGTACGTGTCCGGTGGCGTTGATGCTGGCGCGATAGCACTGAACGGCTGGGGCGGCAAGCGCGATCAGAGCCGAGTGAAGATGAGCACGCTGCGCAAGAAGGTGGCCGAGCGCTTGGTGGCGGTGAAGAACCAGACCGCCATGCTCACCACCTTCAACGAAGTGGACATGAGCGCCGTGATGGCCTTGCGCGACAAGTACAAGGACAAGTTCAAAGAGCAGAAGGGCGTGGGCCTCGGCTTCATGAGCTTCTTCACGAAGGCCGTTACGGAAGCATTGCGATTGTTCCCGCAGGTGAATGCGCACATCGATGGCGAGGAGATGATCATGCACGACTACGCAGACATCGGCATCGCCGTGAGTTCACCCAAGGGCCTTATGGTGCCGGTGATCCGCAACGCGGAGAAGATGTCGCTCGCTGAGATCGAAGGGCAGATCAAGGAACTCGCAGTGAAGGCACGCGATGGCAAACTCTCGATCGAGGAGATGACCGGCGGCACCTTCACCATCACGAACGGCGGTGTCTTCGGGAGCATGCTCAGCACACCCATCCTCAACCCACCGCAGAGCGCAATCCTGGGCATGCACAACATCGTGGAGCGGCCTGTTGCTGTTCATGGTCAAGTGGTCATCCGCCCGATCATGTACGTGGCGCTCAGCTACGATCACCGCATCATCGACGGCAAGGAGAGCGTGAGCTTCCTGATGGCCGTGAAACAGATGATCGAGGACCCCAGCAAGATGGTCTTCGGCAACAAGGAGCCGGGGGAGGTGTTGTTGGGGCTGTAAATGCGGCCATACCACGGCCTCGCTGAACCGCCACCCAGAGAGACTTGTTCACGGCTTGCGACTCGCGCGGCTGAAGGGGGATGACGATCGCAAGTAATTCAATGGTCCGTGCTGCGTTCCTTTGGGACATGCGAAGGATGATGCTGTTCCTTTTAAGCGTACTGTCGATCTCCAGTGCGTCGCTTGCCCTCGATCACGATACGATCCCTGCGCTCAATCGGCGCATTGTTGAATTCGTACAGGCCCACATGGGCATGAAGGTGGACCGTGGCGAGTGCTGGGACCTTGCGGCCGGAGCACTCAATGAAAGCGGTGCCACATGGGACGGCTTTTATAGCTTCGGCAATGTGGTGGATTGGCGCAAAGAGGAGGTGCTGCCCGGCGATATCATCCAATTCGAGAACGTGCAGGTGGAACACCGCGAGGGGAACAGCATCCGGCGCGACACCTTCGTGAAGCACACCGCCGTTGTGTTGGAGGTGCGTCAACGAGGTGTGTACGTCATAGCCCACCAGAACTACAACCGCTTGCGCAAGGTGGCCACCTTGGATCTGCTCATGGCCGATGTGCGCGGCGGCAAGTTGCGCTTCTACCGGCCTGCGGAATAGCGCGCCTACTCATCCTTCGGTGACGGGCGCTTCCGCGAGTAGCCTTTCTTGCTCTTCACCACACGCGGCCGAAAGCGCCCGTCCAGCGCACCGGCAGCCTTCTGCGCTTCGCGTTTCGCGGCACGTTCGATCTTGTCCAGATCGGCCTTGGTGATGCGTTTCTTCTTGGCCATCCCGCGAAGATCGCCCGGGCAACTATTGTGTGGCAAATTGCTGTTCGGCATCTTGCTCTTCCAAATCCTTCCGGACATGAAGAAGTTCATGAAGATCCTCGGCGTTCTGCTCCTCATCGTGGTACTCGTGATCGGTGGTGCCGCTGCGTACATCGGCATGGCGTTGCCCAACATCGATGTTCCAGCGGACCTCAACGTGGAACTCACTCCGGAACGTGTGGAGCGCGGCCGCTACTTGGCGCACAGCGTGTGCGTGTGCATGGATTGCCATAGCACGCGCGACTGGAACACCTTTGCTGCGCCATTGGTGCCGGGCACCTTGGGCAAGGGTGGCGAAAAGTTCGACCGTACCATGCAGTTTCCCGGCGAGTTCTATTCCAAGAACATCACGCCCTTCGCGCTGAAGGGATGGAGCGATGGCGAGATATACCGGGCCATCACGAGCGGTGTGAGCAAGGATGGTCATCCGTTCTTTCCGGTGATGCCCTACCTCAACTACAACAAACTGGCAACGGAGGATGTCTACAGCCTCATCGCCTACGTGCGTTCGCTTGCGCCCATGGAGACGAAGAGCTATCCTGCCAGCGTGATCGACTTTCCGGTGAACATCATTATGCGCACCGTGCCTGTTCCAGCACAACCGGTGGAGCGCCCCAGTCTAGGCGATGCCAACTACGGCGAGTACATGATCAACGCTTCAGCGTGCATGGAATGCCACACTAAGACAGAAAAGGGAAAGAAGATCGGGGAGCCCTTTGCCGGCGGCTTCGAGTTCAATTTTCCGAGTGGTGCAGTGGTGCGCTCGGCCAACATCACTCCCCATCCCGCAGATGGAATTGGTGCGTGGGACAAGGCCACCTTCATCAAGCGCTTCAAGTCTTACGCCGACAGCACCTATGCGCCGCAGCCGATCGACTGGAACAAGGCCGACTTCCAAACTGTGATGCCGTGGTTGATGTACAGCACCATGAGCGAGCAGGACCTTGGAGCGATCTACGACTACCTCATCACACAACCTGCGGTGGCTGGCAAAGTGGAGAAGTGGACACCGCCAGCGAGCGGCTCCTAGCGTAGCACGCTGTACACGAACACATCGTGCAGCGTCCCATCGCTGGAACGGAAGTCGCTACGCAGCAACCCCTCGCGAGCGAAGCCGCAATTCTCAAGCACCTTGTAACTGGCGATGTTCGAGGGCACCACGCGCGCGAAGACCTTTTCGAGACCGAGTTCGGTGAAAGCATGGTCCACGGCCCACATGAGACCGAGCGAGGTGAGGCCTTTGCGTTCGTAGATGGAACTGATGAAGTAGGCGGTCTCGCATTTCGGCACCGTCCAGTCGAACTCCTTCAGGAACACCAGGCCGATGGGATCGCCGCCCTCATAGTCGCGCATGACGAAGCAGAAGAACTCGCGACGTTTGCTGCGCACGAGCATCTCCTTGATGTAGTTGCGCGTGCTGCGTGGATCGCTGCAATGGGCGCAGGTGATGGGGAAGAAGGGGAGCAGCCGTGCGCGATCCATGTTCACCAACTTGAACAGGCCCTCGTGGTCGTCCTTGCCGATGGGTTCGATGATGACCGAATCGCTCATTGCTCGTCGCGCATCTTCAATGCTGCTGCGCGCATGGCTTGCGCGCGTTCTCTGCCAAGGTAGCGTTCCACCCCTGCGTGTACGAGGTACACCAGCGGTGTGGCCATTACCGCCACGATCAACTTGTAGGTGTAGGCTGTGAGCACCATGGCCGTGCACAACGCGAAGGAGAAGTCGTCGCGCATGATCCAGAAGGCCACGTAGGTCACCACCACGCTGTCGATCAACTGACTGATGACCGTGCTGCCAGTGGCGCGCAACCAGATGCGCTTGTCGCCGGTGCTGCGTTTTATGCGCCGGAAGACGAAGGCATCCACAAATTGACCGATGATGAACGCCGTGAGGGAACCGACGATGATGTTCATGCCTTGGCCGAACACACCCGCGAAGGCCGCTTGCATATCGGGCACACCGCTGTCACTGTTCATGCCCACCCAGAAGTCGGCGGGGGGCATGCCCATGGCGAAATACATTACCACGAACGCAAAGGCAATGAGCCCGGCGGTGAGCACCGTGAGGAAGCGAACACCGCGCACACCGTAGTAGTCGTTGATCACATCGGTCATGATGAAGACGATGGGCCACGGCAGCACGCCCACGCTGAGCACGAAGCTCAGGTGCTGCTGGCCGAGAAGTGTGAAGTCTGCATGCGCCAGCCCGAGCACATCCTCCAGTTGGAAGAGCTTCACGCCGATCATCTCCGCCACCAACGCGTTCGCCACAAAGAAGCCGCCGAGGATGAGGAAGAGCCGCGTGGCCTTGTCGGCTAGGATCGAATGGATCATGGCGCCACAAGATCGCCCACGCACACCAGCGCGCCGCTCACAACCATCGCGTTCATACCGAAATCCACTTTCACTTCACCCTCTGTTCCTCCGCGCCGCCGATATGTGGCCAGTGTGCGCAGTGGTTCCTTTCCGCGTTCGCCGGTGCGCTGGTCGGTGGTGATGATCACACAACGGCTACATGGTTTCACAAGGGAGAAGCGCGCTTCACCGATCATGATCTCCTTCCAGCCGTCTTCCTGCAAGGCCGCGCCGCCAGCGATCACGATGTTGGGCCGGAAGCGTTCCATCGGAAGCGCGACTTCCATGCGCGCGTTGAGATCATCGAGCGAGGCTTGCGAGAGGATCAAGTACGGATAGCCATCGCTGAGCGAGGTGATGCCGTTCGCGTAACGCGCATCCACTTTGCGTTGCACTCGATCGGGCATGTACGTAAGCGAACACGTGGTGCCGAGCTTCTCAGCGAACCACGCAGAGACTTCCATCGGTGCCTGCAGCACCTCCACCTCGTCGTCCCAGACCGTTGCGCGCTGCACCTCTCCGGTTTCGATCAGCCACGGCAGGTCGACCGTATCGCCATCACGCACATCGGTCACGCGGAAACCTGCGCCCTGAGGTGAACAATGCAAGCATGCCAGTTGCGCCACTTCGCGTTGACTGATGAATCTTCCGTTGGCATCAACCAGCATCCAACGCCTGTCGTGCTCTAAGCCGCGATCGGTGATCATCGCTTGGTTCACGCCGAAACCGCCGAGGGATTTGATCGGGTAGATGTGCAGCGATGCGATCGAAAGGCTCATCGCCTCATCACGCGTTTCAGCACATCCGTTCCTTCCAAGCGCACATGCACCACGTACACGGCCATTGGATCCGGCAATCGCACACGACCGCCGAACGCAGTACGCTCGATGGTGGCGGGCACGCGATCACCGCGCACATCGTACACCGCAACTATGCTGGTGCCTGCCGGGCCTGCGATCGTGATCCAACCATCGGCCGTCGGGTTGGGGTACACGGTGATGCGATCCGCAACTTCTTCAGCAACACCTGCGGGGCCAGCAAATAGTGAGTCGGCTGTCACGAGCGACGGTGTGCGATCGCTCGCGTTCAGCAGGTCGCCGAAGAACGCAATGTCCGCGTGGCTCTGGCTGAACATCTCCTCGTTCCAAGCGGGGGGAATTGGCTGGTAGTAGATGCGTGCGTATGCGTGCAGGCCATCGCTTACACCGGTGATGGGCACGTGGTAGTGAACCACATCGCTGCCGCTGCCTTCGTCGCCCAGCGTGTTGTGGTTGAAGTCGATGTCCGTAGCGCTCACACCGGCGATGCGCGTGGTGTCGTAGCTCGGGTGTGTGGTGCTGAAGCCGATGGGCACCATGCGGTTGTCCTTGATCGGATCCTTGGCACGTTCGAGCACCGTGGTCACGTTGCCATTCACATCGCCCATCACCAGTTCGTAGATCTGCACTTGATCGGGCGCGGTGATCACATCGTAGTGCGGTTCGTAGCCCGCATCGTGCCCCTCCACTTCGTAGTTGCCGTTGATGCGACCGCTCTTGAACACGGTATCACCGGCGGTGCTGAGCACAACGAACTCCACGAACGCCCGACGCGATGGATAGCCGCTAGGGAAGCGGTGCCCGGCGCGGTTCTCCAGCAGCAGATCGTAATAGATTGTGTCGGCGGTGCGATCGGCCATGGTGATCTGGGCGTCCATGGTGCGTTCGGTGAGCATCTTCCGCGTACGCACAATGGTGCTGTCGAACTGTGCATCGGTGGCCGGGATCTGCAGGGTGTCCTTGTTCGCTTTCAGCAGTTGCAGCATGTGCACATTGGCGCCCGCCAAATGGTGCAGTCCGAAGGGTTGTTGTCCGGGGAGGAAGGCGTAGTCAGCGGCAAGGATGATGGGCTCATTGAGCCGCGGCATGTGGCAGGTGTTGCATTGCGTGCCGTTGGGTTGGTACACACTGTTCAACCATTCGTGATAGGTTGCTTGTTCCACGAAGTGGTCGCCGGTGATGTTGCCGTCGAGATCGAGCGTCTCTGTGATCAGCGTGTGGCAGCCCGCGCACACCTTGCTGTTCAGGAAGTGGCTGCCCTGCCCCGGGGTAAATCCCACGAAGAACTGCATGATGTTGGGGTTGATCTGGTCGTCGGCGTACGGTCCGTACACGCGTGCCGAATCGAACTGCAACTCGCCGCTGAAGAAGCTGCCTGCGGTGGCTTCCGATTGCATGTGGCAACTGAGGCAGCTTACACCATCCTGGCCCATGATGCTGGTATCCAGATGGGCCATCGTGAAGGGAGGGTTCCCAAGAAGTATCTCCTCGTGCATGCCCAATGGCGCGTGGCAACCGAGGCACTTGTTCTCGATCGCCGTTTGGTGTTCGGGGTTCATGATCGTCTCGTGCCGCACCTTGGCGCGGAAGAAGGGATCGCGCGCGCTGTTGGCCATCATGGTGCTGCGCCAATCGTCCACCACGTTCACATCGCGCCCCTGACCGTCGATGCTTGCCAGTTCGTTCGGGTCGTGCCCGTGGCAACCGGCGCAACGCCCTGCCGTGAAGAAGTAGACGCTCTGGAGAATCGGCAGATCGCTCCCGGCGCGCAGTAGCTTCAGTTCCAACTCGCTGTGCGGACCTTTCACCGGACGCACTGCTTCATCCCATGCCACGAAGAGCAGGGCAAGGCCGATCAATGAGAAGATCGCTATACGACGTTGAACGCGTGTGGTCATCCGGGGCGCACGAAGGTAGATGGGTGTAAGTCTGGCTCTATGTAGCGCGTTGGCCAGCCAGTAGACCTTTCTTGGTCTCCAGCAGTTCTCAGCGTACCATCGTTGATCGTCGGCCGTTCCTTCTTCAGGTGCGCTCGCATGCGCGCCTACTTTTGGATCAATGTCCACTACACGATCGTTGCTGCTCGTTGTTGCCACTTTGGTGTCGCTCTCGGCTTCGGCCCAAGGTGCCGAGCCGTACGTGGATCATTGGGATGTCAAGAAGGCGATCAAGAAGAGCGAGGGCCTCATGGTGAACGGCCGCGAGTGGGGCGAGTGGAAGTTCTACGATCCCCAGGGCACCCTCGTGGAAGAGGCCGAGTTCAAAAGTGGCGAACGCGATGGGCACGTCCGCATCTACTTCAGCAATGGACAGGTTCAGCACGATGGCTGGATGCGTCGTGGTGTGCAGGACAGCACCATCACCAGCTACTACCCGAACGGGAAGGTGATGGAGCAGGGCACGTACCTGAAGGGTGTGAAGGAGGGTGCGTGGGACTACTTCTATGCCGATGGACGTCCGCTCTTGAAGGAACGTTGGGACAAAGGCATCGCCATCTCCATTGATGCATGGGACCGCGACAGCACGCATACCCTCGTCAACGGCAACGGTCTGGTACGAGCGTATTATCCCAGCGGCGCGGTGAGCGAAGTGGGCAACTACAAAATGGGCGTACGCGATGGCGAGCAGATCGAGAACTGGCCTGCTGGCAACATCAAAGTGAAGGGCACAAGCAGCGGTGGCGTGCGCCACGGCGAATGGCAGTGGTTCGGCAGCAACGGGAAACCGGAAAAGATCGCCACCTACCACGCGGGCAAGTTGCACGGCGCGTACTCGTTGTTCCGTGCCGATGGAAGCACCGATGTCACGGGCTATTACGCCGCCGACCTCAAGGACAGTTTGTGGACATGGTTCGGTGCCAATGGCAAGCCCGACATGACCGGCCCGTTCAAGAACGACCTGCGCGAAGGCGTCTGGAAATTCTGGTATCCCACAGGTCAACTCAGCAGCACGGGCGCATTCAGCAAGGACAAAGAGGAAGGCGACTGGCTCTACTACTATGAGGGCGGCCAACTTTGGAAGAAGGGACAGTTCACCACCGGTGTAAAGACCGGCACGTGGACCACGCGCTACGAGAACGGACAGCTCTTGCAGGAAGGACCTTACGCGAACGGCGAAGAGGACGGTCTATGGAAGAGCTGGTTCGAAAGCGGACAGATGAAGACCGAAGGCGCTTTCAAGCAAGGAAAGATGGATGGCCTATGGAAGGGCTTCTTCCCCGATGGCAACCCCGACTACGAAGGCTGGTACAAGGACGACCTCAAGAGTGGCGCTTGGAAACTCTACTTCGAGCAAGTTGCGGGCAAGAGCGTGGGTGGCCGTGTGAAGGAGGAAGGCAGCTATGCCGAAGGCAAGAAGAGCGGCCACTGGATCGTGTACAGCGTGAACGCGCTACCGATCAGTGACGGCAACTACGCCAACGGAATGCCCAATGGCCAGTGGACCTACTATGATGATGCAGGCGTGAAAATGCGCGAGCAGGGGTTCGTCAGCGGCGATCCGCACGGCGAGTGCATCGTGTACGATCAACGCGGCAAGGTGATCCAACGCATGCACTACAAGGAAGGACAGTTGCACGGCACCATGTCGTTCTATGGGAGCAACGGCGAAGTATCCAAGACGGTGGAGTACGAGGACGGGCACGTGAAGAAAGCGCCGCCACCGCAAGGGAAGCCGAGAGGCGGGGGAGTGCCGGGGGGGAGGTGAGCAAACTCAGCGCCATTGCATGCGAAAAGGGCAATTCCTACTGTCGATATGCACAAGCTGCTCGGTCTTGTCCTTGATCGCGCAAGACACGACCTTGACCACAGCGCGGCCACGCCTTAGCGCGATCGTCTTCCCTACTGGGTGCGAAGTGCCATCCTTCGAAGTCTATAGGTCGAAGGAAGACCTGAGAGTTCGAGTTGCGGACATCGATGAAATGACGCGTCGCATGATGCCTGCGATGGATTCGATCATCGTTGATCCTGCGGATCGCTCCGCGCTTCGAACTGAGCAAGCGCGTTGGTCGGCGGCGCGTCGGAAGCATTGTGCGC
>JBKJPT010000066.1:0-3791 GCA_046595075.1 Flavobacteriales bacterium
GACATTGCAAGAGTGTGTGTGGTTATCCGAGGCGTTAATGAACAATGAAAAAGGGGATGCCACTCGCTATGGAGTCGATTGGATCACGGGTACTGTGAACTACTCCTTCGTGGTTCACGTGAAACCGGACGGGAGTGTTTGGATCTATGAGCAAGACTTCTGGGATAGTTACGAGGATGCGATTTCGCGGGTAAATGCGGCAGTAGGCTCTGGTAAGGTGTACATTCTAGATCACGAGTATATCTCGATCGCGGATGGTGTTGCCAATATGGCTATTGAATGGAGTGATAAGGACCCGAACGCTGGAATTGCGGGTCCCTATGTACCGCCTAACAGTGGATGTCACGACGTGGACGATGCCGCAGCCATGCTCACCGGCCTGCTGCATTGGAATTATCACTCGGTAGCCCCATTGGCACCATCGTTCTACGTTACGTTGTACCCAACTGGGCAGGGTCCGCAATGGGCAACCATATTTACAAACGACCCAGCCGTACCAAACTCGTACGGATACGTCGGCTACTTGGGAACAACTGAGGCGCAAGGTGGCGGGGGACTTCTTTTCAATGGGAACGTATTTTCCAACTCCGTTTGTTTTCCAGACCAATGGAACAAGATGGTGATCGCAAGAGAGATAATCACGCAAAACATCGGGTTGGAACCTCCTTACCTATTCGTTCGTGAGCGTGTCGTGACAGACGGCTTCAATACTGGACAGATCGGAATACCATTGTACCCTGTTGGCTACTACCACCATTATTTCCAATTCAAGGTTGGTCTCTTGGTGCCAGGGTTGGAACCTGGTGGATAGGAACAAAGCCGCGATGAGAATGCACGCACCTTGGGCTACAGCGATCTCCCTGTCAACGTTCACCATTCTTCCGGGCCCTGCATTGGGTTCAATATGCCATAGCGTAGCGAATGGAGCCTTTGCGGATGTAGGTGTTTGGGATTGCGGATGCATACCCGATCAGTGTGATACAGTTGTAGTGTCACATTGGTTGGTTGCATCCGACCCTATTGAAGTAGCCCCTCTGCTCCTCTGGATAACGTCAGAAGGTCGGTTGACCTCTTCATCAAGTATTCTCTTGTCGCCGGGTTCGCGATCGGTCTTAGTGGAGGGCGAGTTAACCGCAAGGTTTTTGGAAGTGCACGTAGCGGATTCCGCCGTCAATCGAGGCATGATGTCGGCTGACACTTTGCTTGTGTACGAGGGTGAGTTCATCAACCGTGGGGATCTGGAAGTGCCCTTGATCTGTGGGGTCACGTTCTGGGCTGATCAATTCTCCAACTTCGGTCAGATGAATTGCGGATGGCTGGAGTCGTATCCGCCGTTCGTTAATGCTGCTGATCTGCATTGTGCCGATGTAAATGCATCCTTCATGTTCAACTCCGGCTCGATGACCGTGGATGGCTCAGTTCGTGTATCCGTGGATCTCGGGAACGATGCTGGGGCTTCGCTTATGGTTTTAGATACGCTGTTGCTCTTTCAATACGCGGAGAACTCCGGTTTCATCCAATGTGGCCAGTTCGTCAACGGGTGGTCTATGGGCACTGCTCAAACTCAGATCAATGCTGGCGGTGTTCTGCAATGCGCCAGCTTCCTCAACCAGAGCAACGGCTTCATCAGCGGCCCAGGCAGCATTTGCATTTCCGGCCATTCCGAGAACCATGGCAGCATCAATGCGCCCATCCAGATCTGCGATATCACCCTTGACATTGTTGCCCCACCATACCTCGATGTGAATACAGGGGGCTTCTCACAGCCTATTTACCATTGCGTGGGCAACGATTGCGCGACCGTGGGTGTGCAAGATCTTGGGGTGGAGGTCTCTGACGCTTTGTTTCCCGTTCCTGCATCAGGATCGTTCACCCTTAGGTCTACTCTACAAATTGCATCCGCCGAGATCCGGGATGCGAGCGGTAGAGTGGTGCGAACGATCGGCCCGTTCAACGGAGAGATCGTGGTTCCACGCTTGGGTCTGCCTGCTGGATTCTATACTGTGGTCTTGCATACCTCGGGTTCGGGCCTGCCGCGATCCCTTCAATTGATCCTGGAGGACGAGTAGGGTAATTCCTACCCCGCCCATCCCCCTTCATTGTGCACCTTTGGGCCTTCGCCTTTTGGGCGGAGAACAAGGAGCATGTGGGCTTGGCTGGCGAACAACGTACTGCGCAATCGTATCGCGATCCTGATCGGCGTGGCCCTGCTCACGGCCTTCTTGGGCTGGGAGGGTACCGGCGTGCAAATGAGCTACAAGCACGGTGGCCTGCTCCCCAAGACCGATAGCGCCTATGTGGACTACGAGCGCTTCCTGAAGACCTTCGCTGAGGACGGCAACGTGATGGTGGTGGGCACCGAGGGCGAGGCGCTCTACACCCCGGCCGGCTTCAAGGCCTGGTATGATCTGGGCAACGACCTCAAGCGCATTGATGGCATCGACAGCGTCTTTAGCGAAGCGCACCTGTACGAGCTCTTGCGTGATGACAGCTTGCGGCGCTTCCGAGTGGAGCAAGTGGTGAAGAAACTTCCCACCACACAGCCCGAAATGGACTCGCTGCGGGCGCACCTGCGGTCACTGCGTTTCTACAACGATCTGCTCTACAACGACAGCACGCAGGCCAGCTTGATGATGGTCTTCGTGAACCCGGCGCTCTTCAATTCAGAAGCGCGCCAAGGCGTGGTGGATGCCATGACCGAGCGTGTGGAAGCCTTCCGCACCAGCACGGGCCTGCCCATGCACGTTAGCGGTCTGCCGTGGATCCGCGTCAAGAGCACGCAACTGATCAAAGGTGAAATGCCGCTCTTCATGGGGCTGAGCATGTTCGTGTGCGGCGTTTTGCTGCTGCTCTTCTTCCGCAGTTGGCGCGTCATGTGGCTCTGCCTCGGCGTAGTGGCCCTCAGCGTCATCTGGACCTTCGGCTTCATGGGCATCTTGGATTACAAGATCACCATTCTCCAATCGGTGATACCGCCGCTGGTGATCGTCACCGGCATACCCAACTGCGTCTTCCTCATCAACGCGTACCACTACGAGTACGTGCGTCATGGCAACAAGATGAAGTCGTTGCAGCGCGTGATCTCGCGCATCGGCGCAGCGGCCTTCATGACCAATGCTACCACGGCCGTGGGCTTCACCACATTCTGTGTCACCACCAGCGATACGTTGGTGGAGTTCGGCTGGACCGCCACGGTCGGCATCATGGTGCTCTGGCTCTTGAGCATGCTGCTCATCCCCATCATCTTCAGCTTCATGCCCGCGCCCAAGGCGCGCCACACCAGCCACCTCGATCGCCGCTGGTTGGATCATGCGGTGGAATGGATCGTGCGCACCAGCAAAGAGCGGCGTCCGCTGATCTATGCCATCACCACCTTCTGCACCGTGCTGGCGGTGGTGGGTATCCTGCGCCTCAAGGACGAGAGCCGTATCGTGGACGATCTGCCCGAGGACAATCCCGTGCTCACCGATCTGCGCTTCTTCGAGGCCAACTTCCGTGGTGTGATGCCATTGGAGATCGTGGTGGACACCAAGAAGAAGGGCATGGCGCTGAACGATCGTACGCTGAAGCGCATCGATCAACTAAGCGACACGCTGGCCACCTACCGCGAGTTCTCCCGCCCACTGAGCATCGCCGATGCTGTGAAGTTCACCAAGCAGGCCTTCTACCTCGGTGATCCCGAACGCTACGAACTGATCAACCCCAGCTATCCGCCCGATCAGTTCATCATAAAGTACCTCGACGGTGCGGACAAGAAACAGGACATGGCGCGCAGCTTCATAGACAGCACC
>JBKJPT010000062.1:0-5540 GCA_046595075.1 Flavobacteriales bacterium
CCATCCAAAACACTCAAGGCCGGTGACCATGGCGTGCCCGGTGGTGAGAACATGATGGCCTTGCCCGATGGGACCTATCGCTATTTCACCGTTCGTGAAAGTGCCCGCTTGCAAACATTCCCTGACGGTTATCTCTTCCATGGATCGTGGACCGAGACCATGCGCCAACTCGGGAATGCCGTACCCGTTCGGCTTGCGCAAGTCGTTGGTTCATCTGTAGCCGCGCAGTTACTTTCGGCCAAGGAAGCGCAATTGAAAAAGTACACGTTGCGCAGAGCTTGATGAAGAAGGAGGCCGTTTACAATCCGCTGGACAAGACGAACCTTGGAGCAAGCGTGGCACAGGCGATGCTCGCCACCCCAATGTTCCCGCTCGCAGAACTCACGTCGTTCAGTGGTGCCGGCATCTATGCCATCTACTATCACGGCGCGTACGCTCCCTACAAAAGCATACGCTCAATAAAGGATGCACTCGAAGTTCCGATATATGTGGGCAAGGCCGTTCCAGCTGGTGCGCGGAAGGGTGACGTCGGCTTGGGCCAGAATCCGGGCATTGTCTTGTTCAAACGCCTGAAGGAACATGCGGACAGCATCCGGACTACAAGCAACCTGAAACTGGCGGACTTCAGTTGCCGCTACCTCGTGGTTGACGACATCTGGATCCCCCTTGGTGAAGCATTGCTCATCGCAACCTTCAGCCCGTTGTGGAACAAGCTCATTGATGGCTTCGGGAATCACGACCCTGGGGCCGGTCGGCACGCGGGCATGCGGCCGCGATGGGATACGTTGCATCCCGGCCGCAAATGGGCCTTGAAATTGAAGGACCGAGCGGAGACCCTTGAGCAGATCGAACGTGAAGTGACCGCTCACTTGAGGACCAAGAAATAGGTACTGCCTGCTCAACGGCACCCAACGCGCCCAACACCCGGACCAAATGCCGGACATGAATTTCAAGAAGGCGAAGAAGGAAACCGGGAAGAAGGGACAGGAGAAGTTGTTCTAGAGCGGTTGATTATAGGGCGTGTTATGACCCTCCCACAGATCCTCAACTCCATTGGTATCGCGCTCAATATGCTTGGCGTCTAAATGGTCTTCAAGAACTCACCACTGAACATCGACAGCATCGAGGATACCGGGCCACCTTACCCGAACGCTGACCTTCCGAACAAGCGACTTCATCGCTGGGTTTACATCGTCCTCGTCGGTTCCTTCTTGCAACTCGTGTGCAATTTTCTCTAGCGCTCACTTCCAACTCGCACAGCACTTTCCCGACATGCATGACGGGCAGCTTTTACGCTTTGGCCTTATGCCCAAGATCGTTCAAGTCGTCGCAGCGTGTCTTGGCCTACTGCTTCATCCAACGAAGCAGTTCCCGCATTCCAACGGTATCGAATACCGTAATGACATAAGTCCCAACGGGCCATTCACTGGTCTCTAGGACCAGCGTGTCCGCGTTCGACCTCTCCGATCGAACAACACGCCCAAGAAGATCCCGTACTTCAACTTGGCTCGGACCTTTCGGTAGGCCATTGATCCGCAACTGGTCTTTACCGGGGTTCGGCACCACTACAAGTGTGCGTTCGATCACATGTTCTGGCGTACTAACCGGGCCGCTGCAAACGCTCTCATAGGTCGTTCCAATGAACTTGGCTACGCGGTTCACCGTGTCGCCGTCCAGTGTCAAACCGCAGGCTACAAAGAGCGTGTCGTGGTAGAAGTCCATGCCCCAAATTCCGCCTGACGCTTGGAAGTCCCCATGCACACCGCACCATTCGATCCCGTCCCACGTCGCAAGGCCAAGGGCTTCAACACCACCGGCTGCGCGATAGCCGCCACCAACGAAGAGCTTACCGTCGTGCTCCACCATTTCCATTACGGTGGCTATTGACGTGGTATTGCCCAAGTACCACTGAATGCCTTGACCCAATGCATGGAACTGCGTTCCATCCCAACGCATGATGTTCTGCCCCGGATTGCCCGGTAATGCCAATGCGATCTGACCACCAACATAAAGGTCACCCTGATACACAGCTAGGCATTGGCCGCTCGACATTGCATTGAGGATGCCTGGACCGAGCAGATGCCACTCGCTCCCATCCCATTCGGCAATGCTGCGGCCATTATCGAAATCCACGTTGCCGATCACCACCAGTTTCCCGTTGTATTTGGCGATATCAATGATGCTGCCTTGTAGGTTGAAAGCCCCGACAGGCACCCAGCTATTGCCCACGCGCATTGCAACGCCGGTCGCTGGCAGCCCATCCGCTTGGTTGAAGCTGCCGACTGCGTACAACTCCCCATCAAAGACCCGGAGCATACGCACGGTACCGTTCAGCGCTCCATATTCTCGCCATACGGCTCCATCCCAGTACGCCGTGCCTTGGCAGGGCACTCCGCTGCATTCAAGGAGGAGCCCACCGGCAACAAGCGTGTCGTGGTACTGTACTACTGTGAAAACCTGACCATTCAATACGCCAAGCGTGTCCCAATCGCTATTGCTGTAACGCATCACCGCGTTGGTCTGCTGCCAACCAAGAGAATCGTTTAAGCTTATGGAGCCTGCCAAGTAGATAGTGTCCTTGGCGGGATTCGAGTAGATGTGGCGCAACAGCCCGATCGACTGGCCGGGCATGTCAGCTGCTGCCCATTGCGACTGAGCCAGTAGTCCGTGGCTTGCCGCGAAACATGCGGTGAGCAATGAAAGCGAAGCTAGGATCCGCATGGCTATTGGCCGTTGTACAGTCGCAGCGAGCCCACGCCGACCACGTATACCACATACACGCCGGTAGCTTTGGCCGTGAGATCGATACGCAAGTGTGTTCCATTACCTACGGTGACCGCCTTTTGCACAATGCGACCCGTTGCGTCCACAACCTGTATAAGCGATCGACTCAACGGCAGCCCGGTCAGTTCAAAGATTCCGGGTGCAACCATTGTCGCTGCAAGCCTTTGTGTCGGGACGGTCGCCTGTACTGCTGTCAGTAGTTCATGGGTGCAGAATGCCGCCACGAAAGAGTCCCATTGGGGATAAAAGAGCCCATCGAAGTAGTCGGTGTCGCCTATCGGGTCGGTGAAGGGAAAGAAGGATTGGTCATTGAACGAGGCATACGTAATACCTCCAGCGAAGAAGCGCTTGTCGCTCCAAGTGCATAGGGTTTCGATACGGTCACCCTGCGTACCGTTTTCGTCACCACCAAATCGCGTGGACCAAACCAACTCTTGATCCGGCGAGAAGCACATCAACACACCGTCCCAAGCTCCATATTCGACGTACGTGGAATAGAGTTCCCATGCAGGTTGGAACGGGAATCCATCGGTCAACGTGTAGCCTCCAACGAAGAGTCGGTCCGCTCGGTCCAAGGTCACCGCTTCCAGCAGCGTTTCGCCGAAATTGATCGTACCACCATTGACATAGGTGAGCCAGAGCCTAGACCTGTTTGTACCGTGGAACCGCGCGATGTACCCGGATATCCCAGTGAACGGTTCAAGCGTATCGATGTGCCAACCGGGACCAGGTTCGAACGGTAGATCCGTGCTGCTCGTGTACCCAACTACGAAGATGTCCTCGGTCCCGAGGTCCGATGGTCGTACGACCAATCCCTGGTATCCGGGTTGTTCACCACCCGAGCCGCCCAGGTATGTACTCCACGATAGTTCGCCATCCATAGTGAATTCGCTGATCGTGATGTCATAGCCACCGGCATTTGCCTCATCGTGCGCAATGCTGCCGCCATCCTTCAATGGGAAATTCGTGCTCTCGGAAAGGCCTGCGAAGACGACTTTTTCATCACCGAACCGCACACTCTTCAAATAGTCATTCGCAGTGCCACCGATCCACGTGGTCCAATAGGTTCGGCGCTCAGGTTTCAGCAGGGCGACCCAACCATCGCCGTTTCCAGCATAGCTCCAATGTTCGGCGAGTGGTGGTGCCGGATCCTGCTCTGGCGGCAATGTTCCGTGTGTGTCGCCGCAGACCCCAATTGAACCATTTGCGTGTAGGTCGATATTCAAGACCGATATGGATCCATTCCCAAAGTAGGTTGACCATATCGCAACCCCTTCATTATCCAATTCAGCCAAAAAGCCACCTCCGTCTGTTGTCGTTCCGTCGAAGTAGCTCCCGTCCCCCGGGTCCATAGGCCAGAGGTCATTCGCGTCGGTGCGCCCACCGATCACAATGCTTGGGTCAAGTCCAGACCTTACGGCCAAACCACGCACCCATTGAATGCCTGTGGAACCGCCATAGAAAGTTGACCAACGCGATTCGTAGCCTGTTCCGAACTTGGAAACGAAGGCAATTGGCGAAGCCTCGAAGGTGACCATGCCAAGGCCGATCGGAAAGTTGATCGCCTGGGAATAGGTGTATCCGCCCACGTAATAGTTACCCTCTTGGTCCGTATCGCTCGCATAGATCCGATCACCACCATCGCCTCCCAAGTAGGTACTCCAACAAACGCCGGGTGTGTTCACTTGATCGCCCATTGCTGGCGGCGGGCCGATCAAGAAGACAAGTGACTTTGTGGAATCGTAGGCTTCCCATTGAAAGGTGACCGTTCCGGCATCACCGTCAGCTTCGTATCCAGCGTTCCACCCGATTGGTATCGTCGTGTCGTCCGTATTCACTTGATACGCTACCGCATGCGGGAGCACGAAGTACCTGCCGTCATGGTAGAACCTCAGGTTCCCCCACAGGTCTTGGTTCAAACTATCCTGTCCTGTGAACCGCAGTTTGATGTCATCAAGGTCTGCTCCCGGTCGACACACGAGCGCCATTTTTTGACCGAAGCCGCCACTGTAGAAATGCAGGTCCACATACGGGAAAATCTCCTCGTACAGCACTCTGCTGTAGCCCGCTACACCGGTGACACCAGCTGCTCCACAATGAGGTAGATGGTAGTTGAGGTGGCTATCCTTCAATACGGTACCGATCGGATCGTTCTGCGCTGCATTGGCGCCCCATGGTTGCATTTGTAAATGGTAGATCGTGTCAACTGTGGACATGATCGTATCCGCAACGTGCAATGCAAAGGAGACCTTTGACTTGGTCCTCAAGTAAACCTGTGGAACCGACCCGGTCGTGTAAAACCTAACGTCCGCTGGCTTATTACCATCGGTTCCGATCACTTGGCCATTGTTCGCCCAAAAGCCGATCGACGGCATGTACTTCTCTTGATAGTAGTCAGGCGGTATGTATTGACCCAAAAGTGTTGCAGTCCATAGGCACCCAAACAGCAGTGATAGTTTGCGATTCATGGTTGGGGAATTTGGTCTGTGAATGTAGCTCTCCGCCGAGCAAGGTCAACAAGTACACCCCGGGCTCCTTTTTCATAGACCCATGTTGTAGAGCACCTGATCGTGCTCTGTTATCTCAGCTCATGCGCCCACCTCGTGAGAACGACCCCCACGCTATTTCCAAATTCGCCCGCCGCCACTTTACTTTGGCTTTTGCCGGTGCTGCTCACCCCGGCTGTAGTTTGTTTAACTGGGTAAATGCAAACCCCATGTTGGATGGAGCATTGGTACGGGAGCACCGCCTAGCAC
>JBKJPT010000250.1:0-7988 GCA_046595075.1 Flavobacteriales bacterium
CAGGGCCGCGCGCCGGGATCATCGAACCCCGTGGAGCGACTGTGCTACATGGGCATGCGCGGCATGGGGGCGCTGGAGTTCGAGCCGGCGCACCACGAGTTGGAGGCCGCGAGCGAATCACTCCAAGTGGAAGACCTGGTGAGCGTGGCGGGGCAGGTGCTTGACACGCGCAAGAAGTTCGCGACGCGCAAGTCGAAGGGCAAGGAAGAGGCGCTGCTGGACATCATCCGCGTGGGTACGTCGGCCGGTGGTGCGCGTGCGAAGGCGATCGTGGCCTTCAACGCGAAGACGGGAGAGGTGCGAAGTGGCCAGATCGATGGCTTGGAAGGCTTTACCTATTGCCTGATCAAGTTCGATGGCGTGACCTCTGACGAGTTGCGTGATCCCAAGGGCTTCGGTCGCATCGAGTACGCTTACCACCTGATGGCGCGGGCCAGCGGCGTGGAGATGATGCCGTGCCGACTGTTGGAAGAGAACGGTCGCGCGCACTTTCTCACGCAGCGTTTCGACCGCGTGATCGACGACAACGGCACATTGCACAAGCTGCACATGGCCACGCTCTGTGGCATGGCGCACATGGATTACAACGACCCCGTGGCGTACAGCTACGAGCAGGCTTTCCAAGTGATGCGCGAAATCTCTCTCCCCTACCCGGCCGCTGCGCAACTGTTCCGTCGCATGTGCTTCAACGCGATCGCCCGCAATCACGACGACCACACGAAGAACATTTCCTTCTTGATGGATCCGCAGGGCGACTGGCACCTTTCACCGGCCTACGACGTGACCTTCGCCTTCAATCCAGACAACCTGTGGCTGCGTCAACACCAGTTCAGTATCAACGGCAAGCGCATCGGCATCACGCGCGCGGACCTGTTGGCAGTGGCGAAGGACATGAACATCAAGAAGGCGGAGGCGATCATTGATGAAGTGAAGGCCGGTGTGAAGACGTGGAAGAAATGCGCGAAGGAGGCGGGGGTGGATGGGAAGCAGGTGGCGGCGATCGCGGGGTTGCACTTGGTCAAACTCTGAACAAGTTGGGCCGGGGATGGTACCTGCCGTTAGATCTAGATGTCCTAGGAGCAGCAGATCGAGATCACACCACCACCGGCTTCATCGCCTTCACGATCGCCGCTTCCAACTTGTCCAGCATCCCCTTCAACTCCGCTTCCGTCCAAGTCACGCGGATGTTGAAGCTGATGAGTCGGCTCATCACCGCATCGGTCTTGGGGAACTTCAGCGTTTTGAGGTCCTGCGGCAGGCCGAGTTCGTGCGCCACCATGCGGTAGGGCATGCTCAGGTCCTTCAGGTGGTTCCATTGCTTGATGTAGTGGTACATGTTGTCGTACCAGTAGCCACCGCCGACACCGGCCTCGTTCATGTTCTTGAACGTTGCGCGCGCCGTGGCCTCATCGGGCAGGAGTAGGTGGAAGAAAGTGGCGCTGTCGCCAGCATCGTCGCATTGCTTGCGGAAGCCGAGGCCGGGAATCTTGGAAAGTCGCGCTTGGATAAGAGCCTTGTTCTTCCGTTGCTTCTCGATGATCATCGGCAGCTTGCGCGCCTGCGCCAACCCGATCGCCGCGTTGATCTCGCCCATGCGGAAGTTGGTGCCCAGCATCGGGTGGGCCTCCATGCCGCGGTTGTTGCCCTCGTGGTTGTGGCCGTGATCGCTGAAGTACTCAGCCGTCTTGATCAGCGCCTCATCGTTCGTGATGATCACGCCGCCTTCGCCGCAGGTGTTGATCTTGAAGAAGTCGAAACTGAAGCTGCCCATCTTGCCATAGAGACCGAGGTGCTTGCCCTTGTAAGTGGCGCCGAGCGCTTGTGCAGTGTCCTCGATCAGCATCACGTTCTTCTCCCTGCAAACAGCGAGAATGCCATCGATGTCCGCAGCTGCACCGCACATGTGAACAAGCAGCACGGCCTTGGTCTTGGGTCCGCAAACCGCGCGAATGCCTTCCGCGCTCAAGCATAGGGTCTCATCGATCTCCGCGAAGACCGGCAAGGCTCCGGCCATCAATACGCTTTCGATCGTCGCGATGAAGGTGAAAGGTGGAACGATGACCTCATCGCCGTAGCCCACACCGCATGCGGCGAGCATGGTACTTACGGCGGTGCTGCCGCTGCTCACCGCCAGCGCGTGCCTGGCACCGGTGAACTTGGCGATCTCCGCTTCGAAGTCCTTCGACTTCCAATGGCCTTTGCGGGCATCGTCGTGGTTGTAACGAAAGAGCACGCCGGTGTTGAGGACGTCCATCACTTCCTTCTTCTCCTCTTCACCGAACAATTCTGTGCCTGGCATGGTTGATAAGCTTGGCCTCAAAAGTACCCTGTCGGGAGGAAGCTGCCTCCCGTCCGGTGCCCGACACCGATCGGCGAAGAACCACAAAGGCTTAACAAGCTCGCCCGATCTTGCCACTTCAACCATGCAAAACATGCGATCGTCCCTGCTCCTCTTCGCCTCATTCACTTCGTTCGCCCTGAACGCACAGAACAGCCTCGTGACCTACGCCGGTGGCAGCGACAACGAGGTCTTCAACGATGTGGTGCAGCTCTCCAATGGGAAAGTGCTCGTGATCGGCACCGCTGCGGACCTCAACTGGATCGACGCTAGCGTTCCGCAATACACGCTCGGCGCTACGGGCATCACCAACGGCCTCGGCACCGGCAAGATGCCCTTCATCCTGGTCTTCGACAGCAGCCTGACGAACATGCTCGCCGTGCATCACCTCGCAGCCGGTGCGGCAGAGGACCTGCGCTTCATCAAGCTCACCAACTCGCCGGGCGATCCCACGGGCGACATCTACCTCAGCGGAACTACGGAAGATGCCACGACCGGCGGCTACTTCATCGGGAAGCTCGACGACAACTTCGTGAGCGGTGCGCCCAGCGGCTTCGCATGGGTGATCAACGTGAAGTGCTCCGCTGGCGAATACCCCAAGATCTACCAACCTTGGGATGTAGGCAGCGATGGCAAAGTGGTCTATGGATATGGTGATAGTCACTCCTACAACTGGAGCGCGTTCTACCGCAACGATGCCGAGGGGAACCCGGACGTTGTGCCTATGTGGCGGATCCACTGGCCTATCAGCGGCGGACCCGAGCACCGCGGCGAAGCAGCGACTTATGCAGGTGGCATTGGAGGACTGGACTACAGCGCGATCGTGTTGAAGCGCGATGCATCGCGATGTGAATTGCGTTCGCCTACACAAGGCGAGTACGACCTCTGGCAACCCGATGGCAACGGGGGAACGAAGAAGGGAACCTGGCCTTTGGATATTCTGTACAGCGAGCCTTGCCTACCGGGAGGCGTGGGAAACACCACCGATGGTCCGGGCTATACCGGATACAGTGGCAGCGCAACGTTCACACATGGCCCGCAATCGGTGTGCATCGATCGTCGCACGAACAGCATGTACATCGGCTTCAACACCAAGAGCGTGCTGCCCGGGGGTGAACCCGACTTCGAACCTGCTGTGATGGCCATGGACAGTGACGGCGCGCTGCTGTGGTGGAGCCGTCTTTATCACGAGGTGACACCCGCAGGTGATACCGTGAACAGCACACCCGACCAGTACATCGATGCGCTGGCGATCGATTACTCGCAGCCGCCTTCAACAGGCATGCTGGTTGTGAACGCGCGGTGCCACGGCAACAACTTGGAGAACTTGTGGGAAGGGAACAGCATCGCCGCGAACCCCGGCGCCAATGGATTCCAGAACCAATTCACCGGAAGCAGCGGCAATATCCACATCAGTTGGTTGGGCAAATTGAAGTTGAACGATGGCACATTGATGCACAGCACCTACGCTGCGGAGTACGCCGAAGGAACCGGTTCGCTCGGCGCACCTCATCCTGATCCGAACCTCGATGGATGGCCTAACCCCAACGGCGGTTGGCCTAACGTGAACACCACCTACCTCGGCAAGAACATGCTGAAGGTGACCGCCGATGGCAGCGTGCTCGTGCTGGGTAAAGGGCGCCGCACGATCACAACAGCGAACGCTTTCCAGAAAATGGTGAAGCCTGCCAACGGAGGCGTGAGCTGCTGGAACGAATTCGCGCGCGTGTACACCGATGACCTTTCTACTCTGAAGTACAGCTCACTGCTCGTGGGCCAATGGGACACGCTCACCCAGGCAGGTGGGTCGAATGTGAACCTCTTCGGTTCGTGGAAGACCGCGCATGGTGTGATCGCTGTCGGCAAGCACATGGGCACCGGCAACGAGATGCCCACCGCCAACATTCCCGCGTGGGGCAACGCCGCCTTCAACGGTGAAAGCGCTGTGCTCGCCTACTTCAAGACCGCCGCGTTGGTGGACCCGAACGATGGCCCCGATCTCTCGACGGCGATCAACAGTGCACCGCATGCGCAGCCGCTCGGCATCTACCCGAATCCAGCGAAGAACGACGCACGCATCGCGCTCGATGGCACCGATGGCCGCATGATCATGCTCGATGCTACAGGTAGGGTCGTACTGGATCGAAAGGTTCAGGGTGGTTCACGATCGCTGACCATTACCATGGAAGGACAAGCTCCCGGCGTTTATGCTCTTCAGTGGTTCCCGGAGGATGGGCTTCCACGCGCCGGTCTGATGGTGGTGGAGTAAGGGTGACCGGCGGTGCGCGACCAAGGCAATGCGCACCATTAACTTGCGTTCATCCGCTCGACCATGAAGACTATCCAGGCCATCCTGATCTTCTCCGCCGCCCTTCTTCCCACTGCTTTGAACGCCCAAGGCTGCAGCGATGCCGGCGCGTGTACTGCTGGCCCCATCGGCCAATTGCAGTTGTGGACCGATAGCGTTCCGGATACAGAGAGCTACCGCAACAACGCGCGACTCGGCTTCAGCTACGCGATCGGCGAGCAAGGCACGATCATCACGCAGATCAGCCCGGAGATCAACATCGGATTTGCGCGGCGGTGGAGCGTGCAGGTGAAGACATCATACATCAACGCGCACGGCGATCTGGGCGACAACAATGGCATCGGCGATCTCTTCGTGGTGCCATCATTCGCCTTCGTGGATGAGCGTGAACGCAAGCTGAGCGGCGCATTAGGTGTTCGCCTGCCGACCGGATCGACCAACGCGTCAGTAGACAGGATCACCACGGAACAGATGGGGCCACTACCACTGTCCATGCCCTATCAGACCGGCCTGGGAACCACCGACCTCTTAGTAGGCATCAATTGGCGGCACAAGCGGTATGTAGCGTCGATCGCTTACCAGCATGTGCTCGTGCAGAACAACGAGAACCAGTTTACTCATGCGGCGTGGTTCGATGACCCTACCGCTTCGACTTACTTCGAATCGCGTGAATTGAAACGCTCCGATGACCTCGTGGTGCGCGCGCAGTATGCCTACGGATGTGGAAGACTTTCGCTGCAACCTGGGCTGCTGGCCATATATCATGTAAAGAATGACACGCGGTTGGGAGCGACCACCTTCCTCAACCCGGATCCGGTTCAATGGACCATCGCCAATTCCAATGGGCTCACTCTGAACCTTACCGTTGACCTCCGCTTCAAGCTCGCCGATCGTTGGGCTCTGGAAGCTTCATTCGGTGCGCCGGTGATCGTGCGGGAGGTGCGGCCCGATGGGTTGACGCGCGAGAACGTGAGTGCCTTGGGGATCCAGTACCGGTTCTGAGAACAGCATCCACTGCCACAGCGCCGCGGACTCGGCGTTCATGGATCCACGCCACTCCCATCGCTCGTGATCCGATCGCGGATCCAACAAACCTCGGGTGATTCAATCGGTTCCCGAGATCCTGATGAATGATCCGCGCAACACGTTTCCCTCGAAAGGGACGGCGCAAAGCACGTAGTGCCCTGCATCTAGCGAGCGCACATCAACCCAGCCATCAAGCGGATGTGCTGAGCTGAGGACGACCCGGCCACTGGCATCCAGGACGAATATTGTCGACAGCGCAGCAGAGCTGGTGAAATTCAATCGCTCTTCCACGGGGTTCGGGAAGAGGACAAAGACCCCAATTCCATCATTCGCAATACCGGTGGAACTGTCCACGATGATCATTTCCTGGTGCATACAGCCGTGCGCATCGGAGACCACAAGGTCATACGAGCCCGCAGCCAGCCCCTCTATGAGCATTCCGGAAGCGACTCCGTTAAGGGTGACCGCATATGGCGGTACGCCTCCGAAGATCTGCACCACGATGCTCCCATCATTTCCGGTCATTGTCGGGCTAGCAGTAGCTTGAACGAATAAAATTGGTGGTTCGATCAATTCAATTTCGCCGTTCGTCGCACATCCGTTCGAGTCGGTCATGACATAGCTATAGGTACCAGCGACCAGGCCATTGATCTGGGCCCCTTCACCGCCATTGCTCCAAAGCACCACAAGGATCGGAACCCCGGCAAGGTTGATCAACGCGATGGCCCCCGAATTATCCCCAGCGCAGAAAGGATTCTGGGTGCTGGCCTCCGTGATCGGTGAAGGCAGCACCAGTACCTGGACGGTGTCACTCTGCGCGGACACACCAAATTCGTTCTGAACCGTGACCGAGTAAGCGCCTGAGTTGTGTACGACCAAGTAACGATCCATGCTTCCATCGCTCCAGAGGTAGTCTTCGTGTAAGCCGGCATCCAGTATCGCGGAATCGCCATTGCAGAATGTGAGGGCATCCAACGAGGAAACCACGGCGTGATAGGTCTCCCCTTCTGTGAACGTATGGCTCTGGCTGATCGCGGGTTGGAAGTAAGTGTCCCTATGTCCGCTGATATATTCCACTTGGACCGAGTCCACGACTGAATATTGACCTAGTCCGAAGATGTGATGCTGCGAATTCTGACCCAAGTAGTTCTCGCCGCAGAGCGTGTACTGCGTGTAGCAGTTACCTCCTGCATACACCCGGATCCATGATCCTATGGCCATGCGGTTGGAGGCCGTTCCGCGCAGGGTAATCTTGATCCAATTGTTCGGACCGCCTGCGTTCTTCCAGACCTGTGGTGGATAAGGCGCTTGGTTCTGGGTCGCTAATTCGTAGTATCCATCGTTGTTGAGATCCATGCGGGTAGCTCCGAAACTTCGGACCGCGGTGTCACCTGCGAACAACTGCGTTGCCTCCGTGAAGCTGGCGTCGCCATCGCTATGATAGTAGACGTTGTTCGCGGCGAGCGCGACCCCTTCTATCGAGCTCACGGCTACATACAGGTCCTGCCATGTGTCATTGTCCACGTCAGCCCATACCGCTCCCCATGACCATTTCCTGAGGTCCACCCCATATTCAACGCTCCGGTCGGTGAAGGTCCCATCGTTATTGTTGGTGATCAGCATGCCGTGGAAATCCAGGATACCAATATCACTCGCATAGATATCCAGATCGCCGTCGTTGTCGAAATCGGCGACACTGGCGGACATCGGATTCGCATCGATGAACGCCGACCCCGTTTCTTCCGCGACGTCCGTGAAGGTCCCATCACCGTTGTTGTGGTACATGCCGTTCCGGTACTGCTTGTCGTTGATAACATAAAGGTCCGGCCAGCCGTCGTGGTCGTAGTCGAACCAAACAGCTTGAAAAGACATCCGGATCGAATCGCTCACACCAGCCGTCAAGGTGACATCGTCGAACTGTCCCGACCCATTATTGCGGTATAGGTGATTGAGGGCGGCGTAATTGGTCATGTCCCCGATCTGACTGCGCGCACAGACGTACATGTCCAGGTCCCCATCGCGGTCGTAGTCCCCCCACGACGCACCGAACGTGTTCTCGTAGAATTCCCCGAAACCGACCGCAGCGGATACATCGGTGAAATGGAACGCGCCGTCATTAGCATACAACCGATAGGTGCCTAGCCTCGTGGTCACGTTGAGGTCCAGGTCACCATCATTGTCGTAGTCCACCCAAAGCACGTGCTTCGTTTCGCCAGCTCCGTAGATGAATGAGGGCGATCGTACCAGTGCACCCATGTTGTTCCGATAGAAGACCAGGCTGTCATCGGTCATTGCGAAGGACAGGTCATCCCAACC
>JBKJPT010000260.1:0-19667 GCA_046595075.1 Flavobacteriales bacterium
GGAGAGCGGGCCCAAGGGTGGATCGCTCATCACGGCCGACATCGCCAGCAGCTACGATCGCGAAGTGTTCGCCTTCCCCGGCAGGCCCACCGATCCGCGCAGCGAGGGGTGCAACAAGCTGATCCAGCAGAACAAAGCCGCGCTCGTCACCAACACCAAGGATGTCATCACGTTGATGGACTGGTTGCCGAAGAAGAAGAAGGCCGCGGTACAAGTGGCTCTGTTCAGCGAGCTGATGCCCGATGAGCAGACCTTAGTGGAGATCATTCGCGCGAAAGGCAAGATCGCGATCGATGAGTTGTGCGTGCAGAGCAAGATGCCGCAGGGGAAGGCCGCCGGGCTGTTGCTGAATTTGGAGTTCAGCGGCGTGGTGAGGAGCCTGCCGGGAAAGATGTACGAGTTGAATTGAAATCCGCCAATGGCTGATGGCCGATCATGTTGGGAGTGGGAACCCCTTCCCGTGTGGAAGATCGGTCAGCGGCGAAGAGCCTGTGGCTAATGGCGTTTTGTGTGTCGCCTTGTGCGTGCTATTCCCCGCCTACATTTGCGCCCGCTCAACAAAAAGCACAACCCAAACATCCCGCGATGGCAAAGTCGAACAAGGCCGTGGACGCCTTCATGGCAGAAGTGAAGAAGCGCAACGGTGGCGAACCTGAATTCCTCCAGGCCGTACATGAAGTGGCCGAAATGGTGATCCCCTTCATCGAAGCCAACCCGAAGTACAAAGGCAAGATGCTATTGGAGCGCATGGTGGAGCCCGAGCGCACCATCATCTTCCGCATTCCATGGGTGGATGACAAGGGCAACACGCAGGTGAACCGCGGTTTCCGCATTGAGTTCAACAGCGCCATCGGACCGTACAAAGGCGGTCTGCGTTTCCACCCCAGCGTGAACATCAGCATCCTGAAGTTCCTGGGCTTCGAACAGACTTTCAAGAACAGCCTCACCACCCTGCCCATGGGCGGTGGAAAGGGCGGTAGCGACTTCGACCCGAAAGGCAAGAGCGATGGCGAAGTGATGCGTTTCTGCCAGAGCCTGATGACCGAACTGTTCCGCCACATCGGCCCCGACACGGACGTGCCCGCGGGTGACATCGGCGTGGGCGGTCGCGAGATCGGTTTCATGTTCGGCCAATACAAGCGCTTGGCGAACGAGTTCACCGGCGTGCTCACGGGCAAGGGCATCACGTGGGGTGGCTCACTGATCCGTCCGGAAGCAACGGGTTACGGCTGCGTGTATTTCGCGGAAGAGATGATGAAGCACAACGGCACAAGCTTCAAAGGCAAGACGGTGGCGGTGAGCGGCAGCGGCAACGTAGCGCAATACGCGATCGAGAAGGCCACAGCGCTGGGCGCGAAAGTGGTTTCCGCCAGCGATAGCGATGGCAGCATCTACGATCCAGCAGGTATCGACAAGACCAAATTGGCCTTCCTGATGGAACTGAAGAACGTGAAGCGCGGCCGCATCGAGGAGTATGTGAAGAAGTTCAAAGGAAGCACCTACAAGAAGGGTGTGCGTGTGTGGGACGTTGTCGCCAAGTGCGATGTGGCACTGCCCTGCGCAACGCAGAACGAACTGGATGGAACCAACGCCAAGACCTTGGTGAAGAAAGGCGTTATGTATGTGGCTGAAGGTGCCAACATGCCCACGACGCCAGAAGGCATCGCGGTGTTCGAAGCGGCCAAGGTGGCCTTCGCCCCCGGCAAAGCCAGCAATGCCGGTGGTGTTGCAACAAGCGGTTTGGAGATGAGCCAGAACAGCCTACGCCTGAGCTGGACCCGCAAAGAAGTCGACGAGCGCCTGCACGACATCATGATCAATATCCACGCTGCCTGCGTGAAGCACGGAACCGAAGGCAAGCACGTGAACTACGTGAAGGGTGCCAACATCGCCGGCTTCGTGAAAGTGGCCGATGCGATGCTGGACCAAGGCGTGGTATAAGCCACAAAACCACTCCTCTCAAAAGGAAAGGAAGCGATAGAAAATGAAAAGACCCGGAGCACTGCTCCGGGTCTTTTCATTTTGTACTAAAAGGGTCTCAGCAGAACTCGTCGTACGCCATGATCAGGTTCTCCGCGATCATATCGGCGCTGCGGCCTTCGATGTGATGGCGCTCCAGGAAGTGTACGAGCTTGCCATCCTTGAAGATCGCCATGGCCGGGCTGCTGGGCGGGTATGGCAGGAAGTGCCTGCGGGCCTGGTTCACCGCATCGGTATCCACGCCAGCGAAAACGGTAACGAGCTTTGCCGGGCGCTTGTCACCACGGAGACTCATTTTGGCACCGGGGCGGGCTGCGCCAGCCGCGCAACCGCACACACTGTTCACCACGCATAGTACCGTGCCGGCTTGCATCAGGGCATTGTCCACCTGATCGGGGGTCTTCAGTTCTTCGAAGCCAGCGGAGACGAGGTCCGTGGCCATAGGTGCGGTGAGTTCGGTGGGATACATGGTGTTGTTCGCTATGCGGGTATTCTTGGCCCGACAGGTACAAATGTACCGCGCACCCATGCTGTGCCCACCGGCTTGATCGTTCAGGATCCCAGTATTCCCGGGAACCAACTTGCCCCACAGGTGTTCAACCAGATACTTTCACGGCCCTTTCCACACTCCATGCTCCTTCGCTCCATTCTCGTCGGCACCACCGCGCTCTGCTCCTACTTGCTCGTCGCCCAGCGACTGCCCGAAAAGACCACCGAAGAACTCCGGCTCGCAGGCTTCAACGCCAGCGACCTTGGTGAACTGGTGGTGAAAGACCATTACCGCACCGCGCACAACGGCGTTACGCATAGTTACTTCCGTCAGCGGTGGCAGGGGATCGAAGTGTGGAACGGTGACATTGCAGTGCACCAATTGCCCAGCGGCGAAGTAGTGAAGGTGAACAACGGCGCCTTTAGCGGGATCGAAAAGCGCGTGAACACTACTGTACCGGTCATCACACCAGAAGGAGCCTTCGCCAATGTGCTCGCACGTACGATGCCTGGCACACGTGCGCCGCAGCGCATAGCTGTGGATAACGCAGGCCAGATCTATTTGTTCGAGAACAGCGCCTTCGGTGGCGAACGCGCTTCGGTGCAACTGGTCTATCAGCCCAAGGGCGAAGCACTCCTCCTCGCTTGGAACGTGAACCACTACGTGCCCGGTGGGCTACACTGGTGGAACGTTCGTGTGGATGCTTTGACCGGTGAAGAACTCGATCGTAACGACTGGGTGGTGAATTGCGGTAGGGCCGATCACGACGCCTGTGACGAGGATCCTTGCGCTGCCTCTGCTCCAGCTGCGCCGAACGACTACAACATCTACCCCTGGCCGTTGGAAAGCCCGATCCATGGGTCGCGCGCCATTCGTAACGCACCATGGACCACGGGTGGCATCGCTTCGCCCTTCGGTTGGCACGACACCAACGGTGCGGCTGGCGCCGAGTTCACGGACACGCGCGGCAACAACTGCTACGCGCAGGATGATGCCGACGCGAACAACACCGGCGGCACGCGCCCTAGCGGCGGTGCGAACCTGGATTTCGACTTCACTCTCGATCTCACCGGCGCACCTTCGACATACTTGAACGTGGCCACCACAAACCTCTTCTATTGGAACAACATCATCCACGATGTATGGTACCAGTATGGCTTCGATGATCCGGCTGGGAACTTCCAACAGAACAACTATGGGCGTGGTGGTGCTGGCAACGACTACGTGAACGCCGATGCACAGGACGGCAGCGGAACCAACAACGCCAACTTCGGAACACCGCCCGATGGCAGCGCGCCGCGCATGCAGATGTACCGGTGGACCTACACCACGCCCAATCGCGACAGCGACCTGGACAACGGCATCATAGCGCATGAGTACGGCCACGGGATCAGCAACCGACTTGTTGGCGGCCCCGCGAACACAAGCTGCCTGGGCAACGCCGAACAGATGGGCGAAGGCTGGAGCGACTACTTCGGATTGATAATGACGATCGAGCCGGGTGATCTGGGCACCGACGGTCGTGGTATCGGCACGTACGTTCTCGGCCAGTCCACTACGGGCGCAGGCATCCGCCCAGCGCGCTACAGCACCAGCCTCGCCACCAACAACTTCACTTATGCCGCCACCAACAACACCTCGGCGATCAGCCAACCGCATGGCATCGGATTCGTTTGGTGCACCATGCTATGGGAAATGACGTGGGAACTGATCAACGTGTACGGTCTGGATCCGGACATCTACAACGGCAATGGAGGCAACAACATCGCCATGCAATTGGTGATCGATGGTTTGAAGCTCACACCGTGCAATCCCGGGTTCGTAGGTGCGCGTGATGCGATCCTGCAAGCCGACATGATCAACAACGCTGGTGCGAACCAGAACTACATCTGGGCGGCCTTCGCTCGGCGGGGCCTGGGGGTAAGTGCCAGCCAAGGCAGCAGCAGCAGTCGCACAGACCAGACCGAAGCGTTCGACACGCCGCTTCCCACCAACGTGGGCATCGCAACGGTCATCGCGCCCACCGGAAGCATGCTCGATTGCGCGACCACCAATACACCCGTGAGCGTCACTGTCCGCAACTACGGACAGGTGGTACAATCGAACTTCGCAGTGCGCTACCAACTCGATGGCGCAGCGCTCGTGACGGAGACATTTACCGGCACGCTCGCCCCGGGTGCTTCTGCCAACTACACGTTCACACAACTACTGACGATCACCGGCAATGGCGCGCACAGCCTTGTGGCGAGCACCAACCTCGCCGGGGATCAATTCGCAGGGAACGATGCGGCCACGAGCAGCATTACGGTGAGCACGCCATCCACGATCGCGGCGCCTTTCCTGCAGAACATAGAGACCACTTCGCCCACACCTGCGGGCTGGGCCTTGCAGAACCCGGACAATGCCAGCACTTGGGTAACGGCCGCAGTGAACGGACAAAGTGCTTGCGTGGGCACCCGTGCATGGGCCATCGACTTCTATAGCGTGAACCTTCCGGGACAAGAGGATCGCATTGTTACCCCGCTGGTGGACCTGAGCGCGTCGGCAGGCACCCACCTCAAATTCCAACACGCTTACTCTGGCTACGGGGCCGGTTATGATGATGGCCTGCGGGTGGAGATCAGCAACAATTGTGGGCTCACATGGACCACCCTGTACCAAGCAACAGGCAATGCACTGCGCACGGTGCCGTACAACACCAGCGCCTGGGCACCAGCAACTTGTGCGGACTGGCTTGCGCATGACATCGATATCAGCGCGTACGACGGTGGTAACATCATCGTGCGCTTCGTGGCGATCAACGCGTATGGCAACTGGCTCTATCTGGACAATGCGCAGGTCGAAAGCAATGGTGTAAAGGTTGCTTTGAAGCTCATGCTCGAAGGGGCCTACGACGCCAACACCGATCGCATGCGCGATGATATCCGCGCCGCGAACCAGATCCCATTGGCCGAACCTTACACCGCGCTGGGCTTCGCGCAAGCTGGCAATGGCGGTGGCGAGACCATCAACCCGAGCGTGCTGGCCACCACGGGCGATAACGCGATCGTGGATTGGGTGCAACTACAATTGCGAAACAGTGCAACACCTTCAACGGTGGTGGCCACGCGTTGCGTGCTGGTGCAGCGCGATGGCGATGTAGTGGAAAAGGACGGCACATCGCCGGTCACCTTCCTCGCGGGGCCGGGCAGCTACTACATCGCAGCAAGGCACCGCAACCACTTGGGCACCATGACCGCTGCGACCGTTCCGCTCACTGCTACCACCACATCGCTGGACCTGAGCAACACGGCTACCATCGCGTATGGCACGGAAGCAATGAAGCCCTTCGATGGTCTGCAAATGTTGTGGGCGGGCAATGTGCTCACCGACCCCACCTTACGTTACGTGGGCGAGTTCAATGATCGCGACCCCATTCTGCAGGCCATCGGCGGAAGCATACCCACCAACGTCTCCGCTGCGGGCTATTTCATTGAGGACGTGAACATGGACAGCGTGGTGCGCTACGTGGGCGAAGGCAACGACCGCGACCCGATCCTCACCAACATCGGCGGGAGCATCCCCACCAACACACGCGCGCAGCAGTTGCCTTAAGCGAACGCGGAACGGATCCACATCAACGCTGCACGATCAACGTTGCGCGACCTGTAGCGCTTCCGCTCGAACGGATGAGATAGGGGCCTGCTGACAGATCGCTCACGTCGAGCACTACCCGACCGCCGTTAACGCTGGTCGAAGTGACCAGCTTGCCGTCGGTGCGGAACACTTGCACGATCGATAAGCCCTTGGCATCTCCGAGGTCGACGAGCGCGCGATCCGTGGCCGGGTTGGGCGTTACACCAAGGCGTGCGCCCGCGTGTTCTGCGAAGCCGCCGGAGCAAGGAGTGGCCGTTGCACGGAAGTCATCGATCATCCAACCATCGTGAGCACTGCTGTTGTCTCCAGCTTCGAGCACGAAGCGGATGCGCATGAGCGGGTCGTACCAACGATCGTTGCCGCCATCGAGAACACCGATGCACGGCGAATCGAAGATCACATGCTCCCAACCTCCGGTGGAAGGCAGGAACTCATTGCCTTCCAGACCCCATTGCACGCTACCGCTGTTGTACCAGCCATCGTTCAGGCGCGACCAATCCGCCGCCCATGTGTCGCGCGCTTCGATGTACGCTCTACTACCGGGAGCCAGATCGATCCACTGATCGAACTCCAGCCACCGTCCCCAATACCACGACAGTTCATCCGCTAGCAAAGTGAATTCGGCGTAGCATGTCGTGTTCGACGGATAGGGTTGCACGGTATCCGTGACCAATGCATTGGGCAGGCTCAGCGCAGAAGTGAACACCGATTTGTTCGGCGCACCCACCTGCCAGCATCCCGCAGGGTACACACTGTCCAACACGAGCGTGGCTCCGGTTTCAAAGTCCATCACCAAGGTCTCGCCGGGGACCTGCGCATGGGCCAAGGATGCGGCGGCGATCAGGATCAGCGTAGTGGCGGATCTCATGTGCGGTGGTTTTGCATAGGACAAGACCCGCTGGGTGAATGCTGCTCACAGCGCGCGCTTGCGTTTGAAGAAAGCCTTCATCAGATCGGCGCACTCCGGTTCGAGGATCCCGCCGATCACCGTGGTCTTGGGGTGAAGGAGCTTGCTGCCTATGCGCCGATACCCGGCCTTTTCATCGAAGGCTCCGAAGACGATACGCCCGACCTGCGCCCACTGCAAGGCACCCGCACACATAGGGCAGGGTTCCAGCGTAACGAAGAGCGTGCACTCCTGTAGGTACTTGCCACCGAGGTGTTCGGCGGCAGCAGTGATCGCCTGCATTTCGGCGTGCGCCGTTACGTCGTTGAGCCGCTCGGTGAGGTTGTGGGCGCGGGCAATGATACGATCCCCGCAAACGATCACGGCACCCACGGGCACCTCATCCACCTTGAAAGCCTGCTCGGCCTCCTTCAAGGCCTGGCGCATGAAGTGCTCGTCGCCGTTAGCGGTGATCATTCCAGCAGCACCTTGATGCGTTGCGTATGTGCATCGCGCGGGGCGAGTTCCACGGTGTACAGGCCGCGCGCCAACGCGGACACGCCGATCTCCTGCATGGTGGAGTTGACCCGTTCCTTGAAGATCACGCGGCCACTCACATCGATCAACCTCAGTTCGGCACCTGGCTGCGCAGTGGACACCACGATGCGATCACTTGCCGGTGAAGGGTACACGCTCCAACTCTCACGCAGTAGGCTCTCATCCATGCCGATGTTGAAGTCAGGTGTGCAGTTGAGGTAATGCGCCATATGTACTGCGTCGTCCACCACGATGTTCTCATCGCTCGCGAAACCGTAGGTCCACGCGAAGAAGTAGAGCATCATCTCGTTGGTGGTGGCTTCGCCGAGCCAGACCCAGTTGGGCGGGTCGTTGGGGTTGTCCGGATTAGCGGCCGTGTTGTCGTATGTGCTTTCGCAATAAAGCGTGGATCCCGCAGGAAGAAAGATCGGGCGCCGGAAACTGTAGAGCCCTTGCCAGCGGAAATCCCAATGCTCGATCTCGATCAGCGGCACCACTTCGCCGCCGGGTTTCACGGCCCACGCTTTCATGAGATCACCCAGCAAGTGACTGTGCGGCCCAATGGCGGTGATCGTCGCAGGGAACAGGGTCGTGTATTCTGCGTGGAAAGTGTCCACAACGTTGGGTGCGATCACCAACGGGCCATCGGTGATGGTAACAATATGATCGAGAATGGGATCAAGCGCCAGATCGCGCATGAAACCGGGTAGTGCCAATTGTAGGTTAACGCGAGTGCTGTCGATCTCCACGTTGCTGGTGGCTGGGTAGTGGATCTGCATCACCAGGTCGGCGCCGGCGAAAAGCTTTAATCCCATGCCGGGTGGTGTGAAGTAGGGATCGGATCCCGGCACCCACACGCCGATCAGTTTGGCATCATCGACACCGATCCCGCCGAAGCTGGTGTAGCCCGGTTCAATGTCGCCGACATCGAGCACCGCGGCTTGGCCGGTGGTATCTTGGTAGAGCAGCACGTGGTGCACCATTTCGGTGTTGCCCGGGATCATTTCGATGCCGGTGATATAGCGATCGGTGGGGTTGTTTATCGGCATCACGAAGCAGCGGTAGTTGTCGCTTGTGCTGGCGGGGATGGAGTAGTCCTCCATGATCACCGTGATGTCCGGGTTGGCGATCACGGCTTCGTTGGTGAAGGTGGGTGCCACAGGCGCGTTCATCGCCACACCTTCCACTGCGCCGCCATCGACCCAAGCTGCAATGATGTCGATCTCGGCTTGGGTGAGCACGCGTTCGTGCGCAAGAGAGCGGTAGTCGGCGTTCGGCGGCCACGGCGGCATGAAGCGCGCTTGAGTGGCGTCACGCATTTCGTTGCGCCACCAATAGCCATCGGCGTAGCTGGTCAGGTTGAAGTGACCTGGGCCTCCTTCGTGGTGGCACGGTGCGCAGTGCGTGAATACAATGCACGCCACATCATCGCTCCATGTGGGTGACTGCGCTTGCAGCTGCAGGGTGAACAAGAGCGGCAATGCGAGGGTAATGTGTCGTTGCATGATTGGTCGGTTACGATCGCGACGCGCTGTCGTTCGTTCGGTTCAAGAGACGGCTGCGTTAACGTGGGCCTGCTCTCCAACGAGCAGACCTTCGGTCCCGGCCTTGATGTCCTTGATATTCATCTGTATGGTAGTGCGGTCCTTCCATGTGTTCTCTTCCAACGTGTAGAGCACACTGAACGGCACCCCGCTCTTCACCTCATCCATCCATTGTGCCTGCTTGAAGGCGATGGCATCGAACCATTTGCGCGGCGCGTCGGGGTGCTGCAGACGCATCTTCAAATGGTGCTCGCCTACGATCCGCACCTGGCCTCCATCCACTACACCCCGAGCAAGGAACACAGGCCGCATGTTGCCCGGACCGTATGGCGCCATGTGCCGCAGCACGCGCAGCAGCCCATCATCGATCGTGTCGAGGCGAAGTTCAAGATCCACCTCTTCTTCGGCCACGCGCTGGTCGGGCAGGATCGTCGCGCGCACCACTTCTTCGAACCGCGTTCGGAACTCATCCAGGTTCTCCAATGGCATGGTGAGGCCCGCAGCGTACATGTGCCCGCCGAACTGTTCCAGCAGATCGCTGCACGCGTTGATCGCTTCGTACACATCGAAGCCCTTCACACTGCGCGCTGAACCGACCACCTTGCCGTTCGCTTCGGTAAGCACCACCGTGGGCCGGTAGTGGCGATCCACCAACCGCGAGGCCACGATCCCCACCACGCCTTTGTGCCATGCCTTGTTGAAGACCACCGTGCTCCATGATCCTCGTAGCACTTCGTCCGCCTCGATGAGTTCGAGCGCTTCGCGCGTCATCTCCTTGTCAAGTTCCTGCCGGTGGCTGTTGTTACCGTCCACGCGCAACCCGATCTCGTCGGCATGTTGTTGCTCGCGCGCAAGCAGCAATTCCACCGCTTGCTTGCCATGTTCGATCCGCCCGGCGGCATTGATCCGCGGTCCAATGCTGAAAACCAGATCGGTGACCCCGAGGCGCTTCTTCACATTGGCCATGCCTAGCATCGCCTTGAAACCGGGACGCGGCGCATCGTTCAACTGCTTCACCCCGAAGTGCGTGAGGATCCTGTTCTCCCCGGTCACCGGCACGATGTCGCACGCAGTGCTCACAGCCACCAGGTCCAATAATGGTTCGAGGTCCTCGAAGGGGATCGCGTTGTGCTGAGCGAAGCCCTGCATGAGCTTGAATCCGATCCCGCATCCACTGAGGTATTTGCATGGATAAGCACAATCGTCGCGCAGCGGATCCAGCACCGCGACCGCTGCGGGCAGCACGGCACCCGGACGGTGGTGATCGCAAATGATGAAGTCGATCCCGCGCTCGGTGGCGTAGTCGACCTTGTCGTTGGATTTGATGCCGCAATCGAGCGCGATGATCAGGCCCACTTTCTCCGTTGCTGCATGATCGACCCCCATGAAGGAGATGCCATAGCCCTCGGCGTAACGATCGGGTATGTAGTACGAGATGTTACCGGTGAAGCGCGAGAGGAAGGAGTACACGAGAGCCACGGCCGTGGTGCCATCCACGTCGTAGTCGCCGTACACCATGATGCGCTCGTTCTCGCCGAGGGCGCGTTCGATCCGTTCCACGGCCTTGTCCATATCGGCCATGAGGAAGGGGTCGTGCAGGTCGGCGAACACCGGCCGGAAGAAGTGGGCGGCCATCTGCGGATCCTTGATGCCCCGTTGAGTGAGGAGCGTGGCCGCCGATGGCGGGCACCGGTCATAAGTGAGACCCTCCACCATGGCTATCTCCGGGGTGGGTTTCAAGCGCCAACGCTTTGGCTGAGGGCTGCTCATGTGCCGAAGATAGGTGGGCCGACCCTCACCGGTCCGTGCTTGGTAAGGTGGAAAGCAACAAGGCCCCGCACTTTCGTGGGGGCCCTGTTGCCTAAGGCGTCCAGCCTTCGAGCAGGGTGCAGAACGCAGCTCCCTAACGATATCCGTTGATATATGCGTTGGCGATGATCTCGCTTTCGCGGATCAGGCCTTGCACGATCTCCCGGATCACATCATTGAGCTCTTGGTCCGTGTAGCGGGTAAGGTCGTTGTACACATGCGTTTTGCGCTTGCTGCTCTTGATGAAGGCTATCTTATCCTTCTTCGTCATGGAGCCTTCTACGGCGACCCTTGCAGAAAGGATAGCCTCGCGGATGATTTTATGCTCGAACCCGCGAGGGGCCTGGGGAAAATACAGGGGCGGGAGACCCTCCCGGGCTCCCGCCGCCTTTCACCAAAACCACGGGCCGTTGCGCTTCGCGGTGGCCCCACCGCGTTGTGTTCTCCTTAGGCCATGGCACGTGCGCCACTGATCAAGCGCAGGGCGTGCATGTAGCGATCCACGTTGCCGGCCAGCATGAGTTGGCGGGCAATGTGCTTGAGCTTCTCGGTTCGGGTGGCGGGGGCTTTCATGCTGGTTCCTGTTTGGTCTTGTTACATGGACTTTCAACCGCCATGCCAAAGTATCCGGCCGCCTACTTTTGAAGCTTCAGTTCATGGGAAAGAGCGCATGCATCGAGGAGCATACCTGGTAGGGGTAGCGGGTGGCAGTGGATCGGGCAAGACCAGCCTGGTGCGCGCCCTGCGTGAATGCCTGCCAGCAGGTATGGTGTGCGTAGTGTCGCAGGACGACTACTACCTATCCAAGGAGCAGCAGACCATGGATGCCAATGGCAAAGTGAACTTCGACCTGCCCACCGGGATCGATCTGGACGGTCTGGCGCACGACCTCGCCACACTGGTAGCCGGTGATCCCATCTTCCGCAAGGAGTACACCTTCAACCAGGAAGAAAAGGAACCTGCGTTGATCGAACTACGACCCGCACCAGTGATCTTGGTGGAAGGTCTCTTCGTGTTGCACCACCAACCCATAAGAGACCTGTTCGACCTGCGCGTGTTCATCGACGCGAGCGAGGATGCGCAATTGGAACGTCGCCTGCGGCGCGACGCCGAAGAGCGGGGTTACGGCAAAGACGATGTGCTGTACCAATGGGAGCACCATGTGCTACCGGCTTACCGCAACTACTTGCTCCCCTACCGGCACCTGTGCGATCTGCATGTGGTGAACGAGGTCGGTTTCGCGCGCGCAGTGCGCGTGCTGCGCGATCACCTGATGCAAGCGGCACCCACGGTGCAGCCGATCGATCTTCAGGGCTTGTAGAGGCCGTGCTGGCGCAGGTAGTTCAACACTTGTGGGTCCACGCGATCGGTCACATCGTGCCATCCACCAAGGTCAGTGCGCACCTCGGTGCTCGAATAGGGCAGCAAAGCAGCATCGACCACAATGCGGATCCCGGGATGCCCTTGGAAGATGGTGCTTGCCAGGTGTTGCTGGAATCCAGAGCGTGGGTAAACCAGCAACCGGTGATGCTCGAGGATGTCCTCGGCATCCTTCCACTTGTGGAAGACCGCGAGGTTGTCGCTCCCGATGATGAGATCGAAGCGGTGGTCGGGCCATCGGTTGCGCATGAAATGCAAACTGTCCGCAGTGTAGTTCGGCTTGGGCAGATCGATCTCGAAACCACTTGCCTCCAGCCCTTCGTGACCGTGCACGGCCAAGCGTACCATGGCCAGCCGATGATGATCGGCGCTAAGCAACATGTCCTTCTTGAAGGGGTTCTGCGGTGTAGCCACGAGCCACACCCGATCGAGCCCTTGCGTGCGCAGCATGTGCTCGGCAATGGCCACATGCCCTATGTGCGGTGGGTCGAAGGTGCCGAAGAGACAGCCGATGTTCATGTGTCCAAGAAGGTGCGGACCATCTGTTCCGCTGCCTGGCAGGCAAGATGCAGCTCGTCGTTCACCACCACGTTATCGAAACGTGGCGAGTAGGTGAGTTCGTGCACGGCCTTGTCCACACGGCGTTGCAAACTTTCGGCCGTCTCGGTGCCTCGTGTGCGCAAGCGGTCGCGCAAGACGTCGATCGATGGTGGCGCGATGAAGAGCGCCAACGCATCGGGGCCAAAGGCCTTCTTCAAGTTCAAGCCGCCTTCTACATCCACGTCGAAAATGGGCGAGTGTCCCTCGCTCCAAATGCGTTCGATCTGCGCCCGAAGGGTACCGTAGTAGTGTCCGGTGTAAACCTCCTCCCATTCAACAAAGGCATCGGCTGCGATCCGCTTCTTGAAGTCCTCCGTTTCGAGGAAAAAGTAGTCCTTGCCGTCCACTTCATGTGCGCGGCGCGGCCGAGTGGTGGCGCTTACGCTGAACGCAAGACCCAGGTCCTCTTTCAACAAATGGTGCACGATGGTGGTCTTACCCGCACCCGAGGGCGCGGAGATGATCACGCACTTGCCGCCGTTCTTCTTCACAGCACGTTCAGCACTTGTTCCTTCACCTTCTCCAGCTCATCCTTCATGCGCACCACTAGGCGCTGCATGCCCGCATCATTGGCCTTGGAACCGATGGTGTTGATCTCGCGGCCCATCTCCTGACCGATGAAGCCCAGCTTGCGCCCGTGTTGATCTACGCTGCGCAACGTTTCAACAAAGTAGGTGCAATGTGAACGCAGGCGCACCTTCTCTTCCGTGATGTCCAGCTTTTCCAAGTAGTAGATCAACTCCTGCTCGAATCGGTCCTTGTCCACCTCAACACGCAGGTCCGCGAGCTTGCCTTGCAACCGTTCGCGGGTGCGGTCGCTGCGGCCGTTGTCCAGCGCTTCCACTTCAGCGAGCAATTGCTCGATGCCCTTCACGCGCATGGTAAGCTCTTCGTCCAAGCGCTTCCCTTCGCTGCTGCGAAATGCGTGGAACGCGTTCAGCGCATCCGAGACCAACGCGCGCACGCCGGCCCATTCCTCATCGTCCACACGTTCGCTCGAGGTGGTGCTCACATCGGGCAGCCGAAGGACCTGTGCCAAGAGATCGGTCTTCGCCCCGGGGGCCGTGGCATCAGCGATCTCCTTCAATTCCATGTAATACGCATGGATCAACTCGCGGTCGAAGGTGGTGTGCTTGGTGGCGTGCAACGATTCACCCGCGATGAACACCTCCACCTTGCCGCGCACCGCTTGCTCGCTGATCCAAGTACGCAGCTCGTTCTCGCGCTCCTTGAACACCCCGGGCAATTTCAAGAACAGGTCCAACTGCTTGCTGTTGAGCGAGCGCACTTCCACGGTGATCTTGCGGTCCCTCACCACGCCTTCGGCGCGGCCGAAGCCTGTCATGGAGCGGATCATTCGTCGTGGTTAGGAAGGCGTCAAATGTAGTCGCGCTCACCGCTCCCGATCTGCGCGGTTGACCAGGTGCACGCCCATGAAGATCGCCGCCGCACACACGCCCTGCTGCCAACCGATCGCAGTGTCGTAGTTGCCGGGTATACCCAAGCGATCGGCACCAATCCGCATGAAGAGCCACGTGACACCAGCGGCCATGAGCGGCTGCAAATAGATGTACGTGCCCACCACCGTCGGGCTCACACGGCCCAACGCCCACGTGTTGAGCAAGTAGGCGACGAAGGTGACCATGATCACCACGAAGCCCAGTGCGAGCCAGATCCCCGTGGGCAACGCGGCCCATTCCACCTCGGCGAACTCAACAGCGCCGAACGGAACTACGATGCACGCACCGAAGAGGAAGCACCACGCCATCACCGTTACCGCCGTATAGCGCTGCATGAGCGGCTTCACCAGCACGAGATAGAGCCCGTAGGAGGTGGCATTGATGAGAATGAAGGTGTCGCCGAGCGTGGTAGCACCGGAGGCACCATTGGTGGGTTTGAGGAAGATGAGCATGAGCGCACCAACAGCGCCCAGCAGCACGCCGAGCATTTTGCTCCATGTGATGCGCTCGTGAATGAGCACACCGGCGAGCACCAGAACGAGAATGGGTGTAGCCACCATGATGATGCTCGCGTTGATCGGCGAGGTGCGCATGAGGCCATGGAAGAACAGCAGTTGGTTGGTGGCCACACCAAAGACCGCACAGAGGATCAAGCGGCCGATGTCCTTCCATTCCACACGTTCGGGCCGCCATGCACGCAAGAGCCAGAACAACGATCCCGCGCCAAGCACGCGCAGGAGAATGAAGCCCGATGGACCGATGATCCCCGGCATGAGCCCCTTGGCCACCACGTAGTTCAGCCCGTAGATGAAGTTGACCGTGAAAAGGGCGAGGTGGGCCGAGGCGCGGCGATCCATGGTGATCGGCCCAAGGTATCGGGCACGCCTGTTGGGGACACGGCCGCTACTTTCGCCGCCCACCCGGAACTCATCCGGGATCCATCCCCCATGAAATTCGGCACCAAAGCCATCCACGCTGGTGTGGAACCCGATCCCAGCACGGGTGCGATCATGACGCCCATTTACCAGACCAGCACCTATGTGCAGGCCGGGCCGGGAGATCACAAGGGTTACGAGTATAGCCGAACGCACAACCCCACGCGCACCGCGTTGCAGAAGGCCTTAGCGGAATTGGAGAACGGCACGGACGGCCTGTGCTTCAGCAGTGGCATGGCGAGCATCGATGCGATCGTGAAGCTGCTCAAGCCGGGCGATGAAGTGGTGAGCACCAACGACCTCTATGGCGGCACCTACCGGCTCTTCACCAAGATCTATGAAGGCTTCGGAGTGAAGTTCAAGTTCGTGGACATGGGCGACCTGAAGAACGTGGAAGCGGCGATCACACCGAACACCAAGTTGATCTGGGCCGAGACGCCCACCAACCCGCTGTTGCGCATCATCGACATCGCGGGCCTTGCGGCGATCGCGAAGAAGTGCGGTGCCTTGCTCGGTGTGGACAACACCTTCGCTTCGCCCTATTTGCAAACACCGCTTGATCTCGGCGCGGACATCGTCATGCACAGCGTGACGAAATACCTCGGCGGGCACAGCGATGTGGTAATGGGTGCGCTCGTGGTGAAAGACGATGCACTCGCCGAACGACTGGCATTCATCCAGAACAGCAGTGGTGCCACGCCCGGTCCACAGGATTGCTTTCTGGTGTTACGCGGCTTGAAGACCTTGCACCTGCGGATGCAGCGCCATTGCGAGAACGGGAAAGCCGTGGCTGAATGGTTGGTGAATCACCCCAAGGTGGACAAGGTCCATTGGCCGGGCTTCGCCACGCACGCGAACCATACCGTGGCTGCGAAGCAAATGCGCGGCTTCGGCGGCATGATCAGCTTCACGCTGAAAGGCGACATCATGGCCGATGCGACCAAGGTGCTCAGTTCATGCAAGCTCTTCGCACTTGCCGAATCGCTTGGTGGTGTGGAATCACTGCTCGGGCATCCAGCGAGCATGACGCATGCGAGCATTCCGCGCGAAGAGCGCTTGAAGAACGGATTAGCCGATTCGTTGATCCGCCTCAGCGTGGGTCTTGAAGATGCCGATGATCTCATCGCCGACCTCGATCAGGCTTTGTCCTGAGCCGTCGGGAGTTGAAGGTTGGTACAGTTCCGGACCGCGGGGCCTGTGATGAACGGGTTACCTTGCCCTTCGTTCAACCCCCTCGAATGCGCTCACTCTTATCGATCTCGATCCTTGCATTGTCATTGCCCCTCGTAGCTCAAGATGATGGCTTCCGCTGTCTGGCGAACAACCCTGCGGAACTGGAACGCTACTACGCTGCGCATCCAGATGCATTGCAACATGCCCAACAAGCGAACGCGGCGCTCGACGTGCGCACTGCGAACTTCCAACGCGGAGGCAACGACACGTTGATCATTCCTGTGGTCTTCCACATCATACACGACAACGGCCAGGAGAACATTGCGGATGAGCAGATCTACGATGCCATTCGCGTGCTGAACGAGGACTACAACAAGTTGAACCCCGACTGGGTGAACGTGCGGCCGGAGTTCCTGGATCTCGTGGGCGACATCGGCATCGAGTTCCGCCTCGCAAAGCGTGACCCCGAAGGCAACTGCACCAACGGCATCACACGCACCGAGAGCACGCGCACGTACGACGGCGACTTCGACATGACGCAACTGATCCAATGGCCGCGCGACCGGTACATGAACGTGTGGGTGGCAGCTAGTGCGAACGGTGCGGCGGGCTACACCTATTACCCTGGGACGCTGGATGGCTGGCCCGAAGCCGATGGGATCGTGGTCCTGCACAGCTACACGGGGAGCATTGGCACCAGCGCGGTGTACAAGAGCCGTGTGCTCAGTCATGAAGTGGGCCATTGGCTGAACCTTGCGCACTGCTGGGGCAGTAGCAACGAGCCCGGTCTTGTTTCGAACTGCCAGATCGATGACGGCGTGCAGGACACGCCCAATACCGTGGGCTGGACCTCGTGCTCGCTCAATGGCGCCACGTGCGGAAGCGAGTTGGACAACGTGCAGAACTACATGGAGTATTCATACTGCTGCAAGATGTTCACGCATGGCCAAGGCATGCGGATGCGAGCGGCGCTCACTTCGCCGATCGCACAACGTGCCAACTTGTGGCAACCAGAGAACCTCGCGCTCACCGGTGTGCTCGACGCGCCCATGCTCTGCACGGCGCAGTTCAGTGCCGATCACCGTGAGGTATGTGCAGGTGAACCTGTCACCTTCACCGATCACAGCTACTTCGGTGTTACGCAGCATTTCTGGAACTTCCCCGGTGCAAGCCCGGCGGGGTCCTTCGGAACTGAACCGGTGGTCACCTACGCACAACCTGGCCTGTTCGCAGTGAGCCTCTTCGTGGGGGACGGAACGAACACGGTTTCAACCACCGAAGCAGACTTCATCTTGGTTCACGCCAATCCCGGAGCGCCCTCCCCTTTCGTTGAAGGCTTCGAGGACTTCAGCACTGTACCCAATGCAATGTGGCAAGTGCAGAATCCCGATGGTGACAACACCTTCGAGCTATCCAACGCAGCCGCGTACAGTGGAAGCAACAGCGTGCGCCTGCGCAACCTGTGGGAAATGAGCGGACGCTCGGACGAGCTGATCTCCAGCACCGTGGACCTGTCGACCGCCGTTGACATCAGCATCACCTTTCGCTATGCGTACGCCAAGCGGTACCCGGAGAACGACGACGTGCTGCGCGTGTACGTGAGCGGAAATTGCGGACAGACATGGATGCTGCGGAAGATCATGCGTGCGAACAACAACCTGCTCACCGGTGGCTTGGTGCCGGGCGGCGCCTTCGTGCCCAACGCATCGCAATGGGGCTTCGCCACTGTCACTAATCTCTCTGTCGGATTACAGACACAATCCTTTCGTGTGAAGTTCGAATTCGAGAGCAACGGCGGTAACGACCTCTGGTTGGACGACATCAACATCCTCAACTACAACGTTGGAGTTGATGATGGTGGATCGGCAAGTTCACCTGGGCAACTCGCGGTATGGCCCAACCCGGCCACCGATCGGATCGAGATCCGCTTCGCGCTGGATCGCATGACCGATGTGCAAGTGGATCTATTGGATCCATTGGGTCGCACCGTGCGAACACTGGCCACCGGCAAGCACACCGTTGGAACCCACCGCCTGACTGCTGACCTGACCGGTCTGACCGCTGGAGTCTACCTCGCTCGGCTGCGGTCAGCAAGCCAACAGCAGGTGGTGCGCTTCACGGTGCAATAGACCGCCATCGTCCACCGGCTCTCGATGGTCGGGCGATAGTCCACCATCGTCGGAACAAAGGCGAGGCCCGGAGTGTTCCATAGGTTGAACAGGAACACAACACCCACCCACCTCTGTCACCAATGTGACGATCGGTGAGGGTGGGGTCGGATACATTCGCACGCCGTCAACCCCTCGTTTCCGCACATGAAGCACCTCTCCTTCTTCGCCATAGCCTCGTTGCTCGCCCATTCCACTTCGGCACAACAAGCTCCACGTCCCTGCGGTGCCGATGAACTCGACCGGTTGGTACGCTTCCACCAGAATGATCCGGAGCAGCTGGCGCAGGTCGCCGCAGCGAACACGGAACTGGAAGCCTTCACCAACACCTGGATCGCCGAGAACAGCGGAGCAGAGCGCGTGGACTACACCATCCCCGTGGTGTTCCACATCATCCACAATGGCGGGCCGGAGAACATCAGCGATGAGCAGGTGTATGACGCCATCCGCGTGCTCAATGAGGACTACAACAAACTGAACCCCGATTGGCCGAACGTGCGGCCCGAGTTCCTCGACATCGTGGGCGATATCGGCATCACCTTCCAACTCGCGCGCAAGGACCCCAACGGCAACTGCACCAAAGGCATCACCCGCACAGTGTCGCCGCTCACCAACCAAGGGGATCAGGAAATGAAGGACCTGATCCAATGGCCGCGCAACAAGTACCTGAATGTTTGGGTGGCGGCCAGTGCCGATGGCGCTGCGGGCTACACGTACCGCCCCGGCGCCGTGGCCAATTGGAGCGAAGCTGATGGTATCGTACTGCTGCACAACTACACTGGCGCGATCGGTACCAGCGCTCCAAGTCGGTCACGCACCCTTACCCATGAGGTGGGCCACTGGATCAATTTGAAGCATTGCTGGGGTGACGGCAACGATCCGGGTCTCCCCGAGAATTGCGACCAGGATGATAGCGTGAGCGACACGCCGAACACCATCGGCTGGACAAGTTGCTTCCTCGCAGGCGCTAGCTGCGGAAGCGTGATCGACAACGTGGAGAACTATATGGAGTATTCATATTGCTCCAGAATGTTCACGAACGGGCAGAAGACCCGCATGCTCGCTGCTC
>JBKJPT010000040.1:0-3179 GCA_046595075.1 Flavobacteriales bacterium
CGGACAAGGTGGTGGCGCATGCCGAAACCTACATGGGCCTCGTGGAATTCGGCGTGGGCGTGATCCCCGGCGGCGGTGGCAGCAAGGAATTCGCGCTGCGCCTCAGCGACGAACTGAAGGAAGGCGACATCCGCATCAACGCGCTGCGCGAACGCTTCCTCACCATCGGCCAGGCCAAAGTGAGCACCAGCGGCGAAGAGGCCTTCGGGCTCGGCTACCTGCGCCGCGGGCAGGACGAAGTGATCGTGAGCCGCGCGCACCAGCTCGCCTACGCCAAGGCCTGCGCGCTCGACCTCTGGAACAAGGGCTACACCAAGCCGCCCATGCGCAATGACATCAAGGTGCTCGGCCGCGAAGGGCTGGGCATCGTGTACATCGGTGCCAACACCATGCAGAGCGGCCATTACATCAGCGAGCACGATACACTGATCTCGCAGAAGCTGGGGCATGTGCTGTGTGGTGGGGACTTGTCGGAGCCGACCGAAGTGAGCGAGCAATACCTGTTGGACCTGGAGCGGAAGACCTTCCTAGAACTCTGCAGGCAGCGGAAGACCTTGGAGCGTTTGCAGTCGATCATTACCAGTGGGAAGGTGTTGCGGAATTGATCATGACCACCGAGCTGTCAACTATAGAACTAGTCCCGCATGGGGATTTACCGGACGACCATGAGTTCTGGTCCGGAGCATTGTTCCGTTTGTACAATGTTGGAATGAATGTCAAGGACAAGACCGAGGACTTCTATGAGTACATGCTCGTTGACGACAATGACCCGGACCATATGATCCTTGCCAATTCGAGCCGAGAAGCTGGTCGACATAAGCGCGGTCTAGTCATATGTCATGTGAAGCAGCTACAGAACGTGAACCGTAGTGTCGTCACTGGCGCTGCGATGAAGTACTCCTTCGGCATTGAACACACATACTGGGTTAAGGAATGAGCGTGGCTATTCATAGCCTTGATTGTTTGGGCGTGCCGGCTCGTCTTTCGGCTCCGCTTTGCTGCGCTCAGGATGTCGCCGTCGCGCTTTCCGCTTCAAGTCCTCGCGCGGGTTACCGCGCTGTGGGCTTTCCGCTTCAATCGCTCACGCGAAAGACGTCAATCCGATGAATACGCACTTCACATCGGACCCGCGGGTGATTGAGCAATTAACACGTGTGCTTCAGATTACTTCGGAGAACCTGGACATGTGGACCACGGAGTTCATCGACCCAACGAATCAGGATCGGTGGTTAATGATCCGAGTAAATTCTGGCTACCACGGTGGCGGTTCTCCGGTCCTTCTGAAGTTACCCGAACCGACACGAGCAGAGTTGTTCTCAATTGCCTTGACATCAGAGAGCAAGGACGAGGTCACAACTGCCGCAGCCCTGTTGGAGAACAACGAACGCGACCCAAGCTTCGCCTTTCGCGGAGATCTTATCATGGCACTGGAAAAGCACGTTCACAATCCATCATTCATCTGGAATGAGTTTGAGCGCTGGCGAATACCTGCAATCATCAAAGGGTGTGTGCTCTTTGACCCAATGAATCGAAGGCCAACCCTTGGCAAGACAGCAAGCGAAGTCGAATCAGATTTCAACTACTTTAAGGACATATCGGAACGTGCGCGACAACTGACTGCTCTTGCAGCACAAGGCAAAACACAATGACGGAAACTCACGCATCACTCGCACTCCGCGTGAGGGATAGCAGCCCCGGTTCTGGGCCTGGGGTAAACTCCAAGCCCGGAGCGGCGTCTTCGCCGCGAGTCTTCGCGAATAGCCCGACCCGGCTGCTCTTGAGCCGGGGCACGCCCAACCCTTCAACAATCTCACAGCAGCCGAACCGACGATCGGCACCAAGCCCATCGCCCATCCCAACCACCTGATTTTGAGCACGAAACCACATTTGTAACACTTTCGTATACATTTGTGTTACAAACTACCCCACGATGAAACGCCCTTCGGTAGAAAAGCTGGTACTGGCGCGCATTGAAGAGCGCGGCCGGGGCAGCGTGCTTACGCCGCGCGACTTCCGCGATGTGGGGAGCCGTGGCGCGGTGGCCGTGGCGCTGCACCGGCTGGTGAAGAAGGAGGTGCTGCGGAACATCGGGAACGGGTTCTATCAATACCCGAAAGTGGACCCGGTTTACGGCGAGTACACCTTCTCCACCGATGATGTACTGAAGGCCATTGAACGTCGGGACGGTGTGCGAATACGTGAGACGCATGCGCGCGCGGCGAACATCACGGGCATCAGCACACAAGTACCGATGCGTATCGCTTATCAAACCGATGGCCGCTCGCGCAAGATCCGGGTGAAGCCTACGAGCCTTGGTGGCGGAGGCTATGAGATCGTACTGCGCCGCACCAGCGCGAGGTACATGCGGGCACGCACGGAGGTGGGCTACCTGGTGATCCAAGGGTTGCGCGACTGGGGCCGGAAGGACTTTGGCAAGGAAGAGTATGCCGAACTGCTCAGAAGGTTGCCGCCAACAGGCAAAGAGGATCTGAAGAAGGACCTGGACATCGCGCCGGTCTGGATCGCGAATGTGATGCGACGCTTAATAGCTGAAGCACCATGAGCAAGCGAACATTCCTCCACCTACCGGTAGAACGGCAAATGGACTTGCTCGATAAGGCCAACAAGCGCTTTCACCTCCCGACGTACAGCATCGAGAAGGACGTGTTCGTTTGCCTGTTTCTCGAGAAGGTAATGGCACTGCCTGTGATCGGAGAGCATCTCACGTTCAAGGGCGGCACATCGCTATCCAAGGCGCACAAGATCACGGAGCGTTTCTCGGAAGATGTGGATCTGGTGGTGGATCGCCACGCGCTCGGACTTGCGGAGGACGGTATTCCTGGCCCGCAGCATTCGCCACGACAGCAGAAGGAGCGTGCGAAGAAGATCGCGAAGGCGTGTCGTGTATGGGCTGCAGATGTGCTTATGCCCGCGTTGCGCGCAGCACTTGCACCCGAATTGCAGGGCCGCGCGTGGAGTCTTGATGTGAACGCCGACAGCGACAACCATGAAACGGTGATCTCTTTCGGTTACCCGAAGCACTTCGACCCCGGCGGCGGCTACTTGCTCGATTTCGTGAAGGTGGACCTGGTGGCGAAGGCCGATGCCTGGCCGAGCACTGCGATGCCAGTGCGTGCATACGTGCATGAACTGTTCCCGGAAGAACTTGGATCTGGAGC
>JBKJPT010000283.1:0-2640 GCA_046595075.1 Flavobacteriales bacterium
ACCGATGTGGGTGCGGGATTCGCACCGACGTAGTTGAGCACCGGATCCAATTGCACGGTAAGCGTTACCGTTCCCGTTGCGGCATCGGTGAGGTTGCGGGCTTGGATCCAATAGCTGGCCGCGATGCCGGGCCGCATCGGCGAGGAGCCCATGCTCACCATTGCATCCAACGGCGCGTTGGGCGACATACCGATGTCCAGTGTTTGCGTAGTGCCAGCGATCACATTCACTGTACCTGGGCATGACTGGTCGAGGACCGGATGCTGCTCTATGAAGGTGGTTGCACCCGGCAACGCATCGGTGCCGAACCAGCCATTGCTTCCCGTGCTCGTGTATGAGTTGCCCGGCGAAATGGCGATCACCGTGTATGGCACGCGGTTCTCGTTGGCATCGAGCAGGCAATCCGCATCGGCATCCACGAAGAGCGTTCCGATCACTTCACCGCAGGGAATGCCGAGATCCGGAATGGTGAACATCACCGAATCCGCGCAGGTAGCGAGGAAGGCGGGCAAGGTGTACCACATGCAGAAATCATTCACGTCGAGCACCACCCAATAATCGCCGGGTTCCAAACTGGTGAAGGGCAGGTTGATCTCATTCCAGCCTGCGCTACCCAGATCGGCACAGCCGCTGTTCCAGATCTCCTGCCCGTTCGCGCGTTTCACCACGCAGAACAGATCGTTCAAGGTCTGTTCAATGGGCATATGCACGGTGGCCGTGCCAATGGCTCCATTGCTGCACGATCCACCGATGTTGTCCACGGTGATCGCGGGAAGCACAGCGGCTTCGGGAACATTCCAAATGAAATCGCCAGGGCAACCAAAGGCATCGGTGTAGCCGATCTGGTACTGGCCCGCACCGGCGTTCAATTCCATCACCCACCAATTGCCATCGTCCGAAATGGACTGGTTCAATACCTGCGGACCGTTGAAGGTGAAGGGGAACCAGTTGGCCACAGAAGCATCATTGTACGGGTAGATGGCATAGGACTGTCCGGGAACGCAATAGCTGGTTTCCACCGGAGGGGTCTGTGTGGGGTATTGGCTAACGTACACCACATCCGTAGTAGCGGTGCCTTGCGTACCCACGTTATCCGTTACAGTAACGATGTAGGTACCGGCGGATAAGTTCGAGAGCGAGCTGGTCGTTGCACCATTATTCCAATCATACGTGTATGGCGGCACTCCTCCACTAGCGTAGGCGTAGATCTCACCGCGAGGCTGACCGCATGGCGAGTAGCCATACAGCACTTGGATCCCAACGGAAAGCGCCTGTGCGCCGAGGACAACGGTCAAGGCAGTACTGGCGAACAGGTATCGGAGCAGGGTCATTGCTGGTGGAGTTTGATGAATCGTTCGTTCACGTCGCCGTGATCGGTAAGTACACGCAGCGTGTACGAGCCGTTGTTCAATTCCGAAATGCCGATCCCTTCGGAAGGGAAGGGGCCATTGCCTTTGCGCATCGTGCGGCCATCGGCGCTGATGATCGCCCAGGAGCGGGTGTTGGCAGCGAGGACCGGATCCACCACGCGCAAGTGATCGCTGGCCGGGTTCGGCGCGATGGCCAACGGCGTCGGCTCCGATCCATGGATCCCCGTACTGAACTCCGCCAACAGCACGCTCGGCTCGGTGATCACCGGTGGGTTGAAGTCGAAGTAGATGTTGGCGATGTTCTCGAACGCGGTGCCAGCCAGCAATGGTAGGTGAGGTCGTATGCGGAAGCTGAGGAAGCCATGGCTCGCGGCCTCGTTCACGTTGCTATCCGGTAGCAGGATGTTGGCAAAGACGAACTGCAGATACCCGGGGCCGCTCAGTTCACGTGTGCACGGATGTGAGCTCGGACCCCATTGGATCGAGGCGGGATCAAGCGTCGGTGGCAAGGTGTCGGTGATCACCACATTGAAGGCGGTGTCCGTTCCGGTGTTCTGGAACCGGATCGTGTAATCGATCCATTCATCGAGGTCGATGTCGTAGAGCCCCGGTTCGGTGTGGGTGCTGGTCACAGCGGTCTTGTCGTTAGGGTCGAAGCTGCCCGTGACCACTTGCGCGGAGAGCACGCTGTTGTTGCCGAGGTCCACGTCGGTGTTCGTCGTGGCGATGGTCGCGGTGGTGTTGAGCGTTGTGCCGATCAACCCGATGTCCGGTGGTACCTGGAAGCGCACGCTCGCCCCCTTGTGTTGGAAGGCACTTGTCATGGTGAACCCCGGCGAGGTCCAGGTGATGGTGTTGCCGATCAGTGATGTGGGTGTCGGATTCGCACTGATGAAACCGAGCGCTGGGTCGAAGTCCATCGTCAACGTCACCACTCCGGTCGGCGAGGGCGTGAGGTTGTCGATGGCAATGCCATAGTGCAGTTCGAAGCCTGGGCGCGCAGGTCCGTTGGCCATGGTTAGTTGCACATCTAGCGGGGCACCTGCCAGGCATCCGATGTTGTTGTTGGACGATTGCGGACTACCGAGCGTCACCTCCAGCGGACAACCTTGCACCAAGACAGGGTGCTGCTCGGTGAACGTGTAGGTACCATAAGGCAGGTTGATGCTGAACAAGCCGAAAGCATCAGTGGTCACGTACAGCGGACCGGGTGTCACCTCGATCACCGTGGCGGGAACGTAGTTCTCACCACCGTTGAAGGCACAGTTCG
>JBKJPT010000007.1:0-8037 GCA_046595075.1 Flavobacteriales bacterium
CTATGTGCTTCATCAATTTGAAGCCTGTGCGATCAGCGTAGGGGGCAACGTATTCAGCAATGAAGGTCACGATGCTGCGAAGACCGAGTTGATTTGCACTTGCCACGGCTGCGCTCACCAGCAACCAAGGCACACCCCTGCCAGCGAAGCGGTGGGCGTTCCAAAGGCCGCACAGTTCGGCATTGCCATGCGGCAACAGCGAATCGAGCACAGGCACGATCGAAGGCGCCATGCTCATAAGGCAGGTTTGCATGCGCAATGGACGTTGGTGGGTCGCACGTTCCAACCTTATCCCGGCCACCATGCCCAGCGTATGGTGTTCTGCTACGAATACGAACGTGTTCGGATCCTGCGACCAGGAATCGTCGGGCACGACCACACTATCCACTCCTAGGTCTGTCAATACCCTGGCATGCTCCTGTGCGAAGCGCTGGCAACTCACCGGATCATCGATCGCACGAAAGGCACGTATGGTGATCTTTTCCATGGTCAGGCGGGAATGGCTTGGTGGGTGTACAGAAATTCGGTGATCGGGCGGCGAAGACTGCGCGCGGTGGGTGCACCGGCGAAGGAGAGACGTACCATGAACATGGGTTCGCGTTGGCCGATGGCGAAGCCTTTCGCGGTGGCATCATAGCAGCGCATCACTTCCGCGCGCTCGATTGAACTGAAGCCGCCGCCATGCCCATGGCGCACGTGATGCGCGAGGAGGATAGGAGCGGAGCAGGGATGTACAGCCAGATCATGGGCAGTAGCCGCAAGCCACGCACGCTGAACCGCACGACCTGCGTTCAGCAGCCCCTTGGCATCATGTGCGGTGCAAGAGATCATCATCAGTGCCGATGCCGATGCAATGTTCTCCTTCGTCAATTTCATGAAGGCCTGTCCTGCATCCCAACGTTGCAGTAGATCCATGGCCCTTCGGTCGGCAGCTACGCGGAAGCCCACTTCTTCAGTGATCTTCAATTCCATCGTTGGCAGGTCAAGACCATCCCGGGTGCGTGCTGCATCGGAGTTGCTCCAGCGCATCTCCTTGTGGAAGAGTTCGTGGTGGCCGATGGGGTTGAGCACACGTATGCGTTCGGCCGCAGCGATGGTCACGGCCATTGCGCTCATGGCATTGCGATCAGTGATGAAGTGCGCCGTGCATCCTTCCACACCTTCAGTCGCGGTGATGAGATCGGCCATGATCGACCGAGGCATTGCACGGGCATCCCCCTTTTTGCGATTGCTGCAGCGCTTGTTGATCAGGGCTACCAGCGGATCGGGCTGTGCGACCAATTTGTTCGAAATTACAATGCTCGACACCAGCCGGTGCTCACCTTCGATCGGGTAGCTGTCCATGTGGATCGCCATGCCCAGCTCGGCCGCTTTCAGTTGGATGTTCTCCAAACTGGTGCCCATGTCCACCGCAGGGATCAACCGGCCACTGTCCAATGCCGAATCACCATGGGCTGCATTGTGGAAGACCAACAAGCGCCCTTCGTGCAACAGGAATTTCCAGGGCTGAAGATTGCCTGCACTGGGCGCCATGATCGCGGCTTCGATCAATGTGGTAGCCACCGTGGCGGTGATCGCTTGGGCCACTGGTGCTGCCGGCAAGCGCTCGGCTAGCGCGCGCATGGCTTCGCTGGTGATGGCTTGTGGTTCAGTGATCGCAGGTTCGTCCTTCTTGGCGATACCGATGGGGTCGGCAAGGAGGTCTTCGCCGTCAACGAACCAACGCCCGCTCGCTGTGAATTGCCCGAGCGCAATGCGCCTGTGCACTTCGGCCACCAAGGCTCCGCCTAGGACCACCGCACTGGCTAGCTGCGGCCAGGTGGTTACGGTGTTCTCGATCTCCAGCATGCTGGCCTTCATGCGTGTGCTCATGGTATCCAGCCCGATGATGGGGATCACGAAGGGCAATTTTTCCTCATTGGTTCGCGCCTTCGCAGCAAGAGCGAGGTCCAGATGATCCACTAATCCATGCAGGATCGGGCGGTCGGGTTCCAGGTCGAAACGCTCCACGTCGATGAGTCCGCGGTCGCTGGTGTCCATCACCACGGGTATGCGCAAGGTCTTCGCCTTCTGGCGTGCAATGATCTTCACGGCCACGCTATCGCACTCTTCGATCAGCAGATCCAGTTTGCCGCCTTCGGTGAGGAATTGTTCGATGTTCCCCTCGGTGATCCCTTCGGGGAAGCAAGTGACCCTGAGGTATGGATCCAGTTCGGCGATCTCGCGTGCTGTATTCACAACTTTAGAAACACCGAGTTGATGGACGCCACTGCGAATGCGGTTGAGATTGCTCAGTTCAAGCGTGTCAAAATCGGCTAATCGCAATTCTCCGAAGCTGCGCTCTTGTGCCATGGTGAGGCTTGCGCTCTGGCCTACACTGAGGCCGATCACGCCCACCCTCTTGGTGGCCAGCAAGTCCTGCTCATCGCGCGTGATCTTGTTGCGGTTGCGGTCGGTGCGCACAAAAGCGAATTCTGCTTCGCCGAGCAAATGCACCAGTCGATGGCTCCAAGGGTAGTACACCCAAGCGCCATAGTGTTCCGCTGGTGTGTTGCCCAAGTGGGCCGTGGCTACTCGATCCAACTCCTCGGCCGCGAACTTCACGGCAGGGTTCAGCGCCTTCACCAGTTCGGTCAGCTGCGCGTGCAGCCGATCGACCACAGTGAGCCGTGGTTCGCGCTTCAGCAGGTCTGCCAACGCAGCTAGGCCATCGGCCTCCGCAGGTCGGAAGAACACCGGCCGGTGCAGGTCCCGGTCGTCCACCGAAGCGCTCCTTAGCGCTTCGAGCAATGAGGTCATGTCAGGTCAGGAGCGAGTGGTCCAAGATTCCAGAGCGGGGGTAAACCTAGTCAACTAAAAGTTATTAACAAATTATCCACAAACTGGTCGAATAACCCATGCCCTCCGCCTAGCGTAACAGCGGCAACATTCCGCAGGCCATGAATGCATTAGCCATTGATAACCAAGCACTAGAGCTGCCGGTGGTGCTCTTTGTGGACGACGATGCCGGCAACCGCCAGGCATTCCATGCGGCTTTTCGGCATCACATGCAGGTGCTGCTGGCCGCAGACCTCCATGAAGCCTGGATCCAATTGTCATCCCATACCGTGCATGTGGTCATTGCTGATCAGCGCATGCCGCGCACCACGGGCAGTGAACTGCTTTCCCTGGTGAAGGAGCGATATCCGAGCATCCGCCGTATGCTGGTAACAGCCTACGCAGACCTGGAAGCGATCATCGATGCGGTGAACAATGGCGGCGTTTCGAAGTATTTCGCCAAACCGTGGGTCAACGATCAATTGGTGATCGCCGTACAGGAAGCCTTTTTACAGCACAAGGCCGAATTGGAGAAGGACGCATACGCGGAAAGGCTCCTTCAGGCCAACCAGCAATTGGAATTCGCCTTGCGACAGCGCTTGCTCTCTTAACGATCCGAAGAATGATGGTCCACGGCCTCGCCATTCGGCGGGGCTGCATTGCTTTGTGGCCCCGCTACATCCGGATGAAACACATGCACGAGCCGTTCAAGCGCCTTGCGATCCTTTTGAGCTTTTCCATGATGACCTTGGTGAGCGACGCGCAATGCGACCGCTGGCAACAGCGCGTGGAGTACGATATGCAGGTGGAACTCGATGTGAATACGCACCGCTTCACGGGGCGTACCGCGCTCACCTACACGAACAACAGCCCCGATACGCTTCGCGAACTGTTCTTCCACATGTACTTCAACGCCTTCAGACCGGGGAGCGAGATGGACGTGCGCTCACGCACGATCGAAGACCCCGATGATCGTGTAGGTACAAGGATCGCTGAACTCACCAAAAGCGAGATGGGCGAGCTGGTAGTGGATCGCATGGCACAAGGCAGCAAGGCCGCTCAACTTCAACCCATGGGCACGGTGCTCAAGGCCTTGCTAGCCCAGCCATTGTTGCCGGGCAAGAGCACAATGATCGACCTCGACTTCCATGGCCAAGTGCCCGTGCAGATCCGCAGGAGCGGGCGCGACAACGCCGAAGGCGTGGCCTACAGCATGACCCAGTGGTATCCCAAGTTGGCCGAGTACGATCAACGCGGCTGGCACGCCATACCCTATGTGGGGCGCGAGTTCTTCGGGGTCTGGGGTGATTTCGATGTGAGCCTAACGCTCGATAGTGCCTATACCGTTGCGGCTACCGGGGTGTTGCAGAACCCGGAACAGATCGGTCACGGTTATCCATCGAAGAAAGCGGTGAAGCGTTCCGCGAGCGACAAGATCATCTGGCGTTTCATGGCGAAGAACGTGCACGACTTCGCGTGGTGTGCGGACAAGGACTTCGTACATACCACCGATAAAGTTCCCGGTGGTCCGGTGCTGCATTTTTTCCGCAAGAGCGATCCCACGCTGAAAGAGTTCTGGGACCAACTACCGGGCTACATGATCAAGAGCTTCCAGTTCATGAACACGCACTTCGGCACATACGGTTGGCCGCAGTATAGTTTCGTGCAGGGAGGTGATGGTGGCATGGAGTACCCCATGATGACCTTGATCACCGGCAAGCGCAGGCTCGGCAGCTTGGTGGGAGTGAGCGTGCACGAGAGCGTGCACAGTTGGTATTACGGCATGCTGGCCAGCAACGAAGGCCGTTTCGCGTGGATGGACGAGGGCTTCACCGAATACGCCAGCGGCGAGGTGATGAAAGAACTATTCGGTGGTGATGATGAACCGCATGCGAGCGCGATCGATGGCTACCGTGCATTGGTGAACAGCGATCACCACGAACCTGCCAGTGTCCACGCCGATCACTTCACGACCAACGCAGCCTACGGTGCAACGGCGTACACCTTTGGAGAAATGCTTGTGCACCAACTGGGATCGGTGGTGGGCGAGAAGCCCTTGGCCGAAGGCATGCTCCGCTACTTCAACGCTTGCAAGTTCAAGCATCCGGATCCCATCGACTTCGAACGGGCCATGGAGAAGCAGAGCGGATTGGAACTGGATTGGTACTTCGATGAGTGGATCAACACCACCCGGCATCTCGACTATGCCATCACCGAAGTGCTCCAGGTCGGACAGGACCTGCGCATCACCCTCGCCAACAAGGGTGATCAACTGATGCCCTTGGACGTGGAGCTCGTGCACCGTGATGGCACGCGCGGGCATTACCATATCCCGCTGTCACTTACGCGCGGTGCGAAGGCCGCAGGCAGTGATACGGTAGCGTTCATCCCACTTCCCGCATGGCAGTGGACGAACCCCACCTACACCTTCACTGTTGCAGGCGCCATCGCCGATCTGACTTCTGTGACCATTGATCCGCTGCACCGCACCGCCGATATGGACGTAGAGAACAACACTGTGGAACTACCGACGGGTAGTGGTGGAGTGGTGAAGCCATAGCTTTCGGTGGATAACACGGTGGAGCGTGCTCATTTCCGGTACAATGGCCGGATAGTTTTACCGGCCATCCGATATTCACCATGACACTCATTCGATCCATATCCGGTATCCGCGGCACCATTGGGGGTGCACCGGGCGAAGGCCTCACCCCCGTTGATGTGGTGCGCTACACCGCAGCCTTCGCATCGCTCATGCGCAAGCATTCAGCAGCGAGCGGTGCACCGGTGATCCCCAATCGCAGGCCGCGCATGGTGATCGGCCGCGATGCACGGATCAGCGGTCCCATGGTGGCCGATCTTGTGCGGGGCACGCTTACCGGTATGGGTTACGATGTGGTGGACCTCGACCTAGCGACTACACCCACCGTGGAAATGGCCGTGCCGGGCGAGAAGGCCGATGGAGGAATCATCCTCACCGCAAGTCACAACCCCGGCCAATGGAACGCCTTGAAGCTGCTCAACAGCAAAGGCGAGTTCATTAGTGCCGGTGATGGTGCCGAAGTATTGCGCATCGCTGAAGAGGAGGATTACGCGTTCGCGCCTGTTGAACAGTTGGGCGCGGTGCGTAGTTCCAGCGGCTGGATGCGCAAACACATCGAGGCCATTCTCGAATTGGACCTGGTCGATATGAAGGCGATCGAGAAGGCCAACCTGCGTGTGGTAGTGGATGCGGTGAATTCCGTTGGTGGCGAAGCGATCCCGGCCTTGCTCACCGCATTGGGTGTGCTGCAGGTAGTGGAGATCCATTGTTCGCCCACAGGCCATTTCCCGCACAATCCCGAGCCGCTGCCCGAAAACCTCATCGATCTGTGCAATGCGGTGCGCAAGCACCGCGCGCACTTCGGGATCGCCGTGGATCCCGATGTAGATCGACTTGCCCTGGTGTGCGAGGATGGCAGCCTCTTCGGAGAAGAATACACGCTTGTGGCTTGTGCCGATCATGTGCTGGCACATCGCCCAGGCGATACCGTGAGCAACCTCAGCAGCACACGCGCATTGGATGATGTTGCCGCTAAGCATGGTCGCAAACGCCACGCGAGCGCCGTGGGCGAAGTGAACGTTGTGGAGACCATGAAGGCCATTGGCGCGCCCATAGGGGGCGAAGGCAATGGTGGCGTTATCCTGAGCGAACTGCACTACGGCCGGGATGCGCTCATCGGCGTTGCGCTATTCCTCACGCACTATGCACGAAGCGGCAAAACATGCAGCGAACTGCGCAAGTCCTACACGGATTACTTCATGAGCAAGAACAAGATGGAACTCGCACCCGGTATGAACGTGCAAGCGATCATGGATGCTATGCAGGGCCGCTATGCACAACAACCACACAGCACGGTGGACGGCCTGCGCATCGAGTTCGGCAACACATGGGTACACATGCGCCGAAGCAATACCGAGCCTATCATTCGTATTTACGCCGAAGCAGGCACCATGGAGGCAGCTGATGCTCTCGCTGGCAGGATCATGAGCGAACTAGGGGAGATCGCAGGCATTCCAGTCCCGGCCCGGTAATTTCGCCGTCCACAATGCGCCAAGGCGCATTCGTTACCCAGAGCACATGACACGCATCTACCTGGACAACGCCGCCACCACGCCGCTCGCACCGGAAGTATTCGATGCGATGCTTCCGTATTTGAAGGAGCACTTTGGGAATCCTTCGGCGATACATGCCTTTGGGCGCCGCACCCGAGCTGCGGTTGAACAAGGGCGGCGCACCGTTGCGAGGCTGCTCAACTGCACACCGGGCGAGATCATCTTCACCAGCGGGGGTACCGAAGCGGACAACATGGTGCTGAACAGCGCGGTGCGCGACCTGGGCGTGAAGCACATCATCACCTCGCGGATCGAGCACCATGCGGTGGAGTTGACCGCACATGCATTGGAACGAACAGGTGTACAAGTCCACTGGCTGCGGTTGGAAGCCGATGGAAAACCGGAGATCGCACATTTAGAGGAATTGCTGAAGAAGACACGCGGTGAAGGCGTGCTCGTTTCCTTGATGCATGCCAATAACGAGATCGGCACGCGCATCGATCTTGATGCGATCGGTGGGCTCTGTCGCAAGAACGACGCGCTCTTTCACAGCGACACGGTGCAGACCATGGGGCACTACCGTTTTGATCTTGCCACGCAACCCGTGGACTTCATCACCTGCGCGGCGCACAAGTTCCACGGGCCCAAGGGCATCGGCTTCCTGTACATGAAAAGTGGAGCTGGATTGAAGCCGATGATCCTAGGCGGATCACAGGAGCGCAACATGCGTGCAGGCACCGAGAACATCAGTGGGATCGTTGGTCTGGCCATGGCCATGGAACTGGCCTATCACGATGTGGAAGAGCATCAGCATCATGTGCAAGGACTGAAGGACCTGATGATGCGACGGTTGCAAGAGGAAGTTCCTGGTGTTGGTTTCAATGGGGATCCTGGGGCGGACAGTTTGTACACGGTGCTCAGCGTGCGCTTCCCCGATGATGGCAAGAGCGAGATGCTGTTGTACAACCTCGACATCGAAGGTGTGGCGTGCAGTGGCGGCAGCGCGTGCAGCAGCGGGAGCAACACTGGCAGCCACGTGCTCACCGCGCTCTACCCCGAACGGCCCGGCGCCAACATCCGCTTTTCGTTCAGTCGCTATACAACCGCCAGCGAAGTAGAGCATGCGGT
>JBKJPT010000010.1:0-20940 GCA_046595075.1 Flavobacteriales bacterium
ACATCATGCTTGCCCTTGATCGGCTTCCTTGTCCTTGTTCGCTTCATCATCGGTGTCTGGTTGGTTGAAGAAAATCATTCGAACCCAACTGACACACTTATTCTAACAGTCTCCCTCACATTGATGCGAACGTGACCTCACGTTGATGCGAACGTCACCTCACATTGATGCGAACGTCACCACACGTTGATGCGAACGTGACCACACATTGATGCGAACGTGACCACACATTGATGCGAACGTCACCTCACATTGATGCGAACGTCACCTCACATTGATGCGCATGTTCGCCTGAACTGGTGCGTACGTGTTGCTATTTCCGCACTTCAAATGCTGATCCTGCAACAAAGTTGCGAATACCGCAACTTATGAAAACCCGCGCTGGGTGGGGGTGGTAGAAGGCCACGTGTCACTAACAACGCCCACCGGTCCAGGGGACACAAGGACCAGAACAAACAGCCATGAGGCCGAATATCAAACTCTCCCTGTACAAGCTAGCAGTACTTCAGTTGCTGGCACTGTTGAACAACGTGATCGACAAGATGACGGCGAACGCTGCGGTGTTCCCCGCACCACCGATCACCATAGCTGCACTGCAGATCCTGAGCGGCAAGCTCACTGCAGCCATCGCCGCCGCAACGGACGGTGGTGTGAACGACCGCGCGGTGCGGAACAATCTTGTGTTGGATGTGCGTGGTGCCTTGCGCATAGTGGCGGACTATGTGCGCAGTGTGTGCAACGGCGATGCCGCGCTCTTGACCCTCTCGGGTTTCGAGCTGAGCAAGTTGCCCGAGCCGATCAATGAGGTGGGTGTGCCACAGAACGTGAAAGCCGAAGCCACGGATGAGCAGGGCTGCCTGCTGGTGCGCTGGGGCAAGGCCGTGGGTGGCCGCATTTTCCGGTTGGAGAAGGCGAGCGACAACCCCGCCCTGGGTACTGTTACCTGGAGCACGGTGCTCCTTACCGGGCGCCAGCGTGCGGTGGTCAGTGGCCTGGAGCCCTACAAGGCGTGCTACTTCCGGGTGGTGGCCATCGGTATCACCCACGAGGGCATGCCGAGCGATATCGTGATGGGGCGTGCAGCCTAAGCATACCGCGCCCGGTCACGAGCGGACCGCGAACAGGAAGAACCCCGGCCATGTGCCGGGGTTCTTTCGTTGGTGAGGGGCCCAAGGCTTTTTCGTGAGGGGGCTCTTCCAGCAGTTCCATAGCGGGCAAGACCGGGTTGGTGCGCTGTGCGCTACGCTGGTGTGTGCTAGCAGCTACCCTGACGCCGAACCGCTTCGTTGGTAGCCAGTGATCCGCATCTACGCCCACCGCATCCACAGCGCCAGCACCAGCAAACCCAGCGTCGCTGTTTCCGCCAGCCACGGCTTGCGTGGCGCAAGCAAGGCGTATGCGCAAAGCACCGCCAGTGGTGTGGCCGCCAGCACTGCGGGGAAACGGCCGGTAATGGACCACAGCAGCACCACCAGCACGGCCAGTGCAGTGGTGAGGGCAAGGAAGGACGAGCGCAGGTTCTTTACGCGCATTACACCGCGTGCATAGCCCGAAGCGAAGGTGACGAGCGATGCCAGGAGCAACAATGAGGCGCTGGCATAGAAGGCGATGCGCACGCCACCGATGTGCGCGGCGCGCTGCGACGTAGTGTCGTGCATCACCGTGAACAAGGGGTGCCAGGGTGTGCGATCAAGGACGTGCAGCAGCGCCCACGAGAGGTAGAAGACCAGCACCACGCCGATCAAGGGCAGCAGGTATTCGCGCCACGCGAAGGGGCGGATCACCGAGGCCGATGCCCAAATGACCACCATCAGGAACACGTACGGGAGGTAGCACTGCGCGGCGAGGCCGATGAGGAAGCCCGCATCGAAGAGGGTGCCCAGCGCACTGCCCGCGTTGGTCATGCTCCACGTGCGGCGCATGGCGAAGAGCACCAGTGGCATGCCCAGCAAGACCTCGTTGTACAGCGCACCCCGGCCGATGCCGGCGAGCAGCACCGGGAAGAGGAAGGCCACCAGGTGGTTGCGACGGTCCATGAGCTCGGTGTTGTTGACCCAGCCCACGAGTTGAGCGGCCACCGCGATCACCAACACGATGCCGAGCGTATGCCGCGGCCAGGCCGCTGTACCCAACAGGTGCTCCACCCATTGCGCCAGGGGCATAAGGCCTTGGAGCACCGGTGCGGCCTCCCCGTAGCTGGGGATGAAAAGCGCCAGCACCAACAGCGGCACGGCCAAGAGCACGGCGGGCTGGTTGCTGCGGAAGAGGCTGGCGAGCATATCTAACGGGTTGCGGGACGCTCCTATCTTCGCCCCGCCCCAACGTTACGCACGATGCAACAGATCGCCTTCGCCTTCGGCCATTTCATGAAATGGGCTTTCACCTTTCTCAGCGGAATGGGCTGGCTACCCGTGATCGGCATCACCACGATCATGTGCATCGGGCTCGTGTACTGGCTCATGCTACAGGGCAAGTACAACAGCAAAGCAAAAGCGACCAATACGCTCGCCTGAGGTTTTCACCACAGAGGGCACAGAGGCACAGCTAGGTTCCTGTGTACAAATGCTCGCCTAGGGTTTTCACCACAGAGGGCACAGGGGCACAGAGAACCCATTTGTGCTGCTAGTGCACCACGACGGAATGTTTCTGTTTGAAACAAATGCGCTGTGGGTTTTCACCACAGAGGGCACAGGGGCACAGAGAAGCCATTTGTGCAGCTGCGCAAAACCACGCCGCGCGTTTCGGTTATTCTCCTCTCTGTGGTTCCTCTTCCCACACTGAGTTCTCCGTGTCTCTGTGCCCTCTGTGGTGAACTGAGCTAACCGTCTCTGTGGTGAACCGAGCTCACCGCGCCACCGCCCCCGCCCTTTGCGTAGGCTGCTTCACCAGATCGTGCCCGATGTCCGCACGCATGTACTTCCCTTCGAAGTCGATCACCGCTGCGGCACGATAGGCCGATGCGATCGCGCTCTCCAGGTCCTTGCCCATGCCGGTAACGGCCAGCACGCGGCCGCCGTTGGTGAGCAGGCGATCACCTTTGGCCACGGTGCCCGCTTGGAACACGTACGCATCGCGCACCAGGTCCACGCCACCGATCTCGGCGCCGGTCTCGTACTTGCCGGGATAACCATCCACAGCGAACACGATGCTCACCGCTGTGCGATCATCCACGTCCACGTGGCGCTCGCTAAGAGTGCCCGTTGCAATGCCTTCGAAGAGATCGAGCAGATCGCTGCGCAAGCGCGGCAGCACCGCTTGTGATTCGGGGTCGCCCATGCGCACGTTGTATTCGATCACGTACGGATCGCCGCCCACGTTCATGAGCCCCATGAAGATGAAGCCGCTGTATTCGATGCCGTCCTTCTTCAGGCCGCGCACGGTGGGTGCCGCCACGCGGTCGTGCACCTTTTGCATGAAGTCCTTATCGGCGAAGGACACCGGCGATACCGCGCCCATGCCACCGGTGTTGGGGCCGATGTCCCCCGCGCCGATGCGCTTGTAGTCCTTGGCCGGTGGCAGCATCTTGAACGAGCTGCCATCGGTGATGAGGAAGGCGCTCACCTCCACGCCGCGCAAGTGCTGTTCCAGCACCACGCGCTCGCCGGCCGCACCGAAGGCGGCGTTCTGCAGCATGTCCTTCAGCGCGCGTGTGGCTTCCTTTTTATCGTTGGTGATCACCACGCCCTTGCCGGAAGCGAGGCCATCGGCCTTGATCACGTACGGTGCCGTCATGTGATCGAGGTGTGCGATCGCTTCCTGCAGCTGCCCCTTTACGAAGGTGCGGTGCGCGGCAGTGGGGATGTTGTGGCGGAACATGAACTCCTTCGCGAAGTCCTTGCTGCCTTCGAGGCGTGCGCCTGCCGCCTTCGGACCGATCACGGTCACGTCCTTCAGTTCGGGATCCGCGGTGATGCGATCATGCAGGCCGTCCACCAGCGGTGTCTCGGGGCCGACAACAACAATGCGGATGCGTTTCTCCAGGAGGAACTTGCGCAGTGCCTTCTGGTTGTCCAGGTCCAGGTCCACGTTGCGACCATGGCGCACGGTGCCGGGGTTGCCGGGCGAGACGTAGAGCTCATCGAGCAGTGAGCTCTGTGCGATCTTCCACGCCAACGCGTGTTCACGTCCACCACCGCCGATCAACAATACGTTCATGTGCTCTGCCTTTGGTGCAAAGGAAGGTCGCGCCGGAGAGTAGGCGGGATCATTTTATCAACGGCGGTTGAGGGGGTGCCCTGGAAGCAGAGGGCATCCGCAGTCGGTCGCTTCGGAAGGATGGTGTGGATGTTCCGGCTCGCAGGCTCGCGAATGAAATACGTCCACAGATGACGCAGATCACGCAGATGCGCTCGCTAACGCTCGCGAATGCAAGACAGATACCGGAGCCTTCTTCCGGATGCGGGCAGGACCTTGTCCGATCAGTGTGCGTGCGCCACGCGCTTGATGCTGCAACCGATGTTGCGCGTCATGGCGGGATCGATGGGCTTGCCTTCCACCATGTTGGTGACGGCGTTGTACAACCAGCGCTCCTTCACTTGCGCGGCGCTGGCCACGTTGTCGTCAATGGCGCCTTTGTACACCAGCTTCATACTCTTGTCGAAGAGGTAGACGTGCGGCGTGGTGCGTGCACCGAAGGCGTCGGCCACTTTGTGCCCTTCATCGAGCAGGTAGGCGCCAGTGAACTGCTTCTCCTTGTAACGCGCCTGCATGTCGGCGAAGCCATCGCCGTCGGCACGCTTCGCTTCGTTGCTGTTGATGAACGCGGTGCCCACGCCGAAGCGGTTCGCCAGCGACATCACTTCGGGGTAGCGTCCTTCCCATCCTTCACTGCCTTCGCTGCCGATCACGAACGGACAGGTGTTGCAGGAGAACACCACGAGCAGTCCTTGCGCACCGGCAAGCTCCTTCAGGGTCTTCATTTGCGCGGACACGTCCTTCATCTTCACGTCGGCTGCGGGCAGTGCGTCGCCGAGCTGGAGGTCTGGCAGTTCGTGCATGGCTGTGGCGAGGAATCCTGCGGCGGCGAGCGTGGCGATCTTCAAAAGCATGGGGCTGTGGTTGTAGGGTACGAAGGTACCATGACCGTGCCGCGTTCGCGCGCGGTCCGCAAGGTCAGGAATGCAATACATCCGCAGTCCTTCGCCTCGCTCGGACGGACTGCGCAGAGGAAAAGGAGGAGGTCTATCCGCAGATTACGCAGATGCGCTCGCTACCGCTCGCGAACCCGAGTGCGTTCTAAGCCTGCCGGTAGGCAGGCCCATCTGCGAGATCTGCGTAATCTGCGGACGTATTGCATTCCGGAGCCTGTAGAAGGCCACAACTGCATGGTTCATCCGATCGAAGGACTGCGGATAAACTCCTCGGTCCATGATCCCAACCAGCGCGGCACGTTGCGCGTGTCCACCGTGCGCGGTCATCCACATAGGCGATCACAGCGGGATGTTGCCGTGCTTCTTCTTGGGCAGCGTCACCACTTTGTTGCGCAGCATCTCCAGCGCAGCGATGATCTTCTCACGCGTCTGCGAAGGCCGGATCACTTCGTCCACATAGCCACGCGCAGCGGCTTCGTACGGGTTGGCGAACTGTTGCTTGTACTCGTTCTCCTTCTCCACCCACTTCGCTTGGGGGTCGGTGGCCTTGGCGATCTCTCCTTTGAAGATGATCTCCGCAGCGCCTTTCGCGCCCATTACGGCGATCTCGGCGCTGGGCCATGCGTAGTTCATGTCGCAGCCGATGTGCTTGCTGTTCATCACATCATACGCGCCGCCGTATGCCTTGCGCGTGATCACCGTGATGCGCGGTACCGTGGCCTCGCTGAACGCGTAGAGCAACTTGGCGCCGTGGGTGATGATGCCGCGCCACTCCTGATCGGTGCCGGGGAGGAAGCCGGGCACATCCACGAACACGAGCAGCGGAATGTTGAACGCATCGCAGAAGCGAACGAAGCGTGCGGCCTTGGTGCTGGCGTCAATGTCCAACACACCCGCGAGCGTGGCGGGTTGGTTGGCCACACAACCCACCGTGCGCCCGGCCACGCGCGCGAAACCCACGACCATGTTGCGGGCATATTCGGCGTGCACTTCCATGCTGCTGTCCGGATCGATCACGGCGTTGAGCACTTCGCGGATGTCGTACGGTTGGTTCGGGTTCTCAGGGAGGATGCTGTCGAGCATCGGGCGCGATTCATCGCCGGGCGTGTACGGAAGTTGTGGAGGCTCCTCTTCGCAATTGCTGGGTATGTAGCTCACGAGCTGCCGCAGTTGGCGGATCGCGTCCAGTTCGTTCGGTGCGGTGAAATGCGCCACACCGCTCTTGCTGGCGTGCGTGCTGGCGCCGCCGAGGTCCTCGCTGCTCACCTCCTCGTGCGTCACGGTCTTCACCACGTTGGGGCCGGTGACGAACATGTAGCTGCTGCCCTCGGTCATGAGCACGAAATCGGTGAGCGCCGGTGAATACACCGCGCCGCCCGCGCAGGGTCCGAGGATCGCGCTGATCTGCGGCACCACGCCGCTGCTACGCACGTTGCGGTAGAAGATGTCGGCATAGCCCCCAAGGGAGACCACGCCTTCCTGGATGCGCGCGCCTCCGCTGTCGTTCATGCCGATCACGGGCGCACCGTTCTGCATCGCGAGGTCCATGATGCGGCAGATCTTCTGCGCGTGCGCTTCGGCCAATGAGCCGCCGAGCACGGTGAAGTCCTGGGAGAACACGTACACCATGCGACCTTCGATAGTGCCGAAGCCGGTGATCACGCCGTCGCCGGGGAACTTCTGTTTGTCCAGTCCGAAGTTGGTGCTGCGGTGCGTGACCAACTGGCCGATCTCCTGGAAGCTACCCTCGTCCAGCAAGAGGTCTACGCGTTCGCGGGCGGTGAGCTTGCCCTTCTTGTGTTGTGCGGCAATGCGTTCGGTGCCGCCGCCTTCCAGTGCCTTCGCCGTGCGGGCGTCCAAGGCGTCGAAATGTTCCTTCATCGGGTACGTGGTGGTGATGGGCGAAGGTATTCCCCGGCGTTGACGGAGCACTTGCGTACTTTGGGTGCATGCGCTGGCGCTTTGCTGATATGCCCGTCCGCACCAAGTTCATGGTGACGCTCGGCATTCCCGTGATAGGGATGGTGCTGCTGATCGGCAAGCAGATCGATTCGAGCATCAAGCGGCGCGATGTGATGGGCTACATCGGCGAGCAGGCGCAGCTGATCTCGCTCTACGCCAATGTGGTGCACGAGGTGCAGAGGGAAAGCGCCCTCAGCGTGGGCTACCTCAGCGGCATGAACGTACTGCCCATGAAACTGGATGTGCAGTACGCGCGCACCGATGCGGCCGTGGCCACCCTTGATGCGCCCAGCAGCCCGGCGGGTCCGCGCATCGCCGAGAGCAGGCCCTTCGACGGCATGCACATCCTGCGGCAACGTGTGCAAGAAGTTCGGATCAATGCCGCTTCGGCCAGCCGCACCTACCGCAACATGGACCAGGTCCTGCTCGATGAGCTGGGCCGTGTGGGCAAACTGGCGCTGGACCCTGAGACGAAGGATCGCCTTTACGCACACCTGCGATTGCTCGGTGCCAAAGAGGCCCTCAGTGCGCTACGCGACAAGCTCACCATCGGCTACGCCAGTAGGCCGATCGACCCGAACGATCTGGCCGAACTCGGCGAACAGGTGTCGGCCTACGAAACCAACATGCTGCTCTTCGAACGTGATGCGCCACCAGAGGTGCTGAACACTTATCAAGAGGTCTTCCAGGGTGAGGACGTGAACTTCATGCGCTCGCTGATCGGCACGGTGAAGCAGCGCCGATCCCCGGACCTGGCGATCGCGCCGCGCGAGTGGTGGGAGCTTTCGTTGCAGGCATTGGACAAGTTGCGCGCGGTGGAAGTGAGCTCGTTGGACCTGATCATAGAGAACACCACGCAGAACACGCGCGATGCGGACCTGCGCTTGCTGATCGTGCTGGCCGCGCTGATCGGCGTGGTGGGTGCGGTATCCGTCATGGGCTGGCTGATCACGCGCGGCGTGCGCAACACGGTCTCGGAAGTGGGGCGTGCCGCGCGCGCGCTCGCCGTGGGAGACGTGAGCAGCAACGTCTCGGTGAACAGCAACGACGAGATCGGCGAAATGGCCCGCTCGTTCAACGGCATGATCGTGAACATCCGTTCGCTGGCGAAGAGCGCGGAATCCATTGGCCGCGGTGATTACGGCACCGCCGTGAACGTGCGCGGCAAACAGGACGTGCTGGGTCTGGCGCTTGCACGCATGAAGGAGAACCTGAAGGCCGCGCGCCTGCGCGACGACGAACAGACGCGTGCGTTGCAGAGCGAGAAGGAGAAGTTGCAACAGGCCAACGAGCGGATCAGCGTGCTGATCAAGGAGATGCACCACCGCGTGAAGAACAACCTGCAGGTGGTCGCGAGCTTGCTGCGCCTGCAAGCCGCGAGCTTCACCGACGAGCGCCTACAGGAAGCCCTGGACCAGAGCCAGAGCCGCGTCACTTCCATGGCGCTCATCCACGAGAAGTTGTACAAGGGAGACGAGCTCGCTTCGGTCGATGTGGCCATGTACATCAACGAACTGTTCGAAGGATTGATCAAGGTGAACGATGTGCAGGACCGCATCAGCAACACCACCGACATCGAGAGCGGTCTCGCCTTCGGCCTCAACACCATGGTGCCCTTGGGCTTGTTGCTGAACGAGCTGATCACGAACTCCTTCAAGCACGCGTTCGTGGGTCGCGCTCAGGGAAGCGTGTCACTGTCCATCCGCCGTTCCTCCGAAGGCAGTTTCGACCTGCGCTACGCGGATGATGGTGTGGGCATACCGCCGGAGAAGATCCAGGACACGGGCGCAACGCTCGGCGTATCGCTGATCGAGAGCTTGGTGGAACAGATGAACGGCAGAATGACCGTAGAGGGGGGGCCGCAAGGCACGCAATACCACATCCATTTCACCGCGAGATAGCGGACGCCTGTGCGCATGCCCGCATACGGACGCGGCTCCTACCCTTTCTCCAGCTCGGCCTCCACTTCTTCGGTGAGTTCCATGTTGTGGTACACCGCGTTCACGTCTTCGTCCTCGTCGAGCAGGTCCACGAGCTTCATCACGTTGCGTGCTGTCGAGATGTCCGCAGGGAACAATGACAGCGGGAAGCGCTTCAGTTCGGCGCTCTTCGATTCCACGCCCAGCTGTTCCAGCTTCTGCTGCATGCTCCCGAAGGACGTGTACGGTGTTAGGACGATGAAGCCATCTTCATCGCGTAGCACATCATCGGCACCGGCATCGATGCACTCCATTTCGAACTCATCGGCATCGCGGCCTTTCAATGCGGCGGTCTCGATCACGAATTCGGCCTTGCGATCGAACACGTGCGAGAGCGAGCCCGAGGTGCCCAGCGTTCCGTTGCACTTGGAGAAGAAGCTGCGCACGTTGGCGACCGTACGTGTAGGGTTGTTGGTGGCGGCATCAACGAAGATGGCGACGCCCCCTGGCGCATAGCCCTCGTAGGTGATCTCCGCGAAATCGATGCCTTCCCCGCCGGCCGCCTTCTTGATCGCGCGTTCCACATTGTCCTTGGGCATGTTCATGCCGCGCGCGTTCTGTATGGCCATCTTCAACCGCGAATTGGAATCCGGGTTGGGGCCACCGGCCTTAACGGCCATGGCGATCTCCTTGCCTATGCGCGTGAAGAGCTTGCTCAGCTTGGCGTTGCGGGCGAAGATCTTGTGCTTGCGTGTCTCGAATATGCGGCCCATGATGCGGGTTCTTTTGGAAGGGCTGCTAAAGTAGCCGCCTCCGGCGGACCCTTTGGGCCACAAGCAGGCCGCGAGTGCGCTCCGCCATGCGGCGAAGGCCCTCGCGGCCAAAGGTCCAACCCCTCGTTGCGCCCTCCGGTCCTGTCTTGCGCAGGATCGGCTCTTGCTAGTTGAACCCGATGATGGTGATGCCGATGTTGAACGGGGTGAGCTCCGGGCCCTTGCCGTCCTGGAACAATGGTGTAAGGGAATACTCGGCAAAGAGGTTGAGCGCGCCGTACCCGATCCGCACAGCGGCGGCTGCGCGGTACGGTAGTAAGTGGTAGTCGCCACTGCTGCGGTCATGCTGGTTCTCACCATCCAGATCGTACTTCACCTTGTACATGCTGTTGTAGTACCAGCTGCCCACCATGCCCATGGCGATGTGGAAGTTGTGTTTGCGCGAATGCTTGAACCGCTCGGCAATGGTGCCCGTGGTGTCTTGGCGCATGGCCATCACATCGGCTTCGGTGGGCAGCGGCGCACGCTTGGTGTTGAACTCGAGCATCAAGGGAACACGGAATCCGATCTGGCGCATTTTGTTCTTGTCGTAGTCCGGGGTTTCCACCGGAACACCGTACACGGAATCGGCATTGTACTGCACGTTGTAATTGTTCTGAAGGCGGTAGTTCACGAACTCCCAGCCCAGGCCCGTGAGCAGCCCCATATGGTGACTGCCGAACTCGATCTTCTCTTCCAGGAAGTTGATGGAGAAGAAGCGCGAACTCTTGTTGTCCACCTCCATGAACTCGGCATCGGCATCCAGCTCGGAGCTTCCGTCCGGGCCAAGGAGCGTGTTCACGCCAAGGTCCAATCCGCTCCAGTAGGTGAACAGGTTCCTTCGCTTCGTACGGCTGTCCTTCAACACTTCGGCAATGCTATCACTGGTGGAGGCCCAAGGCTTGGGCTCGGCAACAATGGTGACGTGCTTGTACTTGGTGTCGAAGGTGAAGGTGCCCTTCTTGGTGATCGTGTCGCCATCGGTCATGTGCACGCCAAGGCCTTCGTTGCGCGTCATGCCGATCTCCAAGGATCGCGCGTGGTCCTCGGAAGCACGGGTCGTGTCGGTTTGCGCAAGGCTCAAGAGCGGTGTTGCGATGACGACCAAGAGGGCGGCGGTTTTCATGGTTGTTGGTTCTTATGCGTAGGACGATCAGCCCGCCTAGTTGTTACAGGCTGTGAACAGAAGTTCTTCTTGCGTCGCAGTAGTTCGTAATAGCATTCGCGAGGACAGCAAAAAGCCCCGTGGTGCGGGGCTTCACTGCTTTGTGGGTGGGGTTGGTTCAACCCTTCTCGGGGTGGAAGTCGATGATCATGTGGGTGGTCTTCCAGATGCCTTCGGGATTGGTGCCGATGTCCACTAGGGCGAGCTTGCGCAACACGTAGGCCGTAAGTGCTTCGTTCTTGCTGGCGCAGTTGATCACTTCCACCTTGCCCTCCTGATCGATCACGAAGCTCACGTACACTTTGCCGGTCATGTTCTCCTTGGCCAATACGGGGAAGCTGAGGTGGCGATTGAGTTCGCGATCCAGCGTGCGTTCCATGGTGGTGCGTGCATTGTTCATGCGCACGGGTTCTGCGGCGCGGGCGTAGCCCAGAGTGAGTACGCTGGCGAATACGAGCGCGAGGCGGGTGAGTTGGCGTTTCATGGTGGTTGGTGTTGTTGGTTTGTGTGCATGGGACGACGCCGACCCGGAGCGTGTTACAGATCATGCTTGCCTGCGTGATGAACGGTCCCGGCATGATGATGAGCGGAGGCTGTGAGCGCCAACGAACGTGAACAGGGTGTGCGACATCGGGCCGCCTGAACGACGCTTACTTGCTGGCGCTGATGGCCAGGTTGCGACCCAGGCGCAGGTTGAAGCCTTTGCTCCGGCCGGCACCATCGCGAGCCACGGAAAGTCCGGCGCGTTCGCCGCCCACGGCCTTCAACCCGCGATCCACTGCGGCCACTGCATCGTCGCCGTCCAGCGGGCTGGTATCGGCAGGAAGATCAAGCACGCGCTCTCGCAATGCGGCGGTCAGTGTTTGGCCCACGGTATTCGCTTCTTGCGCGGGTGCGCGCCGTGGATCTGAGGGGGTCTGTGCCACCGCCTCGGTGCCGGGCTCATTGGGTGCTGGAACGTTGATGGGCGATGGAGCTTGCGGCTCGTTAAGCGGAACAACAACGTGTTGCTCGGCGATCGGCAATGGCGCTTCGTTCGGCACGAGCCGCTCTTTGGGAACCCGTTGCTCTTGTTCGTCCTGCATGGGCGTTGGTGTCCTCCGCTCCTCTTCCGCCACGAGCGGACGATCATCTTCCTTCGGCACAGCAATCTGTTGCAGATCCTGCGTAGCACTTTCGTTCGGCGTTACCGTTCGTTCATCCGAATTCACGGGTGCGGTAGCCTTCTCGCTATCGGCCACCTGCGGTCCGTTGTCGGTGCGTTGCGACCACCACCAAGCCATGCCGAGGATCAACGTTACGGAGGCCGCCGCTGCAAGGCGCACGGTCCAGCTCGTGCGTGTGATCGCGATCACCTTGCCACCCTTCTTCAATTCTTCCTTGTCGGCGAACTCGATCTCCGATGCGCGCACGCGCGTGGCTTGCATCAGCTTCCAACTGCGCTGTGCTTCGGTGTTCGTCCCGATATAAGCGGTCAGCGCGTGATCCTGTTCTACGGAAAGCTCCCCCTCCAAGCGCGCTACGAGGAAGTCGTCCAGCGTATGGCGCGTGGGCATCCCCGTTGGCGGCAGCGCGCGATGCAATTCCCGCTTGCGCGCAAAGGCCATCGCCTGTGGAACAAGCTTGGTCAATGCGTAGGTCCTTTCAGCGAGTTTATGCTCGGGATGCAGTGCCAAGAACACCTGCAATGCTTCGAGCTGCTCCTTCGTAAGGTCGTTCTCCAGCCGTGCGATCAAGTGATCGTCCACGTTCAATGCCCCCACTTCGGCCACCGGAGGAAGACGACGCTTCAAGGACTCCTTGTCGAGCGCATCAAGCTTGTGCACGTGGTGGGCGACCGTGGGAAGTTCTTCTGTGCCGGGGTCCAGTTCAGGATGCAGCAACAAGAAGGCGGCAAGCTCCTTCTCCTGCGCCGGCGCGAGGTTCCCCTCCAGCCGATCCAACAGCCATGCTTCGTAGTTGCTATGGTCAATGCGCTGCTTCATACCACCAGGTCCAGTTGGCCGATGTAGTCCTTCAATGCCGTGCGGCCGCGGTAGATGTACACCTTCACCTGCGCAAGGTTGAGGTTGGTGAGTTCGGCGATCTCCTCATAGGTATAGCCTTCCAGATCGCGCAGCAGCACCACGCTGCGCTGGATCGCGGGAAGCGTGGCAAGGGCCTGGTCCAACACCTCCTTCAGGTCGGGTTGGCTCTGGCTGGTGTGCCGCATGTCCTCGTGGTGCTCTTCCATGCGCGTGCTGCGTTTCCCCTTGCGCACCTCGTCCACCATGGCATGGTGCGCCGTGGTGAAGAGGTAGCTCTTGGCCTTGGCCGCCTCCACTTCGGTCACCTTCACCCAAAGGCGGGCGAAGGTTTCCTGCACCACGTCCTTGGCCTGGTCCTCATCGCGCAGGTGCTTCACCGCGAAACGGTAAAGGCCATCTGCATGGGCATCCACGGCGTGGTTGTATTCGGACAGGGTCATCGGTGAGGGAACCGCTTCCTGATGATGGGACGGTGGGCTACCGCGAAAGTTACGGGCCCATGGGATCGTTGAAAGATCCGTTCATCGGTTGGGTGATGAGCGGCGCGAACGAAGGTGCCGCGCATGCAGCTTTGCCTGCGATGACAATGCGCGGCGGCCGTCGGGAAAAAGGAGAGCAACGAACGGGTTCGTCCACACAACCGCTCGTGAGCATCGTGACCGTGGTGTACAACGGCGCTGCCACCTTGGAGCGCACGATCCAAAGCGTGCTCGCACAAGGCTATCCGAACATAGAGTACATCTTGGTCGACGGTGGAAGCAGCGACGGCACTTTGGACCTCCTCCGCAAGTACGAGGACCGACTGGACCTGTGGGTGAGCGAGCGCGACAAGGGGATCTACGACGCCATGAACAAGGGTGTGGCGTTATGTACGGGAGAATGGGTGGCGCTGATCAACGCCGACGATTGGTACGAGCCCGGCACCGTGGAGCGCGTTATTGCAGCAGCAAAGGATCGTTCGGACATCAACATCGTGCACGGCGACATCTGGATCCACTATCCCAACGGATACAAGAAGCTGAAGCGGGCCAAGCGCAATGGCTTCCTGCTGAAGTATTGGGAGATGGTGTTGAACCACCCGAGCTTCTTCGTGCGACGCAGCTACTACCAGGGCCGCCCCTTCGATGCAACACTGCGCGTGAGCGGCGATCACAAGTGGACGCTCGCCGCGTGGATGCACTCCCGTGCGCAGTTCCTCTACCTACCAGAACCACTGGCCAACTTCACAGCAGGTGGTGCCAGTATGAGCATCCCGTTGAAGCGCGTGCTGAGCGAGGGCAAGCGCGTGAGCCACGATCTTGGTCTCGGCGTCTGGGGCACATTCGTCGGGCATGTGGTGCGGATCACGCTGCACATACCACAATACCTCAAACTACAGTTCAACCAGCACGTATCACCTTTGATGCAACGCAACACGTGATGGCTAGCGTTTGGAACATCTTCCAAGATTGGAGCGCGAACAGCGGAAACCCGAAGGGGCGGCTCGTGCTCTTGTCCTTCCGCACCGCACACCTGCTTCGGCAGAACGCGATCGTCGCCATCCTCTTCTTCTGGTACTTCATCCTCTATCGTGTCGGTGTCGAGTGGTTCCTCGGCATCGAACTCCCTTGGAAGACGCGCGTCGGCCCTGGCTTCCGCGTGGACCACGGACAAGCATTGGTGGTGAACGACGGCACCGTGTTCGGCGCCAACTGCACCGTGCGCAACAGCACCACCATCGGCAACAAGCGGATGAAGGATGGCACATACACGCGCGCTCCTCGTTTCGGCGATCGTGTGGATGTGGGCGCGAACGCGATCATCATCGGGCCGATCACCATCGGTGATGATGTGGCGATCGGTGCCGGCGCTGTGGTATTGAAGGACGTGCCCGCGAACAGCGTGGCGGTGGGCAATCCTGCGCGGATCATTCCTCGTCCATAGCCCGGCTCTTCTTCCCCATCGTTCCCGACCTTGGCACCATGCGCTACATCCTCTGGTTGATCTGTTCGTGCGCTCTCCTCTCCTGCGGGGGTGTTGCCAAACCATCCGAAGGCACGAACCGCTGGGCCGATGAGCGTTTATGGCCCGTCCTCGAAGCGCAGGATCACCGTGACGTTCCTACGCTTTGCGCCTTTTTCACGGATAGTTCGGCCGATGTCCGCGCTGCGGCGGCTCTGGCCTTCGCGAGCATCTCCGGTGAAGTGCCGACCGGGTGTTTGTTGGAGGCGCTTGCCGACCGCGATGCTTTCGTGCGTGCGGCCGCAGCGTTCGCGCTGGGTTTCACTGCGGATAGTTCTGCCACGGTGAAGATGGCGGAGATCGCCACCGAAGAGCGCGACACGACCGTGCAACGCGCGCTGCTCAACGCGTCGTTCATCGCCATGCAGCGCAGCGGGATATTGAAGGACCCGAACGCCATCATCTACTACTTCGAACATGCGCACGGTCAGGCTCGCGTGCGTGCCGTCGATGCCCTGCGGCGCCTGCCTGACAGCGTGCTCCAAGCGATGGCCCCGGACTATCTGGACCTGTTCAAGTCCAATGTGAACGCCGAAGAGGAGGCCATGCTCGTGCGTGGCCTCGGTAAACTGAAGAACGAGGAGGCGACGGTGCTGCTCCGGTTCTCCACCGATCAGGACAAGCCTGCGGTGATCATACCCTGCGCCATACGCGCACTTGGTGCACTACAGAACAGGGCCGACGATAGTCTCTTCTTCTGGTGGGTGGGGCCAGGTTGCATTGGTCAGGCTGCATTGGAAGTTCTGCGCGGAAAAAATTCGTTGGACGCGAATGTTTGCTTCAGCAAGGCTGCCGAACTCTCCGATCCGGCATCGCGCATTGCAATGCTGGGGCTTGCGATGAAGCACGGTGATGCGGCGCTCGCCGATAGTGCACGCGCTTTGCTCGACGCGATCAGTGGTGGTCATAACCCATACAACGCTGCCGAAGCGATCATGGCTATCGCGCAGCACCCACTGCCCGGCGACTTCGGTGCGTTGATGAAGGTCATGACCGCCGACGCGCACCCTGCGGAACGGCAGGCGGCCTTCCTGGGGGTGGTACGCATTGTTCGCGACAACATGATGCGATCCCGCTTCGCCTCGCGCGAAGCGCAATATGAAGGGCTTCGTGATCTCGTCACAACAGCAGTGAACACGAAGGATGCCGGCCTGATCTGCGCCGTCGCCGAACTCTTGCAGGAAGAGGAAGCCGATGTGATCCAGATCCTGCTTCCGAGAGAATTGGAAGAGGCCGCCTTAAAGCCGTTGCAGCCCATCCGTGATCTCGAAGCGCGGCTCTTATTGCAGAAGGCTACCGCCAAGCGGGATGGTCTTCAGCCTCCCGTTCCTGAGCGCCTCGCTTTCAACCACCCGATCGACAAGACCAAATTGCTCGCGCTGAAGCAAGGGCAGCAATACCGCATCGTCACCAACAAAGGCGACATCATCATCGCCACCGATGTGAACGAATGTCCCGGCAGCAGCCTCGCCTTCGACTCACTTGTTGTGGCCGGTTACTACAATGGCAAAGCCTTCCACCGCGTGGTGCCCAACTTCGTGATCCAAGGCGGTTGTCCGCGTGGCGATGGTTACGGCGGCATGCCATGGACCTTGCGCACCGAGATCGGTCGCGCACCGTTCTCTGCTGGTTCTGTTGGTCTCGCTTCAGCGGGCCCCGATACCGAGAGCTGCCAGTTCTTCATCACGCACAGCGCAGCCCCACATCTCGATGGCCACTACACGCGCTTCGGTGAAGTGGTGAGCGGAATGGACGTAGTGTGGAAGATCCAAGTGGGCGATGTGATGACCCGCGTGGAGCGGATTTATTAGTCGAACTTCTCGGGCCGCATCTGCGGGAAGAGCAATACCTCTTGGATCGCGGGGTTGTTCGTCAGCAGCATCACCAAGCGATCGAGGCCGATGCCCACGCCACTGGTGGGCGGCATGCCGTATTCCAGCGCGCGCAGGAAATCCTGATCGATGAACATGGCCTCGTCGTCACCGCGTGCTTGCAACTTCACTTGTTCTTCGAAGCGCTCGCGCTGATCGATCGGGTCGTTGAGCTCGCTGTACGCGTTCGCGAGTTCGAAGCCGTTAACGTAAAGTTCGAAGCGTTCGGTGAGGCGTGGGTCCTCGCGGTGCTTCTTGCAAAGCGGGCTCATCTCCAGCGGGAAGTCCGTGACGAACGTCGGCTGGATGAGCGATGGTTGCACGAGCGCACTGAAGAGCTCGTCGATCAACTTGCCCTTGCCCATGCTCGCTTCCACATGGATCTTGTTGGCGGCACAGAGCGAACGCAAGCCGGGCTCGTCCATCTCCAGTACATCCTTGCCCGTCTTCTCCTGAATGGATCCGCACATGGTGATCCGTTTGAAGGGCGCGGTGAACTGGATGGTGTTCTCACCGAAGGTGGCGCTGGCGGTTCCATTCGCGGCGATGCAAACACGTTCGAGCATCCGCTCCATGAACTCCATCATCCACTTGTAGTCCTTGTACGCCACGTAGAGTTCCATGATGGTGAACTCCGGGTTGTGCGTGCGGTCCATGCCCTCGTTGCGGAAGTTGCGACTGAACTCGAACACCCCTTCGAAGCCGCCAACGATGAGCCGCTTGAGATAGAGCTCGTTCGCGATGCGCAGGTAGAGCTGCACATCCAGCGCGTTGTGGTGCGTGACGAATGGCCGGGCAGCAGCGCCGCCGGGGATCGGTTGCAACACGGGTGTGTCCACTTCGTGGTAACCGCTTTCCGCCATGAACGCGCGCATGGCACTCACGATGCGTGAACGCTTGAGGAAAGTCTCCTTCACGCCGGGGTTCACGTTCAGGTCCACATAGCGCATGCGGTAACGCATCTCCGGATCGGTGAACGCATCGTGCACGTTGCCTGCATCATCGGTCTTCACCACCGGTAATGGACGCAGCGCCTTGCTCAGCACTGTGAGCTGTTTCACATGCACGGTGATCTCGCCGGTGCGGGTCTTGAACACATGACCTTGCACGCCGATGAAATCGCCGAGGTGGAGCAAGTGCCTCCATACTTCATCGTACATCGTCTTGTCTTCGCCGGGAGCGACTTCATCCCGAGCCACATAGATCTGTTGGTCGCCCGTATGGTCGCGCATTACCGCGAACGAGGCCTTGCCCATGACGCGCACGCTCATGATCCGGCCTGCGATCGTGACTTCCGCCGGTTCGCCTTCTTCCTTGAACAGGCCCTTCACTTCCTGGGCGTGGCTATTCACCTTGAACTCGGCGGCCGGGAAGGGGTCGATGCCAAGTGCTCGGAGCTTTTGGAGCGCTTCGCGGCGTACGAGTTCTTGATCGGAAAGGGCTTGGGACATGGTCTGCGAAAAGAGGCGGCGAAGGTACCCGGCAACCTCGGTTGCTAGAAGAGCGTACGAGCGGACCTATTTTCGACCCGCATTAACAACACCATGTACAACCTCATCGACGCATTTCCCCGCCAACTGAAAGAAGCCCTGGAGATCGGCCGCAAGGCCGAACTGAAAGCCCCCGGCGGACCATACGGCAACGTAGTGGTCACGGGCCTCGGCGGTAGCGGTATAGGCGGAAGGATCGCTGCACAACTGTTGCACAAGGAGGCCAAGTGCCCGGTCGAGGTGTACAACAACTACTACCTGCCGGGCTACGTGAACCATAAGAGCTTGGTGATCGCCTGCAGTTACAGCGGCAATACCGAAGAGACGCTCGCGGCCATGGAGCAAGCGCTTGCGAAAGGCGCACGTGTGGTTACCATTACCAGTGGCGGCACCATGCTCGATATCGCCAAGGCGAAAGGTCTTGATCACATCGTGATCCCCGGCGGTCATCCACCACGTACCATGTTGGCCTACTCGCTGGTGCAACAGTTCTTCGTGCTGCACCACTTCGGCATCATCGGCGATGGCTTCGAGGGCGCGATCAGGACCGCGGCCTTGATGCTGGAAAAAGACAAGGAGGACATCAAGAAGGCCGCACAAGAACTGACGGACAAGCTTGTGGGCAAGCGATTGGTGATCTACAGCGAAGCGAGCACCGAGGCCGTGAGCATCCGTTTCCGCCAACAGGTGAACGAGAACAGCAAGGAGCTCTGCTGGCACCACGCCATTCCGGAAATGAACCACAACGAGCTCGTTGGCTGGGCCGGTGGCAGCCCCGATGTCGCCGTTGTGATCTTCCGCCACAAGGAGGACCATGAGCGCAGCCAGATGCGCATGGAGATCAACAAGGATGTGTTCCGCAAGTACACCCCGCACATACATGATGTGTGGAGCCAGGGCGATACCGGCTTCGCACGCCAACTGTACCTGATCAACCTGGGCGACTGGGTGAGCTACTACTGGGCGGAGAAGAAGGGTGTTGATCCGAGCGAGATCGCGGTGATCAACATGCTCAAGGGCAAGCTGGCTGAGGTGAAGTAGCCTTTGGGCTGCTCGGCGTTGCCGCATTCCTTGCGTCCTTTGCGATGTGGATGTGAGAACAACTCTTCGGAAGGTCTCTTTCCAGGACTTGGGCCTGATCGACTACGCCACCGCGTGGGATCTGCAAACGCGCTTGTTCAAGGAGACCGTCGACCGGAAGATCGCGAACCGACATCTGCCCGAGGATCAGCAGGCCCTTACCGAAGACCATCTGCTCTTCTGCGAGCACCCACACGTGTACACCTTGGGCAAGAGCGGCAAACAGAGCCACTTGCTGCTGAACGAAGACGGCCTGCGCGAGAGGGGTGTCCAATTCTTCCCCATTGATCGTGGCGGCGATATCACCTACCACGGCCCGGGGCAGATCGTAGGCTATCCCATCTTCGATCTGGATCACCATTTTACCGACGTGCATCGTTACCTGCGCACCTTGGAAGAGGCCGTCATCGGCACGCTGGAAGCCTACGGCATCAAGGCAGGAAGGATCGACGGCCTCACTGGTGTTTGGCTGGACTATGCCGAGCCATTGAAGGCACGGAAGATCTGCGCCTTCGGGATCCGTGCAAGCCGGTGGGTGACCATGCACGGTTTCGCCTTCAACGTGAACACCGACCTCTCCTTTTTTGAGAACATCGTGCCCTGCGGGATCACGGACAAAGGCGTGACGAGCATGGCGAAGGAACTTGGGGGCGAGGTGGATATTGAGGGGGTGAAGGACCGGCTGAGGTTGGAGTTGGCGGACCTGTTCGATGTGGAGTTGGTCCCGGATAGCGCTGTCGGATCCTGACTTGAGCGCGGTCCAGGACTTTCTCCCCCAAGCGTCGGCAGGCGTCGAACCACCCGGGAGCCGCGTCTTCTGGGCGCCCTAACCCCATACTCATGAGAGTTCTTTCCTCATTTGCCGCATTTGCTTGCTTCCTCGGCCTCCAAGCCCAACCGATCTGCGACGAACTCAACGCAGGGTTCACCAGCTCCGTCTCTGGGCTGAGCGTTCAGTTCACCAACGCCACCACTGGTGCGGGCCTCCAGACCACCTACCAATGGTCCTACGGCGATGGCAACACCGCCAACGCGCCCAACACCTCGCACACGTACGCGGCAGCGGGCGAGTACGAGGTGTGTCTCTATGTGATCAGCATCTACTTCAACGGCGGCAGCGTTCCCACCACGTGTGTGGATACCGTATGCACAACATTGGTGGTCGGCGTGGTCGATCCGTGCGACGGCTTCGAGGCGTGCTTCGAAGCATTGCAGACCAACCCGAACACCATCGCCTTCCTCAACTGCTCGCAGCCCGGCACCAACACGCAATACCTGTGGACCTTCGGTGATGGCAGCAATGGGTCGGGCTCCGATCCTTCGCACATCTATGATCAGCCCGGCACCTACACGGTTTGCGTTACCGCTTATGGCAATGGTTGTGAGGACACGTTCTGCTTGCCGTTAGTGGTGCAGGGCGGCACTGATCCCTGTGATGAACTCGAAGCTGGATTCACCTCGACCGCCACGCCGAACGGAACGCAGTTCAGCAATGGCACCACCGGGACAGGACAGTCGACCAC
>JBKJPT010000163.1:0-9352 GCA_046595075.1 Flavobacteriales bacterium
CGTGGTGGAGCGGCATGCAGCCTTCGCGCTACATCACACAGCACATCGTGGCGGGCTTCGGACACTTGCAGCAATTGGATGCCCTCGACACCGAACCGGACACTGGACCTCGGCGTATGGTCGCCGCTGCGGTGAAGTGGCTTGATACGCACGTGGAGGAAGACTTTCAGCGGATGAAGCGCGAGTGGAAAGGCGACACGTTGCCGCTGCCATCGTCGGAGGACATCCACTACATCTACGCGCGCAGTTGTTTCCCGCAATATCCATTGGAGCGGAAGCAGAACAGCGCCGTCGCGTTCATCCTCGAACGCGCGCGGCGCGACTGGCTGCGTTACGGCATGCAGGAACAAGCGATGATCGCGATCGCCTTGCACCGTCTGGTGGATGAGGAAATGCCGAAGCTCATCACAACGTCACTTTCACAGCGCGCCACCATGAGCGAAGAGCTCGGCATGTATTGGAAGGACTTCCAAGCGGGCTATTCCTGGAACAGCTTTCCGACGGAGACGCACGCGCTCATGATCGAAGCCTTCGAACTCGTAGCCCGTGATCGCGAGAAGGTGAACGCTCTGCGCCAGTATCTATTGAAGCTGAAACAGACCACCGACTGGAAGACAACCAAGGCGACCGCAGATGCGTGCTATGCGCTGCTGCTCACCGGCGAAGACTTGTTGGAACCGAAGAGCGATCCAGTGATCACCGTTGGTGGGGAGAAAGTGAAAGCAACCCAAAGCGAAGCCGGCACGGGCTACTTCCAGATGAGCTGGCCGGTTAGTGAAGTGAAGGCGGCGATGGGCAAGGTGACCGTGAGCACCACCAGCGACGGCGTGCAGTGGGGCGCACTGCACTGGCAGTACCTCGAGCAAATGGACAAGGTGAAGCCACATGAAAGTCCTTTCAGCTTGCGCAGACAGGTTATGCTGAACGAACAGACCGATATCGGTGCGCGCTTGATCGCCTTGACCGAGGCACGCCCGTTGAAGCCCGGCGACAAACTCACCGTACGGGTGGAACTGCGCACCGATCGTTACCTGGATCACGTGCACTTGAAGGACCTGCGTGCGGCGGGTCTTGAACCCGTGCAGACGAACAGCGGTTACGAGTGGAAGAGCGGGCTCGGCTACTACCGCAGCATCCGCGATGCGGCCATGCACTTCTTCTTCGATCGCATTGCGCCGGGCACCTACGTGTTCGAGTACGACCTGAAGGTGACGCACGCGGGCACCTTCAGCAACGGCATCACCAATGTGCAGTGCATGTACGCCCCGGAGTTCTCCTCGCACAGCGAAGGCCTCCGGATCGAAGTAGGGGCGCCTGAATAGGAGCTTGCTCGAACGCTTGGTGGCGTGATAGCGATCTACTTTCGCCCACATGCGTATTCCCTTCATCCTTTTGCTTGTGACCGTACTTGTCGCTTGCGGCGAAAGCAGCCAACCCGCTGCCGCCACATCGGCCGCCATGGATAGTACCGCCACCATGCTGTCGGTGGACCTCAATGCGCAGGACATGCCGCTCTTTGTGGAGCTCGGAGATGCGACTGCGTTGGGGGTGGCTGCACCGGAGGTGCGGTGGAACGAGGAGCGGGGTTGCATGGAAGTGGGGGCTGGTGAACACTTCGCCATTGTGATCACTGAAGAGGAGGGCGATCTCGCGCGCATCAAGGCCGACCTGGACCGCGACATGTTGCAGAAGCATACGGTGATAGAGGAGTCGTCGGACAAACTCTTGTTCCGCTCACAGTTCCCCGATGATCAACTCGTCTTCATCCACTTCTACCAATTGGTGCAGGTCGGTGATCGCACCTTCACTGTGCAGGACAACGAAAAGGGGCGTTTCAACGAGGCGGACGTGGCCCGCATGGCCAAGGCCGTGCGCATACAACGCGCGGTATGATCCGCTCGGCCTTCATTGCATGGCTCTTCGGTGTTGCTGTCACCGCTACAGCGCAGAACGATCAAGCATGGCTCGATAGCCTCCAGGCCTATTGGAACAAGGTGAACACCGAGTTCCGCGATCCCGAGCACAGCCCGTTGCCGGAAGAACACCGAGCGTACTTCATTGAACTGGAACGTTTTGCGCCCGATCCGGCATTCCGCGTGCTGGCCACCTTCAAACCCAAGGAAGGAGAGACCTTCGGTATGAAGACTACCACCGACCGCCTGCCGGAATACCAAGCGGTGGGTGTTCTGCAGTTCAGCGTAAAGGATCGTAAGGAGCACCTCACGGTGTACCGCAACATCGCGCTTAGCCAAAAGCCCGAGTACATCAACTACCTCTTCATCCCTTTCACCGACCTCACCAATGGCGAAAGCACCTATGGTGGTGGCCGCTACGTGGAATTGACCGGACCCCTTGGCCGTGAGGTGCTGCTGGACTTCAATCGGGCCTACAATCCCTACTGTGCATATGGCGGCCGCTACTCGTGCCCCATACCGCCACAGGAGAACCACTTGGAGGTGCCCGTGGAGGCGGGCGTGAAGGCATTTGACCACTGAAGGGCATCGGGGTGACGCAACTCTCGCACGAACTGCCCGTAAACACGGCCCCGATACCCATCGGCAGCCCGACCTAAAAACTATCTTCGTCGGCCGAAGAACCATCTGCCATGCGTCTGCTACACCTCCTCACTGCCGCTACCCTCGGTTCCTCCGCCTTCGCCGGCACCATCGTGGTCGAAGGCCACTACCAGGGTAAGAACATCTTCATCCAGAACCCATTTTCCGAAGCTGGCGTGGGCTTCTGTGTGTTCGAGGTGACGGTGAACGACCAGATCGCCACGGACGAGATCAACTCCAGCGCCTTCGAAGTGGACATGAACAACTTCGGCCTGAAAGTGGGCGACGCCGTGGTGATGAAGGTGCGTCACAAGGACGGCTGCACACCAGTGGTGCTGAACCCCGAAGTGCTGAAACCAAAGAGCACCTTCGACATCCTATCGCAGACCATCGGCACAGACGGCGTGTACCGCTGGACGGCCACCAACGAGACCGGCGAACTGCCCTTTATCGTGGAGCAGAAGCGCTGGAACAAATGGGTGAAGGTGGGCGAGGTGATGGGCGTGGGCAGGCCGGGCGAACACAAGTACGAGTTCAAGGTGACGCCGCATTCCGGCGAGAACCTCTATCGTGTGAAGCAGGTGGACCTGACCCGCAAAATACGCTTCAGCGAAACGGTGAAGTACACCGATGCCGCGGTGCAGCCGGTGACCTGGGGCCCTGTGAAGCCCAAGGAGGAGATAGTCTTCACGGCAAACACGCTCTACGAGATCTATGATCAGTACGGCAACATCGTGAAGCGCGGCTATGCCAACAAGATCGACCTCACCACACTGAAGAAGGACCTCTACTACCTGAACTACGACAGCAAGATGGGCGAGACCTTCATCAAACGCTGATCGCAGCACGAACTTTTTGGAAACCCTCCCGCTGCGGAGGGTTTTCCGTTTTCAAGACCACGCTTGTCCGTTAACCTTGCACGCATGGAACGCTTGCTCCGCATTGAACACATCGGTATTGCCGTGAAGGACCTTGCCGCCGCCGAGGAGATCTACCAGAAGCTGTTGGGGGCACCCAGCTACAAGCGTGAAGCGGTCGAGAGCGAAGGCGTGATGACATCGTTCTTCCGCACAGGACCCAACAAGATCGAACTGCTTGAAAGCACACGGCCTGATGGACCCATCGCAAAGGCGATCGAGAAACGCGGCGATGGGATCCACCACATCGCTTTCGAAGTGGCCGATATCCGTGCTGAAATGGCACGATTGAAGGCGGAAGGCTTTACGTTGCTCAACGATGAGCCGAAACGCGGCGCCGACAACAAGCTCGTGTGCTTCGTGCACCCCAAGAGCGCCAACGGTGTGTTGGTGGAGCTTTGCCAGGAGATCGCTAAGTGATCACCTTGCGACCGAGAACTGCGCGGCCCTAGTGCGAGCCCGCCAGCCTGCGTTGCTGCCCACGCATAGCACCTCCAGCGTATCGCCCCATTGTTGCGCGTACAAGTTGAAAGCGTAGTGCCAACGTTCTGTCCGCGCTCCTTCGGGAACCACGTTCATGCGCCAGGAATGGATCGAGCGTAGCTGCTCCTTGTTGCGGAAACGCAATGCGATGCGCGCATCGACGGACGCACTTGCGATCGTTTCCGTGCGCTCCACGTCCAGTCCGAAGTAGGTCGCCTTTCCGATCGTTGCCAACGGCATTGCTGCGTGTGCGATGAGCACGGTGTCACTTCCGCCATCATTACGCGTGAACATGACGAACTGCGCAGGGACCACCTCGCGACCGTGTGGAGCATAGCATGGCAGGTCTTCGTGACCACCCACGGCCATGGCGCGCTGCGGGTCGGTGGTGATGAACACGTGCTGGTACATACGCAGGTCCGTTTGCCACGGCACAAGCAAATAGCCCCGGTACTGCCAACTCTGGAACAGGTTGAGCGAAGTGCATAGGAGGAGGCCGATGAAGAAGATCGAGCGCAGGGATCCTTTGGTCGGGATCGCCAGTGCGAAGGGCAGCGCCATCGCAGCAAACACATCGATGTACGTGCGCTGGCCGAAACTGTCATAGCACCAGTTCCACCACGACGCAGTAACGTACACGAACAGACCGCAGAAAACTGCGAACAGCGCACCCAGCTTTTTATTACGGCGCCAGAGCACGAATGCGCCGGGAACGATGAGCAGCAATAGTGGCCAATAGAAGAACAATCCACTTCGGGCACTGAACAGGTTGCGGAGCACGGCGGGCCGGGACCAGTGGAATCCCATATCGGCATAAGACCATACGAAGAAAGAACCGCTCTGCATGTACCAAAGCACGCATTGCAAGGAGATCATGGTCATCGCAACTAGCAAGGCCAATAGACCCCAACGGGAGGCGATGATGCGGGCGACCGCAGTATAGGCTGTGGTTGTGCCGTAAGCAGCCAATGGCAAAGCGAAGAGCACGAGTGCATTCACCGGCCTGACCCACACGGCAAAAGCGAACAAGGCGACGCACGCGATCAGGCGTACAGGGCCTGGACCACTGAAGAGCAGTTGTGCTTGGCGGAACAGGAGCGCCACAATGGCGAACCCGTACACGTGCGACATGGCGGGGTGCACCACCGCTTGCGTGATGAGCCCCATACCGAGCGTGAATGCGACGAGCGTGCAGCTGACAACGAGTTCGCCGAAACCTTGTGCCAGCAGATACCTGCGCAGAGCGAACACACCCAAGCCTAGGAAGAATAGCGCTGCGATACCCACGGCGACCTGATAGTGCAGCGAATAGCCATCTTCCGCTCCGCCGCTTTTAAGAAGTGTGTATCCGTGCGCGACAAGCACGAACGGCGCCATGCACGCGGCCGCACCACCAAAATGGCGGATCACCGGTGTGGACCCCTCGGGCGCGCCTGTCGGCCGGATATGTGGATGGCCTTCGGGGAAGAGGAACAAACGCAGGTACTCGTAATAACTCTTGCCGTCGTTGTTGATCGCCTCGTGCCAGTCGTTGCCAGGCACACCGATGTAGCGGAACTGCACGCTGGCCCACGTGGCGAATAGCATGATCACGATGATCGTGAGGCGGGAAGCGCGAAGCGGACCCTTCATGGCCGGACAAGATACCCGGCCGCACTAGTCCAGCCCGAGCCGACCGCACATCACGAGGATGTCCTCCTTCTCCAGTTCGAGGTGTTCTGCACGGAGCCCGGCGTTACGTGCACCCACCACATGTTGCTCGCTGTCGTCGATGAAGAGCGTGCGCGATGGCTGGGCGCTGTGCTGACCGAGCACATGATGGAACGCTTCCGCGTTGGGTTTGCGAAGACCGATCACACAGCTGTAGTAAGCACCGTGGAAGAGATCCTTGAAATGGTCAATGCCATTGGTGCGCGCCACGATGGCCTCGAAGGCCGGCACATGGATCGCGTTGGTGTTGCTGAACAGCAGCACGCGATAGCGCTCCTTCAACCGGCGCAAGAGTTGTATGCGTTCTTCGGGGATCGTGCCGAGCATCGCGTTCCAGCTCGCATCCACTTGGGCATCGCTGATCGGTGCGTTCAACAAGGTGCGGATGCGATCGCGGAATTGTGTGGCAGATAATTCGCCGGTCTCAAAGGCATCGAAGACATGATCCTGCTTCGCTTTGCTGTACAACCCGTCGAAATCAGAAAAGCCGAACTGTGCGAACGCACGAGCAGATGCGCGGTAGTCTACATCGATCAGCACACCACCGAGATCCAGCAGGATGGTATCGATCGCATTATCCAAGGGCTGCGAATGTAACGGCCACCGACGGGGGCTGCTTCTACATTTGCGCCCTGTCGATCCGGAACGAAGAAGGGCCTGTAGCTCAGCGGTCAGAGCAGGGGACTCATAATCCCTTGGTCGCAGGTTCAAATCCTGCCAGGCCCACTTCTCGCTCCATCAGTACGGCTCCGCCGCCAGCACACGCATGAACACATCGTCGATGAGCACGTGCGCGGTGTGCTCGCTGTTCCAGAAGTAGAAGTTGAGGTGGTCTCCTTCTTCAAGCGGAGGCACCGGTATCCTGTATTCCACTTGTTCCCAGTGCGCAACGGCCGCAGGCATGGGATTGATCCGGAAGGGTTCGTAGTAGGCGTGCGTTCCATCGGAGCGTACCACATCGGTAACGGCGAGCAGCGTGTTGGAGGATCCCGGCGTAGGCTCCATGCGCTGGAACCCAACTTCCAGATATAGCGCACGACCAGTTGGCAATGAACCGGCGGGGGCGGCGAAGCCTAGACCGAACTCCTTGGCAGGGGTGAAGATGCCCGCGTTGGTTCCGCTGAAGGCCATGCGTGTGTGCTCCGCCGCATTGCCTCCCCAATGCTTGCACCGGTGCTCGAAGTCACAGCTTTCCTCCAGTACCACCGCCATGCCATTGGGGTTGAAGGGCGGCGTTTGGTAGTTGCCTGCGAGGGCCCCCCGGTACTTGTCGTCCCAGCGCAGGAAGGTGTAAGCATACTTCTTCCGGTCCATGCTCTCGTGTTGGAGGATGAAGTTGTTGTACTGCCACATCTGGAAAAGGAGCAGTGCGCAACACAGCGCAATGAAGATCCGTGCGGCAACCCACCAGCGAGATGTCTGTACGTTCAGCAGCAACGCCATCGGGATCGCCAGCACGGGGTAGTGGTCAACGAACACGCGCGCACCGAAACCGCTGCCATAGTACCAGATCCACCACGCGCTGATCACGTACACGTTAGTTGCCCAGTAGAACAACATCCACCATCCACGCGTGCGGTCCCGTTTCAACAATAACAATGTACCCGCCGCCGAAAGCAGTAGCACCGGGGTCCACAGGAAGAGCCCGCGCCGGAAGCCGAAGAGGACCTTGAACACTTCGGGCCTGTTCCAATGGAAGCCTTCGCCTTGGTAGCCGTAAGCGAACCATTCGCCGGACTGCGCGCGCCAGAGCGCCACCTGCACGCCGACCACGCATGCGCCCACGAACATTGCAGCGATCAACAGCACGCGGCGCTGGAACAAGCGCTTCAGCATCGGGATGAAGTCCGTGCCCGCGACGATGGGCGCGGCAAAGAGCACCAAGCCGTTCACTGGGCGAATGAGCACGATGAGCCCGAGCATAGCTGCCGCGGCGATCAACCAACGAGCGTTGGCACCTGCCGATAGCCGCTGCACGACCAGTAGGAAGAGCGCCACGCAACAGAACGAGTACACGTGCGACCAACCGGGTTGCAGCGCAGCGTACTGCATCAGTTGCGTACCCAGCCCGATGGCGGCGAGCATCCACGCGACCACCGTCTCGCGTACGCCCATGCGCAGCAACAAGGCGCGCAAGGCGAGCAGGCCGATGAGCAGGTACACCCAAGCCCCAACGCTCAGCGCCCGCATCTCATGGATGCTCAGCCCGTCCTGCGTCGCTTGTGGGTCATTGATCGCGATGGTGTTTCCCATCGCGAACCATGGCGCCATTAATACGCTGGTGCCGCAGAAGTACTTGTTCAAGGTGCCGCCCGGGGTGTAGCGTACGTATTCCCACACCTCCGTTTCGCGACCCAGATCGTTCCGAACGAAGAGCGCCTGCAGGTAGCCGTAGTAGCCCTTCACATCACTGCGCACGACACGATCGGCCATCTCTTTCTCGTCCGTTGTCCACAAGCCGCACGCGCTTACGATGATGGTGACCACCATCACCAACAGCAACACCAAGGAGGATGGAGAAGGACGGCGCACGAGGATAGTTCGGGAACGGCGGTGAAGATGGTGAACGGCCTACTTTCGTCCGCATCGCATGAAGAAGGTCATCGTTACAGGAGGCGCAGGATTCATCGGATCGCACACCGTGGTGGAACTCGTCGCGGCGGGCTACCAGCCCGTGATCGTGGACGACCTGCGCAACAGCGATGAGCGCGTACTCGATGGGCTGGAGGGGATCCTCGGACGCAAGCCGGTCTTGCACCGGATCGACTGCACCGATGAGCAAGCCGTGCGCAAGGTGTTGCACGCCGAAGGTGAAGTACACGGGGTGATCCACTTCGCGGCATACAAGGCCGTGGGTGAAAGCGTGGAGAAGCCGTTGATGTACTACCGCAACAACGTCGGCTCGCTGGCGGTGCTGCTCACCGTGATGCAGGATTTCGCGGTGCCGCACCTCGTGTTCTCTTCAAGCTGCACGGTTTACGGCCAACCGGCAAGCCTGCCCGTTGCCGAAGGCGCGCCTGATCGCAACGCCTCTTCGCCTTATGGATATACCAAAGTGGTGTGCGAGCAGCTGGTGCGCGACCAGTGCGCGGCGGATCTTTCATTGAAGGCCGTGCTACTGCGGTATTTCAACCCCATCGGAGCACACGTATCAGGGCACATTGGCGAACTACCGCGCGGCGTACCCAGCAACTTGGTGCCCTTTGTAACGCAGACGGCTGCGGGCTTGCGCGACAAGCTGCGGATCAATGGCAACAACTACAACACCCCGGACGGCACCTGTGTGCGCGACTACATCCACGTGGTGGACCTTGCCCGTGCGCACGTGCGGGCCATTGCATGGTTGGAAGCACGCACCAGCCCCACGTGCGAGGTCTTCAACTTGGGCACAGGCAAGGGCAATAGCGTCTTGGAAGTGATCACCACATTCGTTGAAGTGAGCGGGGTCCAGGTGCCACACGAGATCGGACCGCGTCGTGCAGGCGATGTGGAGGCGGTCTTCGCCGATACCGCTAAAAGCCGCGAGGTGCTTGGGTGGACTTGCGAGCACGACCTGCGCGAAGCCTTGCGCGACGCGTGGAACTGGCAACGGCGACTGTGATAGGTGCGCGTCCTTCATGGTGCTGGCCGCCGGAAAGAGTACGCGCTTGGGAAGACCCGAACAACTGGAACTGATATGGCCCAAGG
>JBKJPT010000220.1:0-6859 GCA_046595075.1 Flavobacteriales bacterium
CATCGGGATCGTACTTCGCCCAAACATCGGCGAAGGCGCTTTGTGCAGGAGAGATCATAAGCGCGTATGCTGGACCGGGATCGAAGTCGGCGCCAGCAAAGGATCCGGAGATGAAGATGTTGCGCTCGTCGTCCAGCGCAAGTTCCCAGGGTAATGAGAACTTGTAGAGTCCTTTACCCCAGAGCATGTTGCCATCCGTATCAATGCGGCCGAAGTATGCGGATGTACAGAGCTCGTTCCCCGGCAATGTGATCACGCCCGGACCAGGATCCATGTCGAGGCCAATGCCCACATAGTCGCCGAGGAAGACAACGGATCCATCCACATCGATCTCCAGTTGCACGGACCTTCCTTGGGCGTTATCCAACACGGCGAGGTCCTTTGCCCAGATCAGCTCACCCATCGCGTCATACTTCGCTACAAAGGCATCGTTTACCCACGAGCTCGGACTCATCGCGCTCGTTCCCACACCGGGATCGAAATCCACCACACCTGCGAAGTGACCACCAAGATGGATGCTGCCATCGGGACCGGCCTTGATGCAACGCGGCCCACCATAGATGCCGATGTTGGTGATTGCCTTGGCCCACACATGCTCGCCATTGATAGTGTACTTGGCGAAGAAGAGCGCATAGTTCGTGCACGTCAGCAGGTCTATCGCGGCACTGGGATCGGCGTCGAACTGCTGGTAGAAATTGCCGGTGATGAGGATCTCGCCATCAGTGCTCACATCCATGCCAAAGGGCATTACTCCATAGGGCCCGCCCATGCTTTTGCCCCAAATCAATGCGCCATTGGCATTGTACTTCGCCATGAATACTTGATTGGCCGTGGCGTTGGGGCCCAATTCGAAGATGCCGGGGCCGGGATCCATGTCCATGGATGCGCTGCTCCATCCCATTACTACCACATTGCCAACTGGATCAAGGTCTATGCCCACCATGTCGCAGTTCTGTGGGGCAAGACCGATGAAGAGATCGGCCCAGATCAGTTGACCGCTCACGTTGTACTTGGCGAGGAAAAGATCGTGGTGTGATCCGGAGAGGATGTATTCCAGCGGGCCGGGATCGAAGTCGATGGTGTCGTTGCTGTTCCCAGCGACATAGATGTCCCCGCTGCGATCAACCACCATGACCTTACATCGGCTCGATCCCGGGAACATGTTCTGCAAACTATGCGTGCCGTCCCCTTTCAACTGGCCAGCCCATGCCAACGTCTGCGCTTCGACCTGGAAGACCGAGCCGATCACCACTCCAGCGGTGAAACAGATCGCATATGTGGAAGGCACTTTCGGCACTGTAGCGGTCTTCGCGTAGGTTGACGTTGTGAAGCTACATTCCGCTGCCCGTGGTTCACCCCTCCCCCTTCTGCCCAACGAAATGGTCCTCCTTGTCCTCGAAGAGTATGTTGAAGGTGGTGAGCGATCCGTAGCAGCGGGTGATGTACTGCTGCAGTTCCACCTTGTCCTGCTCGCTCAGTTTGTCATGCGCGTTGATCTTCTGCTCCAGCACGCGGAAGCGATCACGGATCATGACGATCTTGTGGAAGAAGTCCTCCACGGGGATCTCCTTGGCTTGGAGCGCAGCATCCTTCGGTTTGATCAGGAGCATGCCGCCTTCATAGCGCGGTGCGATTTGCACCGGACGTTGGGGCGACTGCATCTCTTCGAGGATCTCACGCAAGCCATCCTTCACGTGTTCCATGTCCAGTGGCTCCTGGCCGATCTCCATGCCCGGTGCAATGGTGACCAACCCTTCGAAGCTGCGGCTGATGGGCTGTTCGCCGTGCTCTTTGAAGAACACATGCACGGTGCGTGCATCGATCTCGTACACCACGCCGACACCCATGGTGGGGTGTTTCACGCGTGCACCGATGCTGATGTCGTAAAGTTCCATTGGGAAAGTTATTCGTTGTCTGTTATCAGTTGTCAGGCCGCAGCCACAAGATCATGCGGGCAAACGCGCAGGTGCTTCCACGGGCATATGTTCGCTGAGCTTGTTGAGATCGAGGAGCGTGGCGCCGTCCTTCACACTGAATGCACGCACGTAGCGCGCCCCCCAGATCAGTTCATCGTAGCGCACGGAGTGGCGCGTGAACACCGATCCCATGTACCCTTCGTCCAGACCTTTGAGTATCACGAGGAATTCAGCGCGTCGGTCTTTGAGATCCTCGGCACTTAGACCCGCGAGCGGACTTTCAGGAGTGATCGGGTGCACAATGGTCCAACTCAGAGGAAGAAAGGTGACGCGATCCAGTTGCAAGGGGAGGTTGTAGTAGTTCAGTCGTTCGCCCTGATCGTCCACATCGGCCATGACAAGGAGGATGCGAGCTTCCACATCCACCAAGAGCGTACTGCGGCGGTTGGCCAATCGGATCTGGAAGCTCCAGCCATCCTTGTAGGGCGCGATCAAGCCGTGGTGGCTGTATACCAGGTTCGCTTTGGGCCTTGCGAAACGCGCATAGAGCACCGCACTGATCAGCGAGAAGCCCAGGATACCAAAGACACCTTCCAACGCCGCGATGACCCATGCCACAGCACTCATCGGGTAAAGCGACCCATACCCCACCGTGGTGAGCGTTTGTACGCTCATGCCCAAAGCGCTGAGCCATTTGCTGGCCAACGAACCCATGTCCGCATTGCCGATGTTCTCCACACCGATGAGCATATAGAGCGAACCGAAGATCAAGTTCATGATGCCGTATGCGAGCACCATCGTTAGGAGCAAGCGGCCCCAGCTCATGGATACGAGCCCTGCGAAACCTTCGCGCAAGCCGCTGCTCTCGCCCAGTCGCTCCACGCGGAATGAACCGTCGCGCGACATCAGTCGCTCCACCGGCTTCTCGAAACTGGTTCCGATGCCCGGATCCTCCGTGCGTTGTCCTTTGAATGCCATGGGCGGCGAAGATCGCCACTTCGCTCCGCTAGTGGTGACGGACGATCAGGGCTTGATCACCCGCATGACGGGATACTTGCGATAACTATCCTCGAAGTAGGGCGACCGTTGGTACACGAAGTACAACTGGGCCCATGCGTTCTTGGCGAACTCGGGGTCGGCAGCACGCTTCGCAGCGAGCGCGGCTCTCAACGCAGGATCCTTCTTCAGCAGTTCGGCTGCGATGTCCTCGAAGACGTAATCGCTGAACCATTCCTTCTGCTGTAGCACGCTATCGAAGAAGCCCCACGCGAAGTAACTGTCCTCCGCATCGGGTTCGAGCACTTCCATGATGTACCGATCGGTGGACTGGCCAGTGTGTACGAAGAAGTCCCCGCGTTGGGCGGTGTGTGTGAACGAATTCGCCGTCACCTGGATATCGCGGTGCAAGTAATGTCCTTCATAGGGTTGTTGCGTGGTCTTGAACTCGCCGATGCTGTCCTGTTCCACCGCGAACGAACGCGGTTCCTTCAGTCGTTCCACTTCCACGCCTTGGGCCTTGAGCCGCACAGCGATCTCGGCCCATGCCTGCGGGATCACGTACCCGATCGGTTTCTGCTTGATCAATGATGGCCGATACGAATTCATCCATGGTACGGAGCGATCGGTAGGTGCATCATGCGAGTAGTAGATCCGAGGCAAGCCGGTCACTTGGCTGGTGCGGGTCAGCGCCTCCCATCCTTTCCAAGGGATCCGCTCCACCGCATTGGTATCCAGTTTCCAGTTCAGTCCGATCTCGTCCATCTCTGCAGTGTACTTCTTTGCCGCAGCGCGCACTTCCCGCAGTTCCTTGGTGTGCACGTCCATTGTTGCGAGCGTGGCAAGCAACAGTTGCAGTGTCGCGTTCACCCGGTCGGCGTAAGGCTTCAGCATGTGGCTTTCGCTCAGGATGCCGATGCGATCGAATAGCGCGTTGTAGCCTGTGCTGTAACGTGGACTATCGTAGAAACCCACCAATCCGTACTCCGGTTTCTCTCCTTCCGTTTCGAAATACGGGCACATCAATATCCCCTTTCGTTCCATCCACGCGTACAGTTCGGGTACCATGGTGCGCGACATCAACTGGCTAAGTGGGCCGTTCAACTTGTCCTTCTGCGTCGTGAGCAGTTCCATCACATATTGGTGATCGGCCCCATCGCTCACATGCGTTTCGAAATAGACATCGGGGTCCCAGCGACCGAGCGCTCGTTCCATGTTGCGAGTGTTCGATGCATCCGCCTTGATGAAGTCGCGGTTGAGGTCCAAGTTGCGGGCGTTGCCACGGAAGCCATGTTCGGCGGGGCCGTTCTGGTTGGCGCGGCTGAAGGCACCGCGCCGCCTTGCCCCACTGACGTTGTACACCGGCACGATGCAGATCGCAGTATGCTCGGAGAGCCCCATGTACTGGTCGCTCTCCAACAGGGCTTGCGCCAACATCATGCTTGCATCCACTCCATCGGGTTCGCCGGGGTGGATTCCGTTGGTGATCCACAGGATGTTCTTGTCAGCTGCGCGAATGCTGTCCGGCGTGAAGCCACTGCCGTCGCTGATCACGAAAAGATGGATGGGTGAACCATCATCGTCCTCACCGATCACTATGAGGCGCGACCCTTGGTGCAAACTGTCCAACTTGTGGTAGAAGGTGATCGCCTCCTCCCAGGTCGCGCTGGCGTTACCCACAAAGGTTCCTTGGCCAATGGCGACGGAACTGAACCCAACGAGCAAGGCGATCAACACACATCGATTCCTCATGCTCCAAAGATGATCCGCGTGCGGCAGAGACCATCACAAAGAGCGACCCCGGCTCCTGGGCAGGTGGCGCCGGGGTCTGGGACGGCGATCACATAGACCGCTGCCCTTGCTTATGGTCAGCAGATCGGATCTGCTTCCAGAATAAAGGTGTCCTCCTTTGGATCCTCTTTTGCTGGGGCCTGAACCTCTATTGCTGGCAATTCCTGCAAGCGCGGAAGCTGCTGGGCATACAATTGTTCTTCGTCAGTGAGGCAGAGGAGAAGGGTGAGCGTTTGAACGGGCCACATGGTGTCTAAGGGGGTTATCGTGGGTGCCGTCAGTCAGAAGAGTTGCGCAAGATTCACGGTCGAGGCATCGAAAGTCAAGACGAATGGGAACTATCGGCCTACCAAATCATGGTTTCCGCCGACGAACTGGCCTTAGCCCTCAGCGGGTTATGGAGCGATAAGCACGGGCCAACTATTTCTGTCGATGGCCTTTCCTACCTATCCATCGACAACCCAAGGGAGCCAAGGGTCGGCTTGGTGACGTGCTTCTCAGGGATGCCGGACGGGTGCCGGGGGATGCCTCCGGGCTTCACCACTTCCACAAGGTCATACAGGATCTCCCCGGTGCTCTTTCGGTAGTAGCGCCTCGATACCCGGTGAACGATCCCCGCATAGTGAACAGGGTCGCCCACCTTATGTGCGACGCTCTCAATGATCTCCTTCGGTACTGGCATGATCGACGGGGAATTGAGCAACCCCGGATCCCTCAAGTAAGCTATCTCCACCACCACGTCCAAACGATCAATACCATGATCGACGGGAATAGCACCACCACCCATTGCACGCACACTTGCGCTACGATGTGCTTGGCGCGATCGGTCACTTCTTTTTCCGCTTGGCGGCCTTCTTTGCCTTGGGTGCATTCACTTTGAGCACCGCGCCCAGCACTTCGCCGAACGTCGATCCCTTTATAGGCATGTCCTTCAACTTGTTGGTCTTGGAACGCTTGGAAGTGGCCACGGTTCTAGGGAATTAGGATCTTTGGGTGAAAGTACCTTACTTTGTAAGGTCGCAACGCCCACCCCGGCACTCCTTGCTTCACAGGGAAGGGTACCTAAGGGCGGGACGCTGCAACGAGGTGACGGAGTGCTTTTGAGCACCAGCAAGGATCATATCAGGATCCAAGCCCCCACCGGGCCGTCGTAGACAGTAACGCCGCTTCGCAAGAGCGGCGTTACTGCGATGAGTTCGATTTCCGTTGGAGCACCCGCACCATGTCGGACGTTGACCGCGCGTTGCTCGTGGCAAAGCAGGCTGAAGGTTGCCGCCTCATGTACCGCAAGGCCAAGTCATCGGACATCGCAGAGGCCAAGTAGAGCACTTGGTCAAACCCAGGAAGAGAAAGCGCCCGAGGACAAAGGGGCGCTTTCGGAATTGGAAAGTTGAATAGATTGGCAGGGCCGGGGCGTGGACATTGGAGCCAATCTCGGCCAATTGGTCGATGCGTTTGCATTTTTTATGCCCTGAGAATCAGAGAACTATGCTCGGAACTCACCGAAGTAACGTTCGGAATTAAGTAATCACTTAACTTCGATATGGCCACTGCCGTAAAACTGCGCCAATCCGGAGACGGTAAGCGCGTAATCGCAGTAGACCAAGAAGTGGCAAAAGAGATTCTACGGTACATAAGTCAATCGGACAGGCACAAGAAGAAATTTCAAGACATAGTGAACATAATTCTTGGTGGCCACAGGAACACGAATCTTTATGATAAGGAGGACATAGACGAAAAGAGCAAGGCGGTTAGGGCAATGAAATTCTTTAAGGGCCAAGAAAACGACAGAATCTACTGTCAAGAAGTAACTCTTCCGGATGGAACAAATGTTGTTGTTATGGCCGCGTTGAGGGAGAAGAAAAAGGGACAGGGATTGAAACAGGTGGAGAAGAACCTCATTCACTCAGTAGCTGAGAAAGTCTACGAAAAGGTTATCCTAAAATGAAAGATCCAAAGGACATTCAGGCAGCATTTGACGGCTTGTTCGATAGTTTCTCCGAACAGGAGCAACTTGAGGCGGAGGCTCGATTGCTTGCGAATGTCTTTTTGGGCCAAGTCGAGGATATCATGACGGATCGACAGCAAAAGGGATGGAAGACCGCATTGGCGAAGAGAATGAGCGTTTCGCCAAGCTTTGTGTCACAGTTGTTCAA
>JBKJPT010000102.1:0-3918 GCA_046595075.1 Flavobacteriales bacterium
ACCACACCCACCTTCATGCACCGCGGTGGTGTCACGAACATCGACAAGATGATCCTGGACCTTGCGAAGAAGGTCCCGATCCTGCAGGTGGAAGCCCTTGGCGAAACGGCCGAGGAAGTGGTGAAGGAAGCCGAACGCCAACTGAAGATGGGCCTGAAGAAGGACGTTACCGTCTTCAAGATCCCGGTCAGCCTCGAGGGCCTGCGCGCGTGCCGCATGCTCCGCAACAAAGGCATCATGGTGAACGTGCACCTGGTGTACACCATCCAGCAGGCTTACATGGCCATGCAGGCCGGTGCCAACTACGTATGTCCACTGGTGGGTCGCTTGCAGGACCAGGGCCATGATGCGCTCGCGTTGGTGGAACAGTGCGTGCGCGCCGTGAACTACTACGGGTACGACACCAAGATCATGTTCAGCAGTGTGCGCACGGTGGAGCATGTACGCAACGCGGTGGAGTTGGGTGTGCACACCATCACCGTTCCATGGAAGCTGATGAAGCAGCTCACCGACAACCACTTCACATCCATCGGCACCAAGCAGTTCTACGTGGATACACGCCTGATCACCATGAAGGTGAAGGACGTGCTCTCGCGCAGCAACCCGATCGTGAAGGACAGTGCCACCGTGAGCGAAGCACTCGTAGAGATGACCAAGCACGGCTTCGGCGCGGTAATGGTGGTCGATGGCAAGGGCAAGAACCTGGGCGTATTCACTGATGGTGGCCTGCGTCGCGGCATCGAGAAGGAAGGCACCAAGTTCCTGACGAAGAAGCTGAGCACGTTGAAGTTCAACTCGCCGTTCACAATTTCGCCTGAAGCCCTGCTCGATGATGCCCAAAAAGCATTCAAAGAACACAAAGTGGACACGCTGAGCGTGAGCGAGAACGGCAAGCAACTCGCCATGTTGGACATCCAGGACCTGATGAAGGCGATCTCGGCCTGAGGCTTTGATGCACGACCATCCCATCGATCGCGACCCGTTCCAGGAACTCGGCACGGAGTTGCTCTTCTCCCACGACGAGCTGCGGAGTCGGTTGAAGGCCATACGCGCTGTCATCTTCGATTGGGACGGCGTCTTCAACGACGGCTGGAAGGACCTCGATGGCGGAAGCCCATTCAGCGAGGTAGGAAGCATGGGTGTAAACATGCTCCGCTTCGGCCTTTGGTTGCAGAATGGTCAGCAGTTACCCTTTTCAGCCGTTATCACCGGTCAGCACAATGGGCACGCCGAGCGGTTCGCGCAGCGCGAGAAGTTGCACGGCCTTTACATGGGCTATGTCGACAAGCGGGAAGCCTTCGATGCTTTCCTGCGCACACACAGATTGAAGGACGAGGAAGTGGCCTTCTTCTTCGACGACGCCATAGACCTTGCCGTGGCCGATCGTTGCGGCATACGCGTGCTCATGCGCGGGCAGGCCAGCGAGTTCTTCGTTAAGCACACCGTTACGCGAGGCAGTGCAGACGTGATCACCGCTCTCAGCGGCGGGCAGAACGGGTTGCGCGAAGGGACCGACGCCCTATTGACCTTGATGGGCCGGTACGGCGAAACGATCGATCACCGTGCAGCTTTCAGCGAGGTGTACCAGCGGTATTTAGCGCAGCGACAAGCGGTGGTGCCTACTATCAACAAGGCAGCCCGCTAGCCTTTCATCCGTATCCGCACGGCATCTCCAACACCCTTCACCGGGAACGAAGCCTGCTGGAACGAAGGTGGCCCGAAGGTGCCCATGGCATCGTTGCTGAAGCCGTAAGGTTCTGTGGGGATCCCGATCCAGTTGGTGTCGAGCTTGCCGTTGTCGTTCACATCGTGGAAGACCTTGATAGCGCAGGTGCTGTTGGGCACGTTGCTGAACACGACACGTACCACTGCGCCAGTAGCGGGTGCTTGCTTCACCGTGCAGTCATTCTCGCTGTCAAAGGATGCGGCATTCGGGCAAAGCACCATGCGCAATGCACCACCAGCCTTTGGTCGGCTGAGGACCAGTTCAACAGTAAGATCGCTCTGCGCGTGCGTCAACATGGTACACAGTAGGAAGAAGCCCAGCGTGACGGATCTCATCTTCTGAAGGTCACTGGGTGCGTGATCGCCTGCTTCAACGTGAGGAGGAAATCCGCGCGTGTGATCTCCTTCGCGCCAAGCGTTGTAGTGAAGTCGTTGATGTATTGTGTATCGAACAACATGAAGCCCTGCTTTCGGAGATGGTCCACGAGCGAATAGAACGCCACCTTGCCTGCATTGTTCGCGCCGAACATGCTCTCGCCAAAGAATGCCCCGCCGATGGCGACACCGTAAATACCGCCAGCGAGCTCGTCGCCGGTCCACACTTCCACGGAATGCGCATGTCCGGCCTCGTGCAATTGAACATAGCTGGCCCTGATGCGCGGATCGATCCAGGTCTCTTCGCGATCAGCACAGGCGTCGATCACATGTGTGAATGCACGATCGATGGTGGTGGTGAAACGATTCGAGCGTAGGATGCGTGTAGTGGTTCGGTCGGGCGCCAAGCCGGGCAGGTCGAAGATGGCACGCGGATCGGGCTCGTGCCAGTAGAGTTCACCATCCTCGTGCGCCATGGGAAAGACCCCTTGCCGGTACGCAGCGAGCAGGACATCCACAGGGATCGTGGCAACCACGTCGTTGGCCGTCATCGGCGAACCACGCGAACGGTGCGCACGATGCCATCCACTTCAGCACGGAGCAAGTACATGCCCGAAGCGAGCGCACCCGGCTGAAGAAAGACCGTGCCGGAGGAGTTCGCCGCGGACCTGCCCGACCATACCGCGCGGCCCTGCAAATCGGAGAGGGTCACGCGCATGTTGCCGTTCGCGGTGCCGTTCATGGTGATGCGCAGTTCGTTCTCGAACGGAACCGGGAACACTTCCATGCCTAAGGCCGATACTTCGTTCACGCCTGCGGTCAATTCCAAATAGCCGTGCGCTGCGAGGAAGTCAGGGATGCCATAGCCGAGCGAATCGTTGGGGTTGTTCCAGTGATCGGCGCTGCGGCGGATCGCGTGCATGATATCGTGCCCTGTGCGATCGGGATGCAACTGCCAAAGACAAGCGACGAGGCCCGCGAGGATGGGTGCAGAGAATGATGTACCGTTCAGCGGTGCGATGCTGTCCCCTTCGATACGCAGACCAATGGCGCCCCAACCGAGCGTGCACACATCCGGTTTCACTCGGCCATCGGCGCTGGGGCCGAAGGAGCTGAAGGGCGCATGCTGTTCCTGATCGCCCACGGCGCCCACAGAAAGGATGTCGATGGCATCGGCCGGTGCACTAATGTAGTGCCAAGCGCTTTGACCCGAGTTGCCCGCACTGGTAACGGGGATCATGCCCTTTTGCGAAGCCATGCCAGCAGCGATGCTGATGCGCGTTGTTGCGCCGTTCATGTCGGCGTACACGTGGTCTGCGGTGAAAGTGCTGTCGAATTCGGTGTAGCCCAGTGAGGTGCTCAGTATATCGCAACCCAGGCTATCGCATAGTTCGGCACCCGCTACCCAGTTGTCCTCTTCCACAACGTACTCGTCTGCCACGGCTTCGGTGCGCAGCAGCACAAAGTCGGCTGCAGGTGCGGTGCCTTGCAGGTATCCAGGCAGGATCCCCGTCATGCACGAGAGCACTGATCGGCCATGCCAGTGATCATTGTACACATCGCCGTCGTTGTTCACCATGTCGCGTGTGAGCAGGATGCCTTCGCGCGCGCGCAGGTCGTCGAACGCAGCGAGCGAGTCGGCATCCTCGAAACCGGAATCGAGCACACCGATCAACATCCCCTGCCCTTTTGCTTCCAGCGTATGCAACACCTGACCGTTGAGCATGCTGATCTGCAAGTACGAAGCGCCGTAGTCCTCGGGCTCGCCGCCACGCGCGCCGGAACCCTGTGGCGCCGACAGTTCGGCTTCGTTGTCGG
>JBKJPT010000167.1:0-18055 GCA_046595075.1 Flavobacteriales bacterium
ATCTCCCGTGCTTGGATCTTGGCGATCAGGCTCATGAGGAAAAGGTGAAAGCAGAAAGTTGAAAGTGGAAAGCGGCCGTGCTCATGCGTTCAGCGGAACAGGGCGCTCTACTTGCTCGTGCTCTTGCATCAGTTGCACGAAACGATCGAAGAGATAACGGCTGTCATAGGGGCCGGGTCCGGCCTCGGGGTGGTATTGCACGCTGAAGACCGGACGATCCTTCAAGCGGATGCCCGCGATGCTGCCATCGTTGAGGTGTACGTGCGTGATCTCCACGGAAGTGTTCTTATCCGCATCGGCACGAAGCACCACGAAGCCGTGGTTCTGCGAAGTGACCTCATCGTGGCCGGTGGTGAGGTCCTTGATCGGGTGGTTAATGCCCCGATGGCCGTGGTGCATTTTCTCGGTGCGCATACCAAGGCTCTCGGCGATGAGCTGGTGGCCGAGGCAAATACCGAAGACCGGTGTGCCGCTGTTGACGATCGCCTTCACCTGTGCAACGCTCGCGGGCATTGCGCCAGGATCGCCAGGGCCGTTGCTGAGCATGATGCCGTCGGGCTTCCAGGCGGTGATCTCTTCCAAGCTGCAGCCCATTGGGAACACGCGTACGCGGCAACCGCGTTCGGTGAGGCAGCGTTCGATGTTGCGCTTCACGCCATAGTCCACCAGCGCTACGCGGAATGCCGCATCCTTCGCGCCCACTTCGTATGCTTCGCGAGTGGATACCGTGCTCGACAACTCAAGACCTTCCATGCTCGGCGCTTCCTTCAACTGCGCGCGCAACACCTCCACATCCATCTCGGTGCTGCTGATCAATGCGTTCTGCGCGCCGTTGTCGCGTATGTGGCGCACGAGCTTGCGCGTATCCAGATCGCTGATGCCCACGATGCCGTGCGCCTTCAAGTGATCATCGAGCGATCCGGTGCCCCCGGGGCGGCTCCACACTTCGCTGTACTTCTTCACCACTAGGCCCGCAATGGTGGGCTTGCTGCTTTCCTCTTCACCGACCTTGATCCCATAGTTGCCGATGTGCGGTGAGGCCATGGTCATGATCTGGCCGGTGTAGCTGGGATCGCTGAAGATCTCCTGATAGCCGGTCATGCCGGTATTGAAGCAGATCTCGCCAACAGTGATGCCCGAAGCGCCGATCGCGCGACCGCGGAACAGGGTTCCATCAGCAAGGAGCAGTATGGCGTGTGGGCGCTGGCTTACGAGCATTTTCCGTAGAGCGGGGGCGAAGATACCCGGCCGGGTGAACGTGGAATGCAGGGATGATCAACAGGTGTTGATAAGAGCCTCGGACTATACGCACGGTCGCCGTGTTCCGCGCTCAGGGTATTGGATACTTATTGCTATCGCCGCGAAAGGTGCCTGCGTTGAGCAGTTCGCCGGTGGCGCTGTAGCACTGGCCGTAGCCTTCCTTCTTATCAGCCTCCCACTGGCCGGTGTACTTCTTACGATCGGAGCAGTTGGTCACGTTACCGTTCACCACGATCATGCCGCCGACGATCCAGAGCACCGCCTTGTTGCTGCCGCTATTGCTCGTCACCCCGGATGTGCGCGGATCCAGTGAGGACGAACGGGCATGGTGGCCCGGCCTGCCTCATAGGATGGCGGCGCGTGTTGCGGCATGGTGGCCGTGACCGTTGACGCCTATGGTGGCATCCCCGGTATTTGCTGCGTCAGGCGCCCCGTGCTCACCGGCGGTGGCGCAGGTGCCTTCCACTTGCCGGTGCGTGTGCTATGCTCGGCACCGGCATGCAGTTGCGCTGCGGTGGGCCGCCTCTCGGGGTCGTAGCTCACAAGCATCTACCTATGAGCGCGTTCATTTCGGCGCTGTGCGATCCCGGCAGCACAGGCAACTCTGCATCGGGCTTACGGTACACGCCACCAATACCGCCCCATGGAAGTTCGCCACTGAGCATTTCGTACACCGTGAGACCCAGTGCGAACACATCGCCAGATGGCGCCGAAGTACCGCTGCCCTTGAAGCGTTCGGGCGGCGAGTAGGCCACGGTGAGCGGCTAGGTGCTGTCGGTGTTCTTGCGCAAGGTGTTGCGCAATTTGCCGCTGATGCCGAAGTCCCCCAGGAGGTAGCGGCCTTGTGCATCTATGAGCACATTATCCGGTTTGATGTCGCCGTGTAACACGATGCCAAAGGTGCCCTCACCCACTTGGTTCATCAGTAGCCCGCTACGTTCATGGTGGCGCGGAGATCAGCCCGCTCCAAAGCGACGTTCATCGTGCTTGCATGCTTGCGATCGGAGCGGTGCTACGTGCCGACTGGCGGATCGAGAGCAAGATATGTGGTGTGCCTCCGCTCTACCCAAGGGCCGTAACGACGAAGGGCCCCTAGCGGAGCCCTTCGATCATGCAATGGGTAAAGCCTACTCGCTCTTCGCCTCTTCGGCACCTGCCTCGGGCTTGGCCTCTGTGGCAGGCGCATCGGCTTTGTCCGCAGCCGAAGCCTTGGCGGTGGTTGCCTTGGCACCCGGACTACGACGGCTGCGGCGGGTCTTCTTCGCATCGGCACCGGCCTTCTCCTTCACGTAGATCGTGTTGAAGTCCACCAGTTCGATCATGGCCATCTCGGCAGCATCGCCCAAGCGGTTGCCCAGCTTGATGATGCGCGTGTAGCCACCGGGACGCGCAGCGATCATCGGGGCCACATCGCGGAACAGCATGGCCGTGGCCTCTTTGTTCTGTAGGTGGCTGAAGATCGTACGACGGCTGTGCGTACTGTCGTTCTTGCTCTTGGTGATCAAGGGCTCCACGTAAAGGCGCAAGGCTTTCGCCTTGGCCAATGTGGTCTCGATGCGCTTGTGCTCGATCAGCGAGATCGCCAAGTTGCTCAGTAGCGCTCCGCGGTGGGCCTTCTTGCGCCCGAGGGCGTTGTTCTTATTTCCGTGTCTCATGACAGTTGTCCGTTATCGGTCCTCAGGCGGCGGATGGCTCGTTGGCTCCTGCCAACTGCCACTGCCCACTGATGACTGCGTTACTCTTTATCCAGCTTGTACTTGCTCAGGTTCATCCCGAAGGCCAGGTTCTTGTTCTCCACCAGGTCCTCCAGTTCGGTGAGGCTCTTCTTCCCGAAGTTGCGGAACTTCAAGAGGTCGTTCTTGTTGTAGCTCACCAGATCACCGAGGGTCTCGATGTCAGCGGCCTTCAGGCAGTTCAGCGCGCGCACGCTCAGGTCCATGTCCACCAACTTGGTCTTAAGAAGTTGGCGCATGTGCAGGCTGTCCTCATCGAAGTGCTCCTCCTGAACGCGCTCCTCGATCTCCAAGCTGATGCGCTCATCGCTGAACAGCATGAAGTGGTGGATCAGGATCTTGGCGGCTTCCTGCAAGGCGTTCTTCGGCGTAATGCTGCCGTCGGTGACCACTTCGATCGTGAGCTTCTCGTAATCGGTCTTCTCTTCCACCCGGGTGTTCTCCACGGTGTACTTCACGTTCTTGATCGGCGTGAAGATGCTGTCGATGAAAATGGTGCCCATGGGCGCCTTCTCGTTCTTGTTCTCATCGGCGGGCACGTAACCGCGGCCCTTGCCAATGGTCAGTTCCACGTGCAGCTTCACGTTGGTCTCCATGTGGCAGATCACCTGCTCGGGGTTGAGCACCTGGAAGCCGGTGGTCTGGCGACCGATGTCACCTGCGGTGAAGATGTCCTTGCCGGTGATCGTAATGCTCACCTTTTCGGTGCTGCTGTCGTCCAACTGGCGGCGGAAACGCACCTGCTTCAAGTTGAGGACGATCTCGGTCATGTCCTCGATCACTCCTTTGATGGTGGAGAACTCGTGGTCCACACCGTCGATGCGAACGGCCGTGATGGCATGGCCTTCCAAACTGCTGAGCAGGATGCGGCGCAGGCTGTTGCCGATGGTGATGCCGTAGCCGGGTTCGAGCGGACGGAACTCGAAGGAGCCGCGCTTATCATCGGATTCGATCATCGTGACCTTGTCGGGCCGCTGGAATTCGAGAATGGGCATGTTGTGCTTGTTTGTTGTTCGTTGTTCGTGGTCAGTTGTCGTTGTCAGTTCTCCTTCTCCTTCATCAGTTGGGTTCGATTGCCTGACAACGCGCAACCGACGATCTACTTCTTCCTACTTGCTGTACAATTCCACGATCAATTGCTCGCGGATGTTCTCTGGGATCTGTGCGCGCTCGGGCAGGGCGATGAACTTGCCGGTGAGGCTCGCGCCGTTCCAGTCCAGCCAATCGAACCGACGGCTGCTGACACCAACACTGTTGGTGATCGTTTCCAATGAGCGGCTCTTCTCGCGCACTGCCACGCTCTGGCCGGGACGCAGCGTGTAGCTCGGGATCGTCACCACGCCACCATCCACGGTGATGTGGCCGTGGGCAACGAGCTGGCGTGCAGCGCGGCGCGTGGGCGCCACACCAAGGCGGTACACCGTGTTGTCCAAGCGTGCTTCGCAAAGCTGCAGCAGCACCTCGCCAGTGATGCCCTTCTTGCTGGCCGCCATGTGGAACATCTTCTCGAACTGGCGCTCAAGGATGCCGTAGGTGTATTTGGCCTTCTGCTTCTCCTGCAACTGCACGGAGTATTCGCTCTCCTTCTTACGGCGCTTGGTGGGGCCGTGCTGGCCGGGGCTGTGGGGCTTGCGCTCCATCCACTTGTCCGGTCCGAGGATGGGTTCCTTGAACTTGCGGGCGATGCGGGTCTTGGGTCCTGTGTAACGTGCCATTCTTATTTGCTTTTGGGTGCGTTCAGCACCAACAACAGAGCGCGCGTCCACGCGCTCCTACGGGTTTGTGTTATACGCGGCGCTTTTTGGGTGGACGGCAGCCGTTGTGGGGCATGGGGGTGATGTCCACGATCTCGGTCACCTCAACACCGCTGTTGTGCAGTGCGCGAATGGCGCTTTCGCGACCACCGCCGGGACCTTTCACGAACACTTTCACTTTGCGCAGGCCCAGTTCGTGCGCCTCGCGTGCGGCCTCTTCGGCGCTCACTTGGCCCGCGTAAGGGGTGTTCTTCTTGCTTCCGCGGAAGCCCTGCTTGCCCGAAGAGGACCAGCTGATCACCTCGCCCTTGTTGTTGGTGAGGCTCACGATCAGGTTGTTGAACGTGGCTTGGATGTGGGCCTGTCCGTAGGCCTCCACCACCACGTTCTTCTTCTTCTTCTTGCCGGCGGCGGCGCCACCTTTGCCTTCTGCTTGCTGCTTTGCCATTGTCGTTTCAGTTAGGACCGGTGATCATCGGCCCGTACGTCGATTATTTCGTCGCCTTCTTTTTGTTGGCCACGGTCTTGCGCTTGCCTTTGCGCGTGCGGCTATTGGTACGCGTACGCTGGCCGCGCACCGGCAGGCCGCTACGGTGGCGTTGGCCGCGATAGCTGCCGATGTCCACCAATCGCTTGATGCTCAACTGCGTCTCGCTTCGCAGCGCACCTTCCACCTTGATGTTCTCGTTGATGTACTGGCGTATGCGGCCCTGTTCTTCATCGGTCCAGTCGTCCACTTTGGTGTCGGGATCCACTTCGCATTTCTGGAGGATCTCCAGCGCGTGGCGGCGGCCGATGCCGTAGATGTACGTGAGGCCGATGCAGCCTCTTTTTGTCTTGGGTAGGTCGATACCTGCGATACGTGCCATGCTCGTGCGTTTATCAGCCTTGACGCTGCTTGAACTTCGGGTTCTTCTTGTTGATGATGTACAGACGCCCTTTGCGGCGGACGATCTTGCAGTCCACTGAGCGTTTCTTGAGTGAGGTCCTGACCTTCATGGTTCGGGTGTCTTTCTTGTGCTAGCTCTTATATCGGAAGGTGATGCGTCCTTTGCTCAGATCGTACGGGCTCATTTCCACTTTCACTTTGTCGCCGGGCAGGATCCGGATGTAGTGCATCCGCATCTTGCCCGAGATGTGGGCTACGATGATGTGTCCGTTCTCGAGCTCCACACGGAACATGGCATTGCTCAGCGCCTCTTTGATGACGCCGTCCTGCTCTATTGTTCCTGTCTTGCTCATTTCCTTTTCCTTCCTTCTGTCTTTTGTCGAGCCGGAAGGGTCGACGTTACTGTTGCTACTTCAGGCTGAAGGCGTTCTCACGCCAACAGCAATTCTCCTTTTCTCTTCAGCACATCTTCGATGTAACTGAACGTTGATAAGACCTCGGCGTTGCCTGCGCGTACCGCTACGTTGTGTTCGAAGTGTGCGCTCGGTTTCCCGTCGCGCGCCACCACCGTCCATCCATCGGCCAGGTTGCGCACCTCCTTTTTCCCCATGTTGATCATGGGTTCCAAAGCGAGCACCATGCCCGTACGCAACTTGGTGCCGTTGCCACGCTTGCCGTAGTTCGGCACTTCCGGCTCCATGTGCAGGAGTTTTCCCACACCATGACCCGTTAGTTCACGCACCACACTGTAGCCGCTGCTTTCTGCGTGCTGCTGTATCGCGTAACCGATGTCACCAACACGGTTGCCTTCGATCGCCATAGCAATGCCTTTGTCCAGGCATTCAAGCGTTGTGCGCAGCAGCTGTTTAACGGGCTCGGCCACTTTGCCCACCATGAAGGTGTATGCGCAGTCGCCGTGGAACCCGTTCATCAGCACACCGCAATCCACGCTGGCGATGTCACCATCGAGCAGCGGCCGGTCGCCCGGCAGGCCATGCACCACTTGCTCGTTCACGCTGATCAACAACGTGCTCGGACAGCCGTACAGCCCCTTGAATCCCGGCACCGCGCCATTGTCCCTGATGAACTCTTCCGCAAGGCGGTCCAGTTCACCGGTGGTGACGCCGGGGGCGATGTGCTTCGCCACTTCGGCCAAGGTCTTCCCAACAAGCAAAGAACTCTCCTTCAACACTGCGATCTCGGCATCGCTCAGATCGACCAGGGGTTTCTTCCCCATGATCTATCCGGCCATGCCATAGGCCGCTCCCTGGCTCCTTCCCTTGATACGCCCGCTCTTCATCAATCCATCGTAATGGCGCATCAACAAATGACTTTCGATCTGCTGCAGCGTGTCCAACAACACACCCACCATGATCAACAATGAGGTACCACCGAAGTACTGCGCGAAGCCCTGCTTGACCCCCATCATGACGGCAAAGGCAGGGAGGATCGCCACCAAGCCCAGAAAGACGGCACCGGGCAGGGTGATGCGAGAGAGCAGTTCATCGATATGGCCTGCGGTCTGCTTGCCGGGTTTCACCCCGGGAATGAAGCCGCCATTGCGCTTCATATCATCAGCGAGTTGGTTCGGGTTCACCGTAATGGCCGTGTAGAAGTATGTGAAGGCAACCACCATGAGGAAGAGCGTGATGTTGTAGAACGCACCGCGCTCATTGCTCACGCTCTGCAACCACTGAGGTGGATTCTCGAAGGCTTGTGCGATGTACATGGGGATGAGCACGATCGCTTGGGCGAAGATGATCGGCATCACACCGGCAGCATTCACCTTTAGCGGGATGTAGTTGCGCACGCCTCCATACTGTTTGTTGCCCTGCACGCGCTTGGCGAACTGGACCGGTATTCGTCGTGTGCCCTGCACCAGCAGGATACAACCGGCGATGATGAGCACCCACAGCACGATCTCCACCAGAAGCAGCACAAGACCGCCACCGCCGGGACCCATGCGGCCCACCACTTCTTGTGCGAAGCTCTGCGGGAAACGGGCGAGTATACCGATCATGATGATCAACGATATCCCGTTGCCGAGGCCGCGCTCTGTGATGCGCTCACCAAGCCACATCACGAACAGTGTGCTAGCAGAGAGGATCACCATACTGGTGGCCAACCAGAACGAATCGTCCAGCGGAGCCGCCTCCTTGTCTATAGTGGTGAAGATGTAACCGGGCGCTTGGAACATGCAGATCACCACCGTGAGGTAGCGGGTCCACTGGTTGATGCGGCGACGGCCGCTCTCTTCCTTCTGCATCTTCTGCACGGCAGGCACCGCGATGCCCGCCAGCTGCATGATGATGGACGCAGAGATATAGGGCATGATGCCCAAAGCGAAAATGCTCGCCCGGTTGAAGGCGCCCCCGGTGAAGATCGAGAGGATCTCCGCAAGACCACCGCCACCCGAAGCGCTCTGTCGCGCCATTTCCGCACTGTCCACACCGGGCAGCACGATGAAGCTGCCGATGCGGTACACCAGCAACAAGCCCAGCGTTATGAGGATCCGCTTGCGCAGTTCCTCGATGCGCCAGATGTTCTTGATCGTATCGATCAGGTTCTTCATGCCTCAGGTTTGGGGGCGATCCCTGCAATGGTGGTGGCGCTTCCGCCTTTGGCCTCGATGGCCGCCTTGGCGGTTGCGCTGAATGCGTGTGCTGTGATGTTGATCGCGCCGGTGATCTCACCGCGGCCCAGCACCTTCAACTTATCGTTGCGGGCTATGAGGCCGTTCGCACGCAGGATAGTAGGATCGATCACCGTCAATCCTTTGAGGTCGGCCAGTGCCTGGATCGCGTCCAAGTTGATCCCCTTGTACTCCACTCGCGTGGGGTTGGTGAAACCGAACTTGGGAAGACGGCGAGTGAGCGGTGTTTGTCCGCCCTCGAAACCGCGCTTGCGGTTGTAGCCCGTACCGGCCTTCTGGCCTTTGTGACCAGCGCCAGCAGTACCACCACGACCGCTGCCTTGGCCGCGGCCTTTGCGTTTGTTGTTCCTAGTGGCCCCTTTGGCCGGTTTCAGATTGCTGAGGTCCATTGCTGTTGGTGTTGTTGAACAAGGCGAGCCTTGTCCGTGCCGATCTAGGCAGCCGTAACGTTTACGAGGTGCTCCACTTTGCGCACCATGCCGAGCACCTGCGGGGTGCCTTCCACGGTGGCGCTCTTGCCTATGCGGCCGAGGCCGAGTGCTTTCAGCGTCGCCTTTTGGCGTGCAGGGCACTTGATCTGGCTGCCTGTCTGGGTGATGGTGATCTTGCTCATTGCTGTTCGTTCCGGCGGTGCCGTCACGTTGTCATTATCCGTTGAACACGCGCTCCAATTTCACACCGCGCTGCCGCGAGACCTGGAGGGCATCGCGCATGTTCGTGAGGGCCTCGATGGTGGCCTTCACTACGTTGTGCGGGTTGCTGCTCCCCTTGCTCTTTGCGAGCACGTCGGTCACACCCACGCTCTCGAGCACGGCGCGCATGGCGCCACCGGCGATAACACCAGTACCATGTGCGGCCGGCTTCAGGAAAACCTGCGCACCTGCGAACTTACCCTCTTGCGAATGGGGGATCGTTCCCTTCATCACAGGCACCTTCACCAGGTTCTTCTTGGCGTCGTCGATGCCTTTGGCGATCGCCTCCTGCACCTCCTTGGCCTTGCCAAGGCCATGGCCCACCACACCGTTCTCATTGCCCACCACCACGATGGCGGCGAACGTGAATGTGCGGCCACCCTTGGTCACCTTGGTCACCCGGTTGAGCGCGACGAGCTTGTCCTTAAGCTCTAGATCGCTGCTCTTTACCTTCTTGATGTTCGTCTCAGACATGTGTTGGGATGATCAGAATTTGAGGCCTGCTTCGCGGGCAGCTTCAGCCAGGGCTTTCACCCGACCATGATAGAGGTAACCACTGCGGTCGAACACCACCAGCTCGATCCCGGCAGCCTTCGCCTTCTCGGCTATGGCAGTGCCTACGAGCTTGGCCTGTTCGATCTTGGGAATGCCGCTCGCTTTCTTGTCCTTCAACGAGGAGGCGCTCACCAGCGTGCGGCCGGCCTCGTCGTCGATGATCTGTGCGTACATACCCGTATTGCTGCGGAAGACCGTGAGGCGCGGACGTTCCGGTGTGCCTGCGAGGTTCTTGCGGATCCTCGTCTTGATCTTCGCTCTGCGTTCGATCCTGCTGAATGCCATGGCTGTTCTTATTTACCTGCGGCCTTGCCCGCTTTGCGACGCACCACTTCGCCAACGAAGCGTACACCCTTGCCCTTGTACGGCTCGGGCTTGCGCAGTGCGCGCAGCTTGGCGGCCACTTGGCCGATGAGTTGCTTGTCCACCGATTCCAAACGGATGATGGGGTTCTTTCCTTTCTCCTGTGCAGCGGCCACCTTGATCTGCGGCGGCAGCACCAGTGTTACTGTGTGTGAGAAACCCAACGAGAGCTGCAATTGCTGCCCTTTCGCGGTAGCACGGTAACCCACACCCACCAGTTCCTGTTCGATCACGAAGCCTTCGCTCACGCCCTTCACCATGTTGGCAATGAGCGCGCGGTACATGCCGTGCTTGGCGCGGTGCGGCTTGGCATCGCTAGGACGCTCCAGTGTCACCACGGTGCCGTCCTTCTTCATGCTGATGGCCGGATCCACGGCCTGCTCCAAGGTGCCCTTAGGACCTTTCACGGTCACCAGGTTCTTGTCGCTGATGGTGATCTCCACCCCTTTGGGTAGATCGATCGGGGATTTTCCAATGCGTGACATCTGCTCTCTGTTCTTAGCTCACGTAACACAGGACCTCACCACCCACGTTGAGGGTTCGCGCCTCTTTGTCGGTGATCACACCCTTGCTGGTGGAGATGATGGCCACGCCGAGGCCGTTGAGCACGCGGGGCAGTTGCTCCGCATGGGCGTATTTGCGTAGGCCGGGGGTACTCACACGGCTCAGTTCGCGAATGGCGCTCTGGCGCGTTTGCCGATCGTACTTGAGCGCGATCTTGATCAAGCCTTGCTTGCCGTCCTCTTCGGTCTTCCAGGAAAGGATGTAGCCCTTGTCGTAGAGGATCCGCGTAATGTCCTTCTTCAGGTTGCTGGCGGGTACCGTCACGATCTTCTTGTGCGCCATGATGGCGTTCCGCAAGCGGGTGAGGTAATCGGCGATGGGATCGGTGGTCATGTTGTTGGAGCCGATGATCATCGGCCCGAGCTTTAGTTGGTTACCAGCTGCCTTTGGTTACACCCGGGATCTTGCCTTCCAGGGCCATGAGGCGGAACACATTGCGCGATACGCCGAAGATGCGCATGTAGCCACGCGGGCGACCGGTGAGCTGGCAGCGGTTGTGCAGGCGCACTTTGCTACCGTTGGCGGGCAGTTTCTGCAAGCCCTCCCAATCACCTGCGGCCTTCAACTTGGCGCGCTTGGCGGCGAACTTCTCCACCATTTTGGCGCGCTTTACTTCGCGTGCCTTCATGCTTTCCTTGGCCATGTGTCTCTTGGTTGGCGGTTATTTCTTGTCCTTGTCTGCGAACGGGAATCCGAAGGCGGTGAGCAGGGCCTTGGCCTCTTCATCGCTGTTGGCGGTAGTAACGAAGGTGATGTCCATGCCCTGGAGCTTGGTCACCTTGTCGATGTCGATCTCGGGGAAGATGATCTGCTCCTTCACGCCCATGGTGAAATTGCCGCGGCCGTCGAAGCCGCTGGGTTTCACGCCCCGAAAGTCGCGGGTACGGGGCAGGCTCACCGCGATCAAGCGATCGAGGAACTCGTACATGCGATCACCACGCAGGGTGACCCGCGCGCCGATGGGCATGCCCTTGCGCAGTTTGAAGTTGCTGATGTCCTTGCGCGATACGGTGGACACGGCCTTCTGGCCTGCGATGGTGCTCATTTCCACCACGGCGTTCTCCACCACTTTCTTATCACCCACGGCGCTGCCCAACCCTTGGTTGAGGCTGATCTTCAGCAAGCGGGGAACTTGCATGACGGAGGAGTAACCGAGATCCTTCTTCAAGGCAGGTGCTACCTCATCCTTGTATTTGGCGCGGAGCCTAGGTACGTAGCTCATGGCTTAGGCCTTTGTCTTTTTGGTCTTCACGTAACGCTCCAGCTTGCCATCCTTATCGGCCTTGCGCCCAACGCGACCCGGCTCGCCGGTCTTCGCGTCGATGAGCATGAGGTTGCTGATGTGGATGGGGCCCTCTTTCTCCACGATCCCGCCCTGAGGCTTGGCCGTGGTGGGCTTGCTGTGCTTCTTATTGATGTTGAGTCCTTCTACGAAGGCCACTGCGCGGTCACGGTTCACCTCGAGCACGCGCCCCTGCTTGGAGCGGTCCTCACCGGCGAGCACCTTCACCAGGTCGCCTTTCTTGATATGGGTCTTCTTCTGCATGGCTCAGAGCACCTCGGGTGCGAGGGAAATGATCTTCATGAACTTCTTCTCACGCAGTTCCTTGGCCACGGGCCCGAAAATGCGCGTGCCTTTCATCTCGCCGGCAGCATCGAGCAGCACCACCGCGTTGTCGTCGAAGCGGATGTAGCTGCCGTCCTTGCGGCGGGTCTCCTTCTTGGTGCGCACCACAACGGCCTTGTGCACGGTGCCTTTTTTGGCGCCGCCGTTGGGCATGGCGTGCTTGATGGTCACCACAATGGTGTCACCGATGCGGGCGTAGCGACGGCCAGTGCCACCGAGCACCCTGATGCAGAGCACTTCCTTGGCGCCGCTGTTGTCGGCCACGTTCAATCTTGATTCCTGTTGGATCATCGCAGTGGGATATTACTTGGCGCGTTCAACGATCTCTACCAAGCGCCAGCGCTTCAGCTTGCTCACGGGGCGTGTTTCGCTGATGCGCACCGTGTCACCGATGTGGGCATCGCCCTTTTCATCGTGCGCCATGAAGGTGCTTGAACGCTTCACGAACTTGCCATACTTGGGGTGCATCACCTTGCGCTCCACCATCACGGTGATGCTCTTGGACATCTTGTCGCTGGTGACGATGCCTACGCGTTCCTTGCGGAGGTTGCGTTCGATGGGTGTGGTCTCGGTGCTCATTTCGCAGTGAGTTCGCGCTTGCGCAGTTCGGTGAGGATGCGGGCCACTTCCTTGCGCTTGGAGCGCAGCTGCATCGGGTTCTCTATGGGGCTCACAGTGTGGCTGAAGCGCAGTTTGGTGAGCGCAGCACGCTCTTCCTTCAGCTTGTCCTGCAGCTCAAGTGCGGTGAGTTCCCCCAATTCCAGTCCTTTCTTCTTCATGGCGCTCGCTTATTGGCCGTCGTAGTCTTCGCGCATCACGAACTTGGTCGGGATGGGCAGTTTTTGGGCTGCAAGGCGCAGTGCCTCCTTCGCTGTGGCGATGGGTACACCATCCACCTCGAAGATGATGCGGCCTGCATGGCACACTGCTACCCAGTGGTCGAGGGAACCTTTGCCCTTACCCATGCGCACCTCGGCGGGTTTGCTGGTCACGGGTTTATCTGGGAACACCTTGATCCACACCTGGCCCTCGCGCTTCATGTAGCGGGTAAGGGCCACGCGGGCTGCTTCGATCTGCCTACCGGTGAGCCACACGCTCTCCATGGCCTTTAGGCCGAAGGATCCCAGGGCTACACGGTTGCCGCGTTGGGCCGAGCCCTTCATACGGCCCTTGTGCATATTGCGGCGCTTGCTGCGCTTCGGTTGCAACATGGCTGTTATTTGTTAGGTCTGTTACCACCACCACGGTTGGGCGCGCCACCACGGCGATCGCCACCACCACCTCCTCCTGGTCCGCCGAAGCGACGATCTCCGCCGCTGCTTGGTCCACGACGTTCGCCGCCGCGATCACCACCGCCGGGACGACGATCACGATCACCACCACCTCCACGGCGATCCGGACGATCACCGCCCATGCGGGGACCAGCAGGACCGCCCTTCGCCTGACCTTGGTTCGGGCTGAGGTCACGCTTGCCGTAAACCTCGCCGCGCATGATCCAGCACTTCACACCGATGCGACCCATTTTGGTGTGCGCTTCAGTAATGGCAAAATCGATGTCGGCACGCAGGGTGTGCAAAGGCACGCGGCCTTCGCGATAGCTCTCGGTCCGTGCGATCTCAGCGCCGTTCAAGCGACCGGAGACCGTGAGCTTGATGCCCTCGGCGCCCATGCGCATGCTGCTGGCCACGGCCATCTTCATAGCGCGGCGGAAACTGATGCGGCCTTCGAGCTGGCGTGCGATACTGTCAGCCACGAGACGTGCATCCAGTTCGGGACGCTTGATCTCGAAAATGTTGATCTGCACGTCCTTGCCCGTGAGCTTCTTGAGCTCCTCGCGCAACTTGTCCACTTCAGCACCTCCCTTGCCGATGATGACACCGGGGCGGGCCGTGTTGATAGTGACCGTGACGAGCTTCAACGTACGCTCGATGACGATCTTGGAAACGCTCGCTTTCTTCAAGCGCGCCATGAGGTACAACCGGATCTTCTCGTCCTCTACCAATTTCTCGGCGTAGTCGTTACCGCCGTACCAATTGCTGTCCCAGCCCTTGATGAAGCCGAGGCGCATGCCGGTGGGGTGTGCTTTCTGTCCCATATTTATCTGCTCAGGCTTGGGCGATGGTGGTGGTGTCGACAATGAGGCTCACGTGGTTGCTCCGCTTCTTCATGCGGTACGCACGGCCTTGTGGTGCGGGCAGCATGCGCTTGAGGCCACGCGCCTCGTTCACTTGTATGCTCTTTACTACCAGACCGGCACCGTCGGCCTTGCGACCTTCGTTCTTGGCTTCCCAGTTGGCGATGGCGCTCATCAGTAGTTTCTCCAGATCGCGGCTACTATGGCGTGTGCTGAAGCGCAGGATACCCAACGCTTTGTCCACGTTCTCACCACGGATCAGGTCGGCCACCTGGCGCATGCGGCGCGGGCTGGTGGGCACGTTGCGCAGGTGCGCTACGGCCACGGTCTTCATGGCCTCCTTGCGTTTGTCCGCTGCTAGTTTCTTACGGGCTCCCATGGTCTATCAGTTCTGCTTGTTACCAGAGTGGCCGCGGAACACACGCGTGGGTGCGAACTCGCCGAGCTTGTGGCCCACCATGTTCTCCGTCACGTAGACCGGAATGAACTTGTTGCCATTGTGCACAGCGATCGTGAGGCCCACGAACTCCGGTGCGATCGTACTGGCGCGCGACCAGGTCTTGATCACGTTCTTTTTGCCCGAAGCTTGGGCTTCACCCACACGCTTCGAGAGCTTGTAGTGGATGAACGGCGGTTTCTTTAGTGAACGGCTCATTGGCTATCTGGATCAGGCGCCCTTCTTGGCGTTGGCACGCTCGAGGATGAAACGATTACTGCGGTTCTTCGGCTTGCGGGTCTTCTTGCCCTTTGCCAATAGACCCTTGCGGCTGCGCGGGTGTCCACCGGATGCGCGGCCTTCGCCACCACCCATTGGGTGATCCACCGGGTTCATGGCCACCGCACGTGTGCGCGGACGACGGCCCTGCCAGCGGCTGCGACCAGCCTTACCGCTCTTCTGCAACATGTGTTCGCCGTTGCCTACGGTGCCCACGGTGGCCAAGCAGGCCACCAGCACCATACGCAGTTCGCCGCTCGGCATCTTCAGTGTGGCGTACTTGCCATCGCGCGCGCTGAGCTGTGCGAAGGTGCCCGCGCTGCGTGCGATGGATCCGCCCTTGCCGGGTTGCAATTCAATGTTGTGCACCACGGTGCCCAAGGGGATCTCGCTCAGCGGAAGCGTGTTGCCCACTTCGGGCGGCACACCACTGCGACCGCTCAGCAAGGTCTGTCCTAGTTGAAGCCCGTTGGGCGCCAGGATGTAACGCTTCTCGCCATCGGCGTAGAACAACAGGGCGATGCGCGCGGTGCGGTTCGGATCGTACTCGATCGTCTTCACCACTGCGGGGATGTTGTACTTCTCGCGCTTCAGGTCGATGATGCGATAGAGCTGCTTGTGACCACCGCCGATGTAGCGCATGGTCATTTTGCCCGTGTTGTTACGGCCACCGCTCTTGTTGGTGCCTTCGACCAAGGACTTCTGCGGAACGTGGGTGGTAATGCCCTCGCTGTCGGTGATCACCTTGTGGCGTGTGCCGGGGGTGACGGGGTTCAGTTTGCGTACGCCCATGACTTAGATGCTGCTGTAGAGATCGATGGTCTCACCTTTCTTCACGGTCACGATCGCCTTTTTGTAGGTGCTCGTGAAACCATGCAGGGCCACGCTCTTGGTGTAACGGGTGCGGCGCTTGCCACCGCAGATCATGGTGCGTACACCGGTAACGGTGACGTTGTATTCCTTTTCCACGGCCTGCTTGATCTGCACCTTGTTGCAGGTGCGGGCGACCTCGAACCCGAAACGGTTCTCTTTCTCGCCTTGGGCTGTCATCTTCTCGGTGACAATGGGACGGATGATGATCTGGGTCATGACCTACTTTGTTAGGGTGGCTTCCAGCGGTGCGATCGCTTCCTTCACGATCAGCAGGCCATTGGCGTTCATGATATCGTAAGTGTTCAATTCGCTGGCCACCACTATGCGCGTGCGCTGGAGGTTGCGGGCGCTCAGCAGGATGTTGTCGTCCTTGGCGGGTACCACAAGTATGCACTTGCGCGTGCTCAGCTCGAAGGCCTTGATGATCGCGGCGAACTCGCTGGTCTTCGGTGCGCTCATGCTCACGCCATCGATCACCTTCAGCGAACCGTCCTTGGCCTTGTGGGTAAGGGCGCTGCGACGAGCCAGATCCTTCACCTTCTTGTTCAGTTTGAAATGGTAGTCGCGCGGCTGCGGGCCGAACACGCGTGCACCGCCCTTGAACAGCGGGCTCTTGATGGAGCCTTTGCGGCTGCCACCGGTACCCTTCTGGCGATGCAACTTCTTGGTGCTGCCGCTCACTTCACTCTTCTCGAGCGTCTTGGCCGTACCCTGCCGCTGATTGGCAAGGTGCTGCTTCACGTCGAGCCAGATCGCGTGATCGTTCGGCTCAATACCGAAGACCGCGTCGTTGAGCTTGACCTTTTTGCCCGTGGACTTTCCGTCCTTACCGTAGATATCGAGTTCCATCTTACTTCCAGATGATCACGGTGCTACCCTTGGCGCCGGGAACGGTGCCTTTGAGCAACAACAGGTTCTTGGTAGCGTCCACTTTCAACACTTTCAGGTTCTCGGTGGTGATCTTCTTACCACCCGTGCGGCCTGCCATGCGCATACCCTTGAACACACGAGCAGGATAGCTGGATCCGCCGAGCGATCCCGGAGCGCGGCTGCGATCGTGCTGGCCGTGCGTGGCTTCGCCCACACCGCTGAATCCGTGACGCTTTACAACGCCTTGGAAACCCTTGCCTTTGCCGTTACCGGTAACGGTCACAAAACTGCCTTCTTCGAAGAGGTCAACACCAATGGTGTCGCCCAGTTTCACTTCGGTCTCGAATTCCTTGAATTCGTGCGCCTTCACCTTGGGTGTGGTGTTCGCTTTCTTGTAATGGCCCATGGCGGCGGCAGGCGTGCTCTTCGCACGGCGCTCGCCAGCGGAGAGTTGCACAGCTACATAGCCGTCCTTCTCCTGGCTCTTCACGTGGCTCACCACGTTCGGGGTGGCCTCGATCACGGTGCATGCCACAAGGCTGCCGTCCGTGTCGAACAGGCTCGTCATCCCGATCTTCTTTCCTATGAGTCCGCTCATTGTTTCGTTGTTGGGGCGCGAAATTTCGCGCCCTTACTGTTTCTGTTCGGTCAGACCTTGATCTCCACGTCCACGCCGCTAGGGAGTTCCAGCTTCATCAGGGCATCGATCGTCTTGGAGGACGAACTGTAGATGTCCATCATGCGCTTGTAGCTGCAAAGTTGGAACTGCTCGCGCGCTTTCTTGTTCACGTGCGGCGAACGCAGCACGGTGAACATGCGCTTGTGCGTGGGCAGCGGGATGGGTCCGCTAACCACAGCGCCCGTGCTCTTCACGGTCTTCACGATCTTCTCGGCGCTCTTGTCGACGAGGTTGTGATCGTACGACCGCAGCTTGATCCTGATCTTTTGGGTCATGGCAGTTGTGCCTTAGGCTGAAACTTTACCACGCACCTTGGCCAGCACGGCTTCGGTCACGTTGTTGGGTGCAGGAACGTAGTGGCTGAATTCCATTGTGCTGCTCGCGCGGCCGCTGCTCATGGTGCGCAAACTGGTCACGTAGCCGAACATCTCGCTCAAGGGCACGTTGCCTTTGATGGCCTTCGCGCCAGCGCGATCTTCCATGCCCAGGATGGTACCACGGCGGCGGTTGAGGTCGCCCACGATATCGCCCATGTTCTCTTCGGGCGTTATCACTTCGATCTTCATGATCGGCTCCAACAGCACGGGCTTGCACTTGGGGATCGCATTACGGAAGGCGGCCTTCGCGCAGATCTCGAAGCTCAATGCATCGGAGTCCACGTTGTGGAACGAACCGTCGTACAGCGTCACCTTCA
>JBKJPT010000057.1:0-5430 GCA_046595075.1 Flavobacteriales bacterium
TCTGTTGGTTGGGGGTTCGAACCCCTCCGAGGTCACAAGGGAAGTGTCCGCAAGGGCGCTTTCGTGTTCAAAGCCCCATGCGCATAGACAAGTTTCTCTGGTGCGTGCGCTTGTTCAAGACCCGCAGCCTGGCCACCGACGCGCTTCGGCGCGAGCAGGTGATGCTGAACGGGCGAATAGTAAAGGCCAGCGCCGAAGTGAAGCCCGGGGACCTCTTCGCGCTGCGCGAACCACCGGTTTGGCGCAGTTGGGAGATCGCGGCGATCCCCGCTTCGCGTGTCGGGGCCAAACTGATGCCCGGTCTCATGGCCGAACGCACATCGTTCGATGATCTGGAGAAGTTGGAGTTGGCGCGACTGGTGAAGGCGCAGCATCGTGCCGTGGGCGAAGGCCGCCCAACAAAACGGGATCGAAGGGACATCGAACGGTTCCAAGGGGAGTAGCGATTGGAACCTTGTCGCTTGTCGCACCGATCGTCCCATCACCGATCTTGCCGGAGTGAAGCACCTCCTCCTCTCCTTCCTATACTTCTTCGCCCTCACTACTTCCGTCAGCGCGCAAAGCCCGCAGTTGCAGTTGCGCACAGGTGTAGTGGCAACAACGCCTGTGGTCCGCGCGCAAGCGCGAACACTCTTCTTAGGCCAGATAGATGTGGTGGATGGACGACTTATCCGCTGCCTGCTGTTCGATCACACGCTCGGATCCGCTGAGCGTGCGCAAGTCGGGCTCGCGGATGTAAGGTTTTTTTCGCCCTTGCGCCCACACGCTTGGGTGGTTTCCCTTCCGCAGGGAATGGATGCGAGCAAGCTCTTCGATCACGGACTGATCGCCATGCACGTGCTACAGCCGGAGGACAAATTAGATCCACGCCTGCTCGATGAGTTCGAAAGTGACGCGCGCAGGTCTGTTGAGGTGGTGCTCGTCCCGTGGAAAACAGATCATGGAAATTTCCCAGCAGTAGTGGATGCGATCGCCGGGGCGTCCCGACCCTATGGAGCGCGAGGTGCACGCAGCGTAAGAACAAGCGGGCGTAACCTGCGCGAGCTGCTCGCGCACCCGCTTGTGCAATGGATGGAGCCACTGCCTGAAGTGGGTGAGCCCGAAGATCTCCGTGGCCGTTCCTTCCACCGTGTGAACCGCATTGGACCAGTGCTGCCAGACGGCACAGGGCTGGACGGCGACGGCGTGGTGGTGGTGGTGAACGACGACGGCTATGTGGGACCGCATGTGGATTTCAAGGGCCGCACAGAACAGAGCGAGGTGGCCGAGGACACGGTGGGCACGCACGGCGACATGGTGGCGGGTATCGTGGGCGCTGCAGGCAACATCGATCCCCACGCCGTGGGCATGGCACCTGCGTGTGATCTGATCATAGCACCCTATCTCGCCGAACTACCGCTCACCGTAACGTTGAACCAGAGCGTAGGTGCGGTGATCTTCAACAGCAGCTACAGCAACGGTTGCAACGCGGGCTACACGGAGATCACGCAGCAAGTGGACGATGAAGTGGTGAACAACCCCTCGATCATGCAGGTGTTCAGTGCAGGGAACAATGGTGTGGAGGATTGTGACTACGGCGCGGGTGCGGGTTGGGGCAACATCACAGGTGGACACAAGATCGGCAAGAACGTGATCGCTGCGGCAAACCTGACCGATCAGGACCAGCTCGTCGCCAGCAGCAGTCGCGGTCCAAGCGCCGATGGCAGGATCAAACCCGACATCAGTTCCTTCGGCAACGGACAGCAGAGCAACGCACCGGGCAATGCGTACATGAGTGGATCGGGCACCTCGGCTGCAGCACCGGGGATCGCGGGCGTAATGGCCTTGCTCTACCAAGGCTGGCGCAACACGCACAACGGCGACGCTCCGCCGAGCGCGTTGATGAAAGCCTTCCTCTTGAACACCGCCGACGATCTGGGCAACACCGGCCCCGACTACAAGTACGGTTGGGGGGCAGTGAACGGCGAGCGCGCATGGCGGGCCATTGCCGAGGACCGCTGGATGAGCGTGACACTGGGCGATGACGATGTGCAAGCACTTCAACTCAACGTGCCAGCAGGCATCGCTGAATTGCGCGTGATGGCCTACTGGATGGATCCCGCCGGTGAACTGCTCGCCGCGAACGCGCTCGTAAACGACATCGATCTCACGGGGATCGATGACGGCGGCAATGAACACCTGCCCTGGGGCCTTTCCATCGACCCGGACCCCATCGCCCTCGATGCCCCTGCGACCCGATCGGCCGATCACCTCAACAACATGGAGCAGGTGCTGGTGTTGGATCCCGCCCCTGGCACTTGGACCCTCATGCTTTTCGGCGTTGATGTGCCATTAGGCCCGCAAGAAGTCTTCATCGTTTACGAGTTCATACCGCGCACCATCGACATCACCTGGCCACAGAACGGCGAACGGCTCAACGCCGATGCCACGCAACGCTTCCGCTGGGATACTCCCGATCGCACCACTCCCGTGACCTTCCGTTACAGCACCAACGGCGGTGGATCGTGGACGAGCATCGCCATCAACAGCGGACAACGCCACTTCGATCTCGGCATCGGCGACACGGTGCTCACGGACCTACGCGTGCGGGTTGAGCAAGGCAACTGGGCCGATGAGCGCACGGGCATCTCCACCATGCGCACGCCAGTGCAGCTGAGCGTGCCGGTGAACTGCGTGGACAGTGCCTTGCTGCAATGGCCCGCCGTGCAGTATGCCGAGAGCTACATCGTACACAAGCTTGGTGCGGAATACATGCAAGCGGTGGACACGATCAGCTCCACCTCGTTCTGGTTCACCGGACTAAGCGCCATCCACGACGATTGGTTCGCTGTAACAGCGATCGCACCAGGAGGTGTTGTAGGCGAGCGTTCCATCGCGATCGATCGCCCGCATGATCTGGTGGCCTGCGTTGCGCAACAGGACCTCATCGTGCTCGGTGTGAACGAACCACTCTCTCCGGTGATCGCTTGTCAACCGCAAGCGCCCCTCAGCTTCACCGTGCACAATGCAGGCCTCTCAACGATCAATGGTTTCACTGGTGGCGTGATCACGGCGAGCGGGACCGCCGTCCCAGCCACATTCACCGCGAGCATTGCACCGGGTGAAGATGTGATGGTGACCATGCCCGGTGTGGATCTCGCGCTGCCGCTCGGTCAACTGTCGACCATGAAGGTGTGGGCATCATCTGCTGCCGAGTCCTTCACTCCGAACGACACGCTCACCTTCTCCTTGTACGCGCACGACCTCACCAACGAATATCCTTTCGTGCAGAACATGGAGCAGTATTTCAACTGTACCGCTCCCGGCTTGTGCGACGCCGATTGTACGCTCGGCCTTGGCTTGGTGAACGCGCTCAACTTCATCGAGGACTCGCTGGATTGGCGCGTCGATTCCGCAGCTACCAACTCCCAGAACACCGGCCCCGATGTGGACCACACATATGGCACACCACAAGGCCACTATGTATACATGGAAGCCACCGGGCCATGCTCTGGAGGTTCGGCGCATTTGCTCCTACCGTGCTTCACCGTGCCCGGCGGTACAGTGGCGCTCATGTACAGCTACCACATGTTCGGCGCGGGCATGGGATCGCTGCACGTGGATCTATTGGTGAACGGTACATGGCAATTGGATGCCACCCCACCGGTGGAAGGTGATCAAGGCAACGTGTGGCTTCCGGGCTTTGTGGATCTCTCGCCCTATGCAGGCGCGGTAATCAACGTGCGCTTCCGTGGAGTGCGTGGCCCGACCCATTTGAGCGATTTGGCACTGGACGACATCCACATCTCCAGCGCGGTGGGTGTGAACGAAGCGGTGAACGATCATTCGTTCTCGGTCACGTCCAACGGAACAGATGGCCTCTTCCGCGTGCGAGTTCCCGAAGCAGATGGGGCGATCACCGTCCATAATGCGTTGGGGGCGATCATCACCACGCGATCCATCGCCACCAACACGATCGACCTCGATCTCCTTCAACAGGCGCGCGGTGTGTACCTGATCACGTGGTCCCATCTCGATCAGCGCAGGAGCGCGAGGATCGTTCGGTGAGTTGCGGCGATCATTCGCCCCAGCGCCAACCACCCATCCCCTAGTTAACGTTCTTTCAAGATCGTTAACAGCCATCCCTTTCGGGCGCGGATAGCTTCACCGCACCAAAGCGAAACAGCCATGACCACGCCTTTCTATTTCCTCCCGCTGGCGGCCGTCTTCCAAACCACGGTGCCACAACAAGAACCCGATCAAAGCCCCGCAGACCGTAAGGTGCGGATAGAGATCGTGACCACCGAGAACGGTGAGACCAAACGCGTAACACGCGAGTTCGAAGCCACCGACGATGCGCAAGTGGAAGATGCATTGCGCGAACTCGGTGTGCTGGAGCACATGAGCTTGGGCAACGGAGAGCGCGGTGTCACCATCGACATCCGGGGTTTCGGCGATGACGAAGGAGATGGCAGCGTTTTCATGCGCATGGCCCCCATGCCGCCGATGGCCCCGGAAGCACCATTTGCTTCGGATGCGCCAATGGCGGTGACCTGCGAGAAGAGCGCGTACTTGGGTGTGAGCACACAGGACTTGAACGAAGAACTCTTGCGCAAAAGCAAAGCTCCGAACGGTGGAGGTGCTTATGTGAACGAAGTGGTGGACGACACGCCTGCCGCAAAGCTCGGCCTGCAAGAGGGCGACGTGATCACGGAACTCGATGGCGAGAAAGTGACCGGACCGGAAGTGCTGGCTGAACTCGTACGCTCGCACGAGCCGGGAGAAGAGGTGAAGGTGATCTGGTACCGCGACGGCCGCAAGATGAACGGCACTGCTGAACTCGCCGAGCACAAGGAGATGAGCTACTCCTACAACATAGGCGCCCCGGAGGGCAGTGCCGAATGGGACTGGGAGAACTACCTCGGCGACGCGGGATGGTCCGGCGAGCCACGCGCGTTTCTTGGTGTGACAGCTGCGGATGAAATCGATGCAACCAACGGAGCAGTGATCGGCAGTGTGGAAGATGGGACTGCCGCAGCGACAATGGGAATTTTGGAAGGCGACGTGATCACCAGCGTGAACGGCACGTCCATCTCCGACTTCGAAGCACTTGCAGAAACAGTGCGCAGCATGGAGCCGGGGGATGAAGTGAACGTGACCGTGCAGCGGAACGGCAACACCATGAACCTGACCGGTGCACTTGGCGAGACCGAGGGCGACACGTTCGCAAGGATCCTGAACCTTCCGCGGATAGAAGGCATGGAGCCTGCGGATCGCGATGAGCTCCGCCGCGAAATGGACCAGTTGCGTCGCGAGATGATCGAACTCCGCCGGGAAGTCGGTCAGGAAGTTCGGCGTGAGGTGCGCATCAATGTGACAACACGCAAACTCACCGAAGAAGAGAAAGCGATCTTGCGCAGCAAGGGTGTTACCGGGTTGGAGAACGAACTG
>JBKJPT010000245.1:0-3966 GCA_046595075.1 Flavobacteriales bacterium
TGCGCTCACCACGGATCGCAGTGATCGTGGCCTCTTGGAAACAACAGTGTGCTGGGTCTCCACAATATTCCACAGCACGCTATGGTGATCGCAGCGGTAGCACGAACGCCGAACGGATCGGCGTCCGATCTGCGGTGCCACGATCAAACCTGAAACCCATGAAACAGTACACCGAATATCCAGCGCGACCTGGAACGCAACCGGAAGAAGTTCCGGAACAAAACCCCGCCACACCGAAACCGGAACCCAAGCGCAGGCGCGTTCAGCAACCGCTGTTCAGAACCGCACGCAAAGTGGGGTTCGTGCTCGCCATGGTGGTGGTCACCACATCACTGGTGGCGCAGTCCACCACTACGCCGCGAACAGGCACCACGCAACAGCAGCCCACTGACCAAGGCTGGACGATGTTCGATGATCGCGTGGCGACAGACATGAACATCGATGCTGATCGACTGGACCGCTTGCGCGCCGTGGACAAGAGCTACCACGCGCGATACGATGCCTTGGGCAAAGAGCCGTGGTCCAGCAAGGAATACCCCACGCTGACCGAGCAACGCAACCGCGAGATCGAAGGGATCTTGTCGCCCGCACAATACGACGAGTGGCAGCGCCGCTACCCTGTGATGAACGATCGCACCGGCACTGAACCCATGGACGGGACGAGGCGCCCCGATCCACCACAGCCATTTACGAACGAGCAGGTCAGCCCTGCACCTGAGACCAGACCCTGAACGACCCACGCGCACCCGAACGAACCCTGCGACAAGCGGGGTTCGTTCTTTCACGATGTTCTTGGCACTCGTACAAATGGGGTAACGTCAGAAGAGATGAACGGTCATCATCCTGTATCCGATGGAGCGGATACGCGGTGGGAATTCCACAACGCCGTGGCCCGTTGTACCCAGAACCCTCTACCCAGTACTGTTGGGCACGCACGCTACCGGCACGGTCAAGCATTTGCGTTCCTCGTAGCGGTGACCTGAAGTCCACGAAGGTGGCCAGCCCACCAACGAACCAAAACAACCTATAGACGATGGCAGACCAAAAGGACAAGAAGGGCAACACCACAGGTGGGACCCAGAGCGACAAATTGGGTGGAACGCAGGACACCAACCTTGGACAAGCGCAAGGCAGGAACACGGTCAGGCAGCCCGGCAACGATCGTGACAGCGGCGAAGCTGGTGGAAGAAACATCACGGGCAAGGCCGATGGCACAGCACCATTGAGCGGCACTCAGGGCGGCTTCGCTGTTTCCCCCGACATGAGCAGTGAAGAGACATCGCGCTCGGAGCGGGGCACGGCGCCCACGCAAGGTGGCTACGCGAACGCCAATGAAGAGAACGCTTGGGAAAAAAGTGCGACCGATGAGCTTCCCTCCACCTCCAGCGAGGAGGACGAGAACAGTGATCGCAGTTCGGATCGGAACGCCTGACGTCACGGCCGTGCGGCATTGCCGACCACGGTGGTGAACTTCCTTCGAACAAAGGGACCCCGCGCATGCGGGGTTCTTTCGTTCCAAGGCTCAATGAAAACACCGGATCGGCCCGAGATCGGCAGCGGATCCCACATGGGTTTGCGCTACTCCTTTCTCCCCGGCGTGCGGCAGGCAGCAGAGGCTGCCAGCTACTTCTGCGATGTGGCCGCCGAGCTCGTTGCTGCGCAGGCAGGCGTGATGGAGCCACGGCAATTCATGGTGGTAAAAGACCATGGCTCGCAGTTGCCTTTGCGCACCTGGTCGCGTGGTGGGGTGATAGGCGAAGCGCTCCCGGACCTTGTACCATGGTTACGCGAACTATTGGCCGCTCGGGCACGCTTCAGGCAAGAGGCTGTAGATGAAGAGGGACTGCGCGGTTTCCTGCGCGGCCTGTTGGAAAAAGACCACGGCACCGCCACCTTCTTCATCGAAGTGCTGAACCCCGCTCACGCCTTCACAACGGACGAATGCAACGAGTTGAGCATCGGTGTTGTCGGCGGCCGTTTGGTGATGATCAGTGCCCGCAACTTCATCGGCGTTGAATTGTGCAATGGTCTGTTCGGGGCTTCGATCTCAGGCTATGGGAGCATGCAGTGCGAGGCACAAGGGAATAGCGGCAGGGTACAGGTGGCGTGATCTGCTGTTGCCTAGTGCGGAAGCCCGACCACGGATGTGTGGAATCTGTTACGCGATCAGTGCATGATCATTGAGCCCGGAATGTGCATGATCGATTGCTCTGATAGAAGGGATCGAAGCATGGAGCGGCATGCAGTTGAACAAGGGGTGGTCGCAGCAGCATCACTGCCGGATATCCCGGTGCATAGCTATCGGGCAATTCGCACTCATGGCACCATGATCGCAGTACGGTTGAATGATGCGAACCACCGATGATGCTGCAACAGTAATGGTGGTGGATGACGACCGGGACTTCCTGACGTTGACCAAAGGTGTATTGGAGAACGCCGGCTACAATGTGGATGTGCGCACCAAGGCACCCACTTGGGAGGATCTTTCTCGGTCGGACCCCGTTGTCGTCTACTTGGACATCGCGCTCGAAGCGGAGAACGGGATGGATGTGTGCAGAGCCATCAAGCAGCACCGGGAATGGAGCGAGTTGCCGGTGATCCTCATTTCTGGTCGGGACGAGGCGCGTTTGAAAAAGGAATCGGCCAGTTGCAAGGCCGATGGATACCTGACCAAACCATTGAGCCGCGCTCTACTGCTACAACTCGCAGCGCACTTCGCTACCAAGCATTCACGTCGGCGCACATCGGTACAAGGATCATAGCAAGTGACGCAAGCATGGTTCGTGCAGCCATGCTACACGGCCACTCCTACATGGACTGCAGAACCGGACGACTGTTGCGCTCCGTCCAAAGCGCCGGTGGAATATCCAGCACTGTTGTTTGCACGAAGGCAGGGACCGGATCCACCTGCACCTCCAGATCGCGGTTGAGGTTGAACACTGTTGGCTGTTGCTGCTGCTTCGCGAACCGCAGGGCGCTCGCTTGATCGGTGAACAAGCGGCAGCTGGCGAAGCGCGAGCGGCTGGAACCTCCTTCCTTCCATGCGCCCACGATGCCGTCGTGATCAAGGGCATGCAGGATCGCTGCGGAGGGATCCCCTTGTAGTGCGTTGGAAAGGGCGCCATCATAGGCAGCGATCACGCCCGTATACACCAAACAATTGCCCCGCAGGTCGAAGATGAAACGTTCATGGCGTCCCGCTAGCACATTCAGGCGATCGATGATCTTGTTCATGGTAAGAAGGTGGAACGACGACATATGGCCCTTGGTATTAATTCCCCTTCTTCCACATCATGCCACCGAACAACAGCGAGAGCACGACGATGACCAGGAAGATGAAGAAGATGACTTTAGCGATACTTGCCGCCCCGGCAGAAATACCCGTGAAACCGAAAACGCCAGCGATGATGGCGATGATGGCGAAGATGATGACCCAGCGTATCATGGCGCGTTGGTTCCGATCGAAGGACCGCACTATCCGTACCACGCTGAATAGTGCGCGGTGCGTAGGCAAAGAGCAATTGTGTGTGGTCGATTTTCCACGATACGGATCGGTGCTGTTGTCCTATTTCCTCGATCAAGGATCACCGCGATGCGTGCTGCCAATAGCGGGAAGAAGTGCTAAGTACCGCGCACAGTGCGTGCTCCAGCGGTTGCACGAACACGCGACGGTCCTTTAACGACCGCATGGCGGATCCTTTGCGTCGAACGATCCGGCCTCCGGTCGAAGCTCCGAAAGCGGACCGGCCGGAAGCATAACCAACAACCCCTTCTACAATGGCAGATCGCAAGGAGAACAAGGACACTACGCCCACTGGTGCCCAAGACAACAAGACCGGCAGCACTGGCGCGTACGACCAGAACCGCGACCAAAATGCACGCACGGGCAACCCGAGCGGTGGCACCACGGGCGGTGAAGTGGGCAACGAGAAAGCATCGAAGGATGGTTCACGTGATCCGAAGAGC
>JBKJPT010000280.1:0-3882 GCA_046595075.1 Flavobacteriales bacterium
ATCGCGTTCCCCTTCAGGCCGGTGAGCAGTTCCTCACCGTTGGAGCATTCGAAGGGGAACGCGATCGACATCGTGCTGCTGGACCTGGAGATGCCCGTAATGGACGGCATGGAGACCATGAAGCGCCTGCGCGCCGATCACCCCGATGTGAAAGTGATCGTGCTCAGCATGCACAGCGAGGAGAAGTTCATCGTTCACCTGATGGAGCTGGGCGCGAACGGATACGTGTTGAAGACCGCCGAGCCGGACGAGATCGAGAACGCCGTGCGATCGGTATCGACCAGCGGCTATCACTTCAGTGAGATGGTGAGCCGCGTGATGCTGCACGGCCTGGTGAAGAAGGAGAAGATCAAGCCCATCTTCAGCGATGTGGACCCGCTCACCGAACGCGAACTGGATGTATTGCGCTTGATCTGCCAGGAGCTCACCACCACGGAGATCGCCGGCAAGCTCTTCCTGAGCCCGCGAACGGTGGAAGGTTACCGCAACAACATCCTGCAGAAGATCGGTGCGCGCAACACGGCGGGCATCGTGGTGTATGCCATGAGCAAGGGGATCTTCACCCCATGAGCACCGGAGCGCGCATTGCCCTCTCGTTCGTCATCGGGCAACTGATGACGGTTGCGTCGCTTGCGCAGGTCGAGCCCCTTCACATTCCCGTCCGCCACCTGAGTATCGCGGATGGTCTGTCGCAGGGCATGGTGGGTGGCATCATCCAGGACCGCGTCGGCTTCATGTGGTTCTCCACCAAGGATGGGCTGAACCGCTACGACGGGTACAACTTCAAGGTGTACCGGCACGATACGCAAGACAGCAGCTCGGTACGTGATAACCACATCCATGCGGTATACGAGGACAGCAAAGGCCTGCTCTGGATCGGCACCAACAGTGGGCTGGACGTGTTCGATCCGGCCACGGAACGCTTTCACCACATACCGCATGTGAAAGACATTGGGAAATACCGCTCAGGAAATCCTCCCAGCGTCTATTCCATCGTAGAGGATGCCGTTGGCAACATCTGGTTCAATGGAGGTTGGGAGCTCTATCGGATCCGACCGGACACCACCGCCGACATGGCGTGGGGGCCCTGGACACTTCCGGAACGCTTCGTTGAGGTGCACAACGGGGGCTTGTTCATCGACCATGCCGGCAATCTGCGCGCGTTCGCCCGGCTCGTGGTGGACCATACCGTCCTTACCACGGACTACCTGAACATCAACACCCGCGATGAGCAGGGGATCATTGACCTGGCCCGCGCACGAGAGGAGCATGCGGCGCGGATCATTAGCGCGCGTGGGTCCTTCACCTTCTCAGAGTTGATGGTGCCCCATGCGAGCAGGCCGGTCACGTATCGCGTTACAGGCACCGGAACCGTAACGGAGATCGACGATGCAACGAGGCACGAACGACCGATCCCAGCCGAACAGCTTGATGGGGGTCACCCGAAACGCGGAATGGTCGATAAGGATGGTCGCCTATGGATCATAAGGACGAACGGTCTCTGGCGCTTTGATACCCGGACCGGCCGGTGGTCGGAACTGCGAACGCTCGATGAGTCGAACAGGCCCATGGATGTCAAATGCCTCTTTCAAGACCGCAGCGGAGTTATCTGGATCGGCACTTTCGGTTATGGACTCTACATCTATGACCCGCGCATCGAGCGTTTCCATACGCAGTGGTCAGGCTCATCGTACTGGATGGCCTCGCTCACCGATGGCCGTGTGGTGATCGCCGCGACCGACAAGATCCATGTGTTCGACCCGGAACGCTCGAGCTTCGCCCCGGCACCAACGCGTGTGGTGATGGAGAGCGAAAAGACATCCGACTACCGCTGGAGTGATTGTTCTTTCGTGGAATCACCAAACGGTATGGTCTGGTCGTCCGGCGACGGTAAGCTGTGCAGAAAGGACGAGCGCCAGAACAACTCCACGTGTTTCAATGATCCGGCGGTGCCCGTTAGCTTTCCGTTGCACGCATGTGGCGATTCGCTCATCGCGTTCGGCAGCGTGAACGCCCTGGGCCTGTTCGATACGCGCAGCGAGCGGTTCATGAGCGTGCCTTATCTCGTGGATAACCTAGGGGGGGAATACCAATTCGTACACGCCATCCAACACGATGTGGACGGCACCTTCTGGCTGGGCACCATGATGGGGCTGCTGCGCCTGGACCCGCGCACCCGTGCGTGGAAGCACTATCGGAACATCCCATCGGACACCAGTTCACTGGCCACGGATGTGATCTTCAGCTTGCTCAACGATCCCAAGGACACGAACATCCTCTGGGTCGGCACCAATGGCGAAGGCCTTTGCCGCATGGACAAACGCACCGGACGGTTCGAGCGCTTCACCACGCGGAACGGATTGCCGAACAACGTGATCTACGGAGTGCTCAACGACGACGACGGACAACTCTGGCTGAGCACCAACAAAGGGCTCTCGCGCTTCGACCCGATGACACGAACGGCATTCAACTTCGATGCCCGTCATGGATTGCAGAACGACGAGTTCAACCGCTACGCCTTCTGCAAGACACCAGATGGCACGCTCTTCTTCGGTGGCGTCAGCGGCTTCAACTACTTCCATCCGCGCGACCTGCGCACGGATGAGCGGCCGGTGGAAATGGCCATCACGGACATCAAACTGGCGAACCGCTCCATCGGGCTCGGCGATCCGGATGCCTTGCTGAACGTGCCCGCGCACCTCGCGAAGGAACTGTCCATCCCCTACGCCGAAGCCGGAATGCTCAGTATCGACTTCGCCAGCATGGACTACATCGCGCTGGGCAGCCGCACCTATCAGTACCAGATGGAAGGCTACGACCGGCAGCGGATCGATGCGGGCCGGGCGCACTCGGCGAACTACACGAACCTCGATCCGGGCGACTACACCTTCAAGGTCTGGGGACTCAACCGCGACGGCATCTGGAACGCTGATGCGATCGCCTTGCGCATCACTATCCTGCCGCCGTGGTATCTCACCATCTGGGCGAAAGTGCTGGGCGTGTTGATCCTTGCCGGGGCCGTGCTGCTCTTCATCCAATGGCGTACGCGTTCCCTGCGCCACCAGCGCGATCTGTTGGAAAGGAAGGTGCAGCTGCGCACCGTGGAGTTGAACGCTGCCAAGGAACACGCTGAGCACAGCGAACAGGTGAAGCAGCAATTCCTGGCCAACATGAGCCACGAGATCCGCACGCCGATGAACGCCATCATGGGCATGACGGGCATCCTCAAACGCAACGAGCATTTGCCGGCACAGGAGAAGTACCTCGACGCTGTTGCGCAGAGCAGCGAGAACCTGCTGGTGATCCTCAACGACATTCTCGACCTAAGCAAACTCGAAGCGGGCAAGATCGACATGGAGAAGGTGGGCTTCGATCCCCAGAAGGTCGTGGGCAATGTGCGCGACATCCTGCGGTTCAAAGCGGAAGAGAAGGGCATCGGACTGCAAGTGGAGATCGGTGTGGATGTGCCGCCCATGCTCAACGGCGATCCCACGCGCTTGAACCAGATCGTGTTGAACCTTGCTGGGAACGCGGTGAAGTTCACAGAACGTGGATCGGTCACCATCCGGACGGCTGTGAAGGATCTTCATCCGGATCGGTGCGTGCTCGCCATCGATGTGATCGACACCGGCATCGGTATTCCTCCTGACCGTTTGGAAAAGGTCTTCGAGGAATTCACGCAGGCGTACAGCGATACCACGCGCAAGTATGGCGGCACTGGTCTCGGCCTCACCATCAGCAAGCGGCTCGCGGAAATGCAGGGCGGAAGTATTTCGGTGAAGAGCGAGCAGGGCAAGGGCAGCACGTTCACGGTGACGATCCCTTATGTTATTGACAATGGCGGGATGATCGTGCGAGATCACGTAGGGGCGGAAGATCTTC
>JBKJPT010000077.1:0-3468 GCA_046595075.1 Flavobacteriales bacterium
TACTTGGCGATCTACGGTTTCGGACCTTACACGGCAACGGTGACCGCTGGGGCTGCATGCCCACCACCACCGGCCAATGATCTTTGCATCAATGCCCAGCCGATCCTCTGCGGCGAAACACTCGCTGGCACCTGCGTGAATGCTACCACCACTGGTGCTCCCAGCGGAGTGTGCGGTGGTTTTCTGATGAACGACGCTGGTGGTGTTTGGTACAAGGCCAGTGACCTCTGCGGAAGTGTTACCGCCAGCCTTTGCCCCAGCACGCCACAGTGGGACACTAAGATGTTCGTCTTCACGGGCACGTGCGGCGCTTTGAACTGCCTCGCTTCTGATGATGACTTCTGCAACACCTTCAGCAGTAGCCAGGTCACATGGACCGCCACTGCTGGAACGGATTACTACATCTACGTGCTTCCGTTCGACGGCGCCACAACGCCATTGGCCTTCAACCTGAGCTTGACCTGTGTGAACACACCGGTGATCGCGAGCGGAACGGCGGTTGACAATTGCGGAAGTTCGTTCTTCAACGTGTTCGTGAACATCACCAGCCTTGGTGGCGGGCCGAACACGATCAACTGGGTGGCAACGCCCGGTGGTCCCGGCAGCATGGTTGGTGTCCTCGGATCGAACGCGATCCCAGTGAACTTCGGCACCAACGTGCAGGTGGACGTGACCGTATCGAACGGTGCCAGCGGTTGCGCTGCTGATCTCGGTAGCTTCTTCAGCAACTGTACCATCAATCTGGTCTGCGGTGTTCCAGTGAACATCTCCCACTGCTATCGCACCAACGATCCGCGCACGTTCACGTTCCATACACCCACCTCCGGCGAAACCGTTACCGTCACGTTCGTGGACGGCCAAATGGATCCAGGTGACGTGATCCGCGCATACAGCGGAACCGATAACAACGGCACACCCATTCCCAGCCTCACGGGATCCTTCGCCGATCTCTTCAATGTCACCGGCACATCCACCGGTCAGGACATGTTCATCGAGATCGATAGCCCAAGCGATAACACGTGCGCAGATGGTGCCCAAGAAACTTGGGTGTTCCAAGCACAATGCACGCCTGGTTGCATTCAACCTGACGGCACCGTGGATGAGCTGATCACCTGCGGTACATACAACTTCTCTCTGGGCGTTACGGTGACCTTCACCGGAGATGCGGCCACGACGGATCTTGAGTACACCGTTGGCGGTGTGCCTCAAACACCGATCACTGGTCTCACCGACCTATCGCCTACCCAAAACCTCGGACCCTTCCCCATCGGTACGAGCGTGGTCGTGGTACTTGCTCACGAAAGTGACGGTGCATGCGACAAGAACCTAGGTGCCTACAATGGTACCAGCACCTTCTGCCCGCCTCCGGGTTGGACCTGTGCGCTGCCGCTGGATGTGAACTCCTTCCCGTACACGCACAGCAACACAACCCAAGGCACGGGAAATGATGTGGGCGGTCCACAGTGCGGCTTGGGTGCCAACTATGGCGGCGGTGAGGACTTCATCTATCGCCTCAACATCAGCAGCGCTGGCGATTACCAGATCGGCATGACCATGCCCACGAGTTCCTTCGGCGGTTGGTTCCTGAAGAGCAGCAGCAACTGCACCAATACGGGCGCTTGCATCGCCAATGCGGTGAACACCGTGGTAGGCGGAACGGCCAGTGGGATCGTGAACCTCGGTGTGGGTTCGTACTATCTCATCATCGATTCGCGCCCACTGCCCAACTTCTTCGCCTATACGCTCAACATCCAGGCCTTCGTCCCACTTCCGGGTGAACTGTGCTCGGTGGCGATCAATATCCCCAGCGTGCCCACCACTGTTACTGGTAGCACCAACGGCTACTTGAACAACTATAACGGCAACGGCTGCGGTGGTTTCGGAACCGATGGTGGTTTGGACCTGGTGTACAGCTACACCCCACCTGTGAACCAGATCCTGGGTTTGAGCATGTGCCTTGGAACCACCAACTACGACACCAAGTTGTATGTGTACGCGAACACATGCAGCGGTGTGCCTGTGGGCTGTAGTGATGACAACTGCAGTGCTCCGCTGTTCGCCAACGCATGGGTCTCCAGTATCAGCGGCCTTAGTGTCACTGCTGGCATCACCTACTACATCGTTGTGGACGGTTTCAGTGCCACGGACTTCGGCAACTACACGCTGGACATCAGTGTGCTCATTCCGCCGGCCAACGATGATTGTGCGACCGCACAGCCGCTCACGGTGAACACCCCGGCCAACTGCCCGGCCAATGCGGTTGCCGGTGACAACAGTGCTGCCGATGATGAAGGCACTGCCTTCTCATGCTTCGTCGGTGGTCCGTACAATGATGTGTGGTACAGTTTCAACTCGGGCCCCAACACCTCGGTGAGCTTCGCCTTCCCCACGTTCAACTTCGCCTCGATCCTGGTGGAAGTGCTCCAAGGTTCATGCGCTGGCACCTCGGTGTACTGCCAGATCGGTGGTGCTGCCCTCAGCGGCAACATACCTACCACGCCGAACACCACCTATCTGATCAGGGTGGGTTCGGAAGCTGGACAGGGAGGTTCGTTCACCATTTGCTTGAACGCCACGCCGCCCCCACCAGCGAACGATGATTGCGTGAACGCTGTTCCGTTGACCGTGAACCCGCTGGGGTCTTGCCCCGCCAATGCGGTAACGGGTACCACGCTCAACTCCTTGCAAAGTGCCGCTGAACCCAGCTGCGATGGTGGCCCACACGGCGATGTCTGGTACACGTTCAACTCCGGTACCAACAATATCATCAACTGGACGTTCGCTCAAGGCACCACGAACATTTCCATCGTGGATCTTTTCCAGGGAACCTGCGCTGGGCTGATCGAAGTGGATTGTGATTTCAGCTTCACCGACATCAGCAGCCAGTGGAGCGTGAGCCCGAACACCACCTACTATGTGCGGGTCTCCTACCACTCCACTTTCGATACGCCCGGCACCTTCTCCATCTGCATCAGCGACAACAACTGCACTTCCAACGCGGTGACCATCGACTTCACCACCGATCCCTTCGGTAACGAAACGGGATACGAGATCCTACCCATTGGTGGTGGTCCTGCGGTGTGCAGCGGTGCTGGTCTCTTGAGCAATGCCGAGATCGCCGTGCAGTGTTGCTTGGCCAACGGGTGCTACCGCCTACGTGTTACCGACAGCTTCGGTGATGGTATGCAGACGGGCTCGTTCGTGGGTGGTTACGTCCTGCGCGATCCTGCTGGTCGTCGCATCATCGACAACACCAGCAACTTCAGCGACTGGAACAACCCTGGTACGCAAAGCACCACACAAAGCGCGCTCAACACCGCCGTGGGTGGTGGTGGCTTCTGTGTGCCGATAAGTTCGGATCGACTGATCTTCACCAGCTGCGACAAACTGGATTGGAGGGCTGGTGAAGATCAGTCGATCCGAACTTATCGGCACACAGAAGCCACCACCACCCACGGCGGTGTTGAG